>NZ_JAIOTY010000002.1:0-320021 GCF_019931275.1 Nitratidesulfovibrio sp. SRB-5 | reverse complement strand
CCGCAAACACTTTCCGGACGCGGCCCTGCGCACCTCCATCATCGTCGGCTTTCCCGGCGAGACGGAGGAACACTACGCCGCGCTCACCGACTTCGTGGCGGAAACGCGCTTTCACCACCTTGGCGTGTTCGCCTACCGGGCGGAGGAAGGCACCCCCGCCGCCGCCATGCCCGGGCAGGTGGACGACAAGGTGAAGGAATGGCGGCGCGATGCGCTGATGGAGGTACAGGCCGAAATCAGCGAGGAGATCATGGAATCTTACGTGGGCCAGCGCATGCCCGTGCTGGTGGACGCCCCCCACGACGAATGGCCCGGCCTGCACACGGGCCGCACCTGGTTCCAGGCCCCGGAGATAGACGGGGTTACCTACGTGAGCGGGGCCGGTGTGGTTCCCGGCGCGCTGGTGGAGGCCGACATCGTGGAGGCCCGGACCTACGACCTGGTGGCCCTGGCCGAGCCGGAGGAGTAGGGGCGCGGAAGCTGGCGGGAACCGGGCCGAAGGCCGAACGGAACCCGGGCAAAGCGGGACAGGGCAAGGACGGGACCGGCAGCGGAAAGGCCGCCCCCGCACCGCACGCCGCCCCCGCCTCCTCTGCCCGGTCCGCCGACTGGTTCCCTGCCGGTCCCGACCGGTCCCGACCGGTCCCGACCGGTTTCCGGGCGGCCCTTGCCGTACTTCACCATCCGCCGCGCCTCGCGCGGTTGTCATTCCCCGGGCATTCTGCTATGCAGACCAATCCCGCGCATCAGGGCGGGAAAATTTGCGTCGGTTGGAGGAAACGTATGACAGCAACCCCCGAAAACATGGAAAACGCCGCTCTTGAAATGGATCTGAGTTTCGAGAGCGCCCTCGAGAATTACCTCAGCTCCGATTTCGGCGACCTCGAAGAAGGGTCGATCATCAAGGGCGAGGTGGTTCGCGTGGATGAGGACAGCGTCCTCGTCGACGTGAACTTCAAGTCCGAAGGGCAGATTTCCGCTTCCGAGTTCAGGGACAGCACCGGCAAGGTCAACATCGCCGTGGGCGACAAGGTGGACGTCTTCGTCGTTCGCAAGAACGAGATGGAAGGCACCATCACCCTGTCCTTCGAGAAGGCCAAGCGCATGCAGCTCTTCGACAAGCTCGAAGAGATTCAGGAAAACAACGGGGTCATCACCGGCCGCATCGTGCGTCGCATCAAGGGCGGCTACACCGTCGATCTCGGCGGCGTCGAAGCCTTCCTGCCCGGTTCGCACGTGGACCTGCGCCCCGTCCCCGACATGGACGCGCTGGTCAACCAGGAATACGAATTCCGTGTTCTCAAGATCAACCGTCGGCGCAGCAACGTCATCGTTTCCCGCCGCGTCCTGCTTGAAGAGGAACGCGATTCCAAGCGTCAGGATCTGCTGCGCACTCTCGAAGAGAACCAGATCGTCGTCGGCAAGGCCAAGAACATCACCGAATACGGCGTGTTCGTGGACCTTGGCGGGCTGGACGGCCTGCTGCACATCACCGACATGTCCTGGAAGCGCATCCGTCACCCGAAGGAACTGGTCACCCTTGGCCAGGAACTTCAGCTGAAGGTGCTCTCCTTCGACCGCGACAACCAGAAGGTGTCGCTGGGCATGAAGCAGCTGGTGGCCGACCCCTGGCAGGACATCACCGCCAAGTACCCCGAAGGCGCCAAGCTTCAGGGCCGCGTGACCAACCTGGTGGACTACGGCGCGTTCGTCGAGCTGGAGCCCGGCGTGGAAGGTCTGGTGCACATTTCCGAAATGTCGTGGACCCGCAAGCTGCGCCATCCTTCCCAGATGGTGCGCGTGGGCGACGAAGTGGAAGTGGTCATCCTCGGCGTCGATCAGGACAAGAAGCGCATCTCCCTCGGCATGAAGCAGGTCAAGCCGAACCCGTGGGAAGTTGTGGCCGAAAAGTACCCCGAAGGCACCATCCTTGAAGGCGTGATCAAGAACATCACCGAATTCGGCATGTTCATCGGCATCGAGGACGGCATCGACGGCCTGATCCACGTGTCCGACATCAGCTGGACCAAGAAGATCCGCCATCCCAACGAAGTGTTCAAGACCGGCGACGTGGTGCAGGCCAAGGTGCTGACCGTCGATCAGGAGAACGAAAAGTTCACCCTCGGCATCAAGCAGCTGACCGAAGACCCGTGGACCCACGTGCCCTCGCGCTACCCGGTGGGCGGCCTGATCGAAGGCACGGTGACCAACATCACCGACTTCGGCCTGTTCGTTGAAGTGGAAGAAGGCATCGAAGGCCTGGTCCACGTCTCCGAAATCAGCCAGAAGAAGATCAAGTCTCCCTCCGAGATGTTCAAGGAAGGCGTGGTCATTCAGGCCAAGGTCATCCACGTCTCCGCCGAAGAACGTCGCCTCGGGCTGTCCATCAAGCAGCTCAAGGACGAGGAAGAACGTCGCAAGCCCAAGGAATTCCGCGCCGGTCCCGCCGATACGGGTGGCCAGAACCTTGGTGACCTGCTGAAGCAGAAGCTGGAAGAGGATGCTTCCGACAGCTAGACCTTCCTTCAGCCAGCGGCATCCGTTCATCTTCGGATTCCTGCTCATTCTGGCGGCCGTTGCCCTCTTCATGGGGGCTTCGGCCGCCTTGCGCCATTTGACCGGCGGCACGGGCCCGTTCGCGGGCCCGCGCGTCGGGGTGGTGCGGGTTGAAGGCATGATTGCCGACATTTCCAAGACCACCGCGTGGATGGACACGCTGCGCGACGATCCTTCGGTGCGCGGCGTGCTGCTGCGGGTGGATTCGCCCGGCGGCGGCGTTGCCGCATCGCAGGAACTGCTGGACGCCGTGCGCCGCATGGCCCGCGTGAAGCCGGTGGTGGTGTCCATGGGCACCGTGGCCGCGTCCGGCGGGTACTACATCTCGCTGGGGGCCACGCGCGTCATCGCCAACCCCGCCACGCTCACCGGTTCCATCGGCGTGAAGATGGAACTGCCCAACGTGCAGGGCCTGATGGACAAGCTGGGCCTGGCCCGGCAGACGCTGGTTTCCGGCGACATGAAGGACGCGGGCTCGCCGTTCCGGGCCATGACCCCGCAGGAACGCGAGTACCTGCAAGCGCTGGTCATGGACATGTACGACCAGTTCGTGACCGAGGTGGCCAACTCGCGCAACCTGCCGGTGGAAAAGGTGCGCGCCGTGGCCGACGGCCGCGCGCTGACCGGGCGGCAGGCCCATGAACTGGGCCTGGTGGACGCACTGGGCGGCATGGACATGGCCCTGACCGATTTGCAGCAGTTGTGCGGCATTGCCGAACGGCCCGTGCTGGTGGAACAGCCCAAGCCCTCGTCGTGGCTGCGCGATGCGCTGGAAACGGTGCTGGACCTGCAACCGGCGTCGCGGGTGGCTGCGCCCGGTTTCCTGTACGTGTATTGAGTGATGCCCGGCATCCTCCGTACATGCAGCCCCTGCCGCCCACGCCGCAGGGGCTTCCGTTTTGTGGCAGCCCGTCATGCACGGTTTGCGGAGCAAGGGAGGCGGCCATGGATTCGGAAACCGGGAGACCTTCCGTGATTGCGCAAGACGTTGCATACCGCCCGCCCTTCACCTTCAAGGTGGCCCCGGCATGTGCCATCCACCAGCAACGCCTGGCCCGCTGCCTGCGGCTGGAGGCTGCCTGCCTTGCCGCATGGCCCGCGCAGGAAGAGGAACGGCGGGGCAACCTGCTGTTGCGCGCGGCTGGGGGCTATTCCATGCGCATCAACAGCGGGGTGCCGCTGCTGCCTGCGGGCGCGGGCGTGACGTGGGACGAAGGCCACGTGCGCGATGCCGAGGCCTGGTTTGCCGCGCGCGGCCTGCCTCCGCAGTTCCGGCTGCCGGAGCCGCTGGAAGGCGGAAACGAGGCAACGGATTGTGCTGACGGAAACTCCGGGCAGAATGCGATGGAGGCTCCCCATTGCGCCGTGGGGTGCGGACTCGACCCCGTGCTGGCAGCCCTGGGCTACACCGCCACCGACCCCACGCTGGTGCAGGAGCTGGACCTGACAGGATGGGCCGCGAATGCGCATGCCGCCCCCCATGCCACCCCACCCCGCTCCGGTGCCCCCTCCTCCGCGCCGCGCCGCTGCGCCATGGTGCCCCACTCGGCGTGGCTGGCGGCGGAAGGCGCAGTGCGTGGCCGCACCGGCAGCGCCACGGAAAATCCCGTCCTGCGCGGTCTGCTGGACACCCTTGGTTCCGTCGGGCAGACTTGGCTGCTGCACGTGGACGGCCAGCCCGCCGTGTGCGGCCTTGGGGTGCGCACGGGCGATGCGTACGGCATCTTCGCCGTGGCGGCCCGCCCCGACCTGCGGCGACAGGGACACGGGCGTGCACTGGTCACGGCCATGTTGTCAGCCGCCCGGCGGGACGGCGCACGCACCGCATGGTTGCAGGTGGGGCAGGGCAATGCGCCCGCCCGCGCGCTGTACGAGGGATTGGGCTTTGCCACCAGTTACGGGTACTGGTACCGCGTGCGGCAATGATGTCCTTGCCGTGCGGGCGGGGACGGTTGCGTGCGCTGTCGTTTGGCGTATCCCGGCCCTGTTCGGCTTCACCGGCCCGGCCCAGCCCCATCCGGCTCGCCCCCGCTTCCCACCGCCCCTGCACCCCTTGCCCGGCAGCGCGCCATCCACGCGCATGGCGCCCGGTTGCCGTTCATGCTAGCCTTGCAGTCGGGTTCGTCCATCATGCATGATCCGGACGCGCCCCCCGCAGCCGCACATGTTTCAAGGAGCACGCCATGACCCGACCGGTCCGCGCCAGCGGCATCCTGCTGCACATCACCTCGCTGCCCTCGGCCTTCGGCATCGGCGACATGGGACCGGCGGCGCACGCCTTCGCGCGGCTGCTGGCCGGGGCCGGGCAGACGGTGTGGCAGTTCCTGCCCCTTGCGCCCACCTCCACGTTCATCGGCAATTCGCCCTATTCCAGCCCCTCGGCCTTCGCGGGCAATACCCTGCTCATCAGCCCCGAACGGCTGGCCGAAGAAGGCTTTGTCTCGTGGGCAGACGTGGACGCCGGGGCGGAACAATTCCGCGAGGCGACGCATGAATCGGGTGGACCACACGGTTCTGGCCGCCCGGTCCGGTTCGAGGCCGTGGAGGCCCACCGCCGCGTCCTGTTGCGCGCCGCATGGGAACGCAACCGCCACCAGTTGGCCATGGACACCGCCTACCTGCGCTTCTGCCGGGGCAACGCCCACTGGCTGGACGACTACGCCCGGTTCACGGTGCTGAAGGAACGCTTCGGCGGGGCGGCCTGGACCACCTGGGACGAGCCCTTCGCCCGCCGCCACCCGGACGCCCTGGCCCTGCTGGACGCACAGGAGGCCGCCGCGCTGGACCACGTGCGCTTCTGCCAGTACCTGTTCTTCCGCCAGTGGTACGACCTGCGGGCCGCCTGCACCGACCTTGGCGTGCGGCTGGTGGGCGACGTACCCATCTACGTCACCCACGACAGCGCCGACGTGTGGGCCAACCCCTGCTATTTCCGGCTGGACGCGCAGTTCGCCCCCACCCACGTGGCCGGGGTGCCGCCGGACTATTTCAGCGCCACGGGCCAGCGCTGGGGCAACCCGGTGTACGACTGGGACGCCCTGCGGCGCGACGGCTTTGCCTGGTGGGTGCGTCGCGTGGCGCACAACCTGCGCATGGCCGACATCGTGCGGCTGGACCACTTCCGGGGGTTTGCCGGGTACTGGGAAATTCCGGCGGCGGAAGAAACGGCCATCAATGGCCGCTGGGTGGATGCGCCGGGCATGGAACTGTTCGGCACACTGGCCCGGCGGTTCACGGCGCTGCCGCTCATTGCCGAGGACCTGGGCGTGATAACCGCCGACGTGCGCGAACTGAAGGCGACCTTCGGCCTGCCGGGCATGAAGGTGTTGCAGTTCGGCTTTGGCGGCGACCCCGCCGACAACCCCGATGTCCCCTTCCGGCACGAGCTGCGCAGCGTGGTCTACACCGGCACCCACGACAACGCGCCCACCCGGGCATGGTTTGAAGCGGCCCCGGCGCACGAACGGGCCCGGGTGGAAGAATACGTGGGGCACGCCATTGCCCCGCACGAGGCCCCCGGCGTGCTGCTGCGCCTGGCCATGGGCAGCGTGGCCGAACTGGCCGTGGCCCCGGTGCAGGACGTGCTGGGCCTGGGGGCGGAAGCGCGCATGAACACGCCTTCCGTGGCGGCGGGCAACTGGGCCTGGCGAATGACGCCGGAACAGATGGAACCCGGACTGTACGCGGAACTGGCGCGGCTGACGCGCCTCTTCGGCAGGTAGCGCGGCACGCGCCGCGCCTTGCAGAACGCCGCGAGGTGCAAGGGCCCGGTCGCGAGCCGCGCGCAGGCCGCGCTCACGGCACATGCAAGCCGGGCGCGCACCCCGCAAGCAGACCGCACCGCAGGCCGCATCCGGGCGCGCACCGCATTTTCCGCACCGCCGCGTGCCCCCGCACCAGTTGCGAACCGTGCCGCAAACCTGATACATGCCACACCGCGAGGAATCGTTCGGGCGGCATGCGCCGACCGGGAAGATTTCCGCACCGGCCGCCGCTTTTTCCGAAAGCCTACGGCCCTCGCCCACACCTTCCGGCGGCCACCCAGGCCGTCGCCGCGCGGCGTCCGCCGCGCCTCTGCCAAGGAGCACACACCTATGTGCGGCATCATCGGATACGCCGGTCATCGTCCCGCCGTTCCCCTCATCATAGAAGGCCTGCGCCGCCTCGAATACCGGGGCTACGACTCGGCGGGGGTCGCCTTCGTCCAGAACCGCGAACTCATCACCGTGCGCGCCGAGGGCAAGCTTTCCGCCCTTGACGAAAAGCTGGCGTCCTGCCCCAACACCGTGGCCACCACGGGCATGGGGCACACCCGCTGGGCCACCCACGGCATTCCCGTGGAACGCAACGCCCACCCGCACAAGTCCAACGACGGCGGCCTCGCCATCGTGCACAACGGCATCATCGAGAACTACGCGGAACTGAAGGCCGACCTTGCCGCCAAGGGCTACGTCTTCCATTCCGAGACCGACACCGAAGTGCTGGCCAACCTCATTTCCGAGGGCCGCAAGCACAACGCCACCATGCTCGACGCCTTTGCCTGGGCGCTGCGCCAGGCGCACGGCGCCTACGCCGTGGCCCTGACCACCCCCGAAGAGCCGGAAGTGCTCTACGCCGCGCGCCTGTCCGCCCCGCTGATCCTGGGCGTGGGCACCGGCGAGAACTTCGTGGCGTCGGACATTCCCGCCTTCCTGCCCTACACCCGGGACGTGGTGTTCCTGGAAGACGGCGAGCTGGTGCGCATCGACGCCAATTCATGGAAGGTCATGCGCATCGCCGACCTTTCGCCCGTGGAAAAGGCCGTCAACCATATCCAGTGGGACATGCAGGCGGCCCAGAAGGGCGGCTACAAGCACTTCATGCTCAAGGAAATCTTCGAGCAGCCCAAGGTCATCACCGACTGTCTGGCAGGCCGCGTGGACTGGAACCGCATGGAAGTGACCCTGCCGGAACTGGCCGCGCTGCCGGTGCCCAAGCGGCTGCACATCGTGGCCTGCGGCACCTCGTACCATGCGGGCATGTGGGGCAAGCACCTGCTGGAAAGCTGGGCCCGCGTGCCGGTGAACGTGGAAATCGCCTCGGAATTCCGCTACCGCGACATCATCCTGGACCCGGCGGACATGGTGCTGGTCATCAGCCAGTCGGGCGAAACGGCGGATACCCTTGCCGCCCTGCGCATAGCGCGGGAGCACGGAGTGAAGGTGGCGGGCCTGTGCAACGTGGTGGGTTCGTCCATCGCGCGCGAGGCGGACGCGGTCATCTACACGCAGGCCGGGCCGGAAATCAGCGTGGCCTCCACCAAGGCCATGTGCAGCCAGATGGTGCTGCTGACCCTGATGGCCCTGCACTGGGGCCGCAACACCGGCGCCCTTTCCGAAACGGTACGCGCCAACGTGCTGCAAACCCTCAGGAAACTGCCCGGTCAGCTGGAAACCGTGCTGCCCGCCATGCGCGACGAGGCGCAGGTGCTGGCCCGCACCTACTCCAAGGCCAAGAGCTTCTTCTACCTGGGGCGCGGCCATTGCTTCCCGCTGGCGCTGGAAGGCGCCCTGAAGCTGAAGGAAATCTCGTACATCCACGCGGAGGGCTACGCCTCCGGCGAGATGAAGCACGGCCCCATCGCGCTCATCGACCCGGACTTCCCCACCTTTGCGCTTGCGCTCAACGACGACCTGTTCCCCAAGGTGAAGTCCAACATCGAAGAAGTGCAGGCCCGGCGCGGCAAGATCATTGCCCTGACCAACCCCGGCGTGGAGCTGAAGGTGGACCACCCCTGGTCCATCCCCGACGCGTGGGGCCCCATGGCCGCCTTCCTTGTGCTGCCCGCCCTGCAACTGTTCAGCTACGAGGCTGCCGATTACCTCGGCAAGGACGTGGACCAGCCGCGCAACCTCGCCAAGAGCGTGACGGTGGAATAGCCGCGCGCCCTGCCACACGAAAACACCCCGTCCCCGCTCCATGTCCATGGAGCGGGGACGCATTGTTTCCGGCCACGCGCCATCCGCTCACCCGCTGTTGGCCGGGGCATCCTGCACGATGCCATGCACTTCGCGCGCAAGGTCCAGCCAGGCGCGCGCCGCATGCGACAGGTAACCGCCGCGTCGCCAGATGAGCGCCATGCGCCACCACATGTCCGGTTCATCCAGCAACACCCGCGCCGCCGTGGTGGTATGGTCCGCCACCATCAGCCGGGGCAGCAGCGCCACCCCCAACCCCGCTTCCACCAGCCCGATGATGAAGTCCATCTGGCCGCTGCGCGCCGCCACCCTGGGGCGAAAACCGTTGCGTTCGCACCCATCGAGGATGATCTGGTTCAGTTGGAACGCCTCGCCGAACAGGATGAACGGCTCGTTCGCAAGCTCGCGCAGGCGCAGCCGGGGCTTGCCAGCCAGGGCATGCCCCGGCGGCAGCAGTGCCACCAGCGGCTCCGCGCGCACGTGCTGCCACTCGAATTCCCCGGATATGGGCGTCAGCGACGCCGCAAGATCCACCTCGCCCGCGTGCAGCAATTCACCCAACCGCCTGCTGCCGTCCTCCACCATGCCCACGTCCACGCCGGGGTAGCGGGTGCGGAACAGCGCAAACACCGGCGCAAACAGGACGCGGCTGCCGAACAGCGGCACGCCCAGCCGCAACGTTCCGCGCCGCAGCCCCCGCAGGTCGTCCAGTTCGCCCTGGATGTCCTCCGTGGCGGCCATGATGCCCCGTGCCCGGCGAAACACCACCTCGCCAGCATCCGTAAGCTGGCTTCTGCTGCCCATGCGGTCCAGCAGCACCACGCCCAGTTCGCTCTCCAACTGGCGCACGGCCTTGCTCACGTTGGACTGGGTGGTGAACAGCGCCTTTGCCGCGGCGGAAAATCCCCCGTGGCGCACCACTTCCACAAAAGCTTGCAACGTTCTGAACTCCATATTCTATTCCTAACAGGAATATCTTCCATGCTGTCAATTCATTTTACGACCAGATGTGCCGGGCATACGTAGATACCGACGCCAAGCAGCGCCAAGGAGCATCACATGTCCGTTCGCAAGATTTCCCTTTCCCTGCGGTTGGCCGCCCGCCGCAGCCGCCTGATCCAGAGCCTGTTCCTCGCCGCCCTGTGGCTGGCAGGCGAAGCCGTGGCCAGATACGCCCATCTGCCCGTGCCTGGCGGGGTGGTGGGGCTGCTGCTGGTGTTGCTGCTGCTGTCCACGGGCACGGTGAATGCGGTGGACCTGCAACGCGGCGCCCGCTGGCTGATGGCCGAAATGCTGCTGTTCTTCGTGCCCGCCGTGCTGGCGGTGCTGGACCACCGGGAATTCCTGAGCCTGCTGGGGCTGAAGCTGCTGGCCGTGGTGCTGCTGGGCACGCTGACGGTCATGGGCGGCACGGCGCTGGTGGTGGATGTCTGCTGCCGGATGCACTTCCGTGGCCCCGCCCACGCCCTTGCCGGCCCGGGCAATTCCGATCCCAGCCATGCCGGCATGACTCCGTCCGGTTCGCCCCGTCATCCTTCGTAAGCTACGCCATGAACCTTTACCCTGCCGCCCTGCCCCTGCTTTCCGGCCTGTTCTGGTCGGCGTCCACCATCGTCCTGTACCTCGCGGCCCGCTGGGTGCATGCCCGCATGGGCCGCTGGTGGACGTCGCCACTGTGCCTGGCGCCATTGCTGCTGCTGGCCCTGGCCCTGGCCCTGCGCGTCGGCTACAGCGACTACATCCGGGGCACCCACTGGCTGATGGTCATGCTGGGTCCGGTGACCGTGGCCTTCGCCCTGCCCATCTTCGAGCAACGTGCCCTGATCCGCCGCCACTGGCCGGTCCTGCTGGCCGGGGTGGCCACGGGCAGCAGTCTGGCCATGCTTTCGGCCTGGGGGCTGGCCACCCTGCTCGGTGTTTCGGGCGACATGCGGCAAAGCCTGCTGCCGCGCTCCATCAGCACGCCCTTCGCCATGACCGTTTCCGGAAGCCTTGGCGGCGTGCCGGACCTGACGGCGGTGTTCGTGGTGCTTACGGGAGTATTCGGCGCGGCCCTGGGCCAATTGCTGCTGGCGTGGTTGCCCTTGCGCACCAGTCTTGCTCGCGGGGCGCTGCTGGGCATGGGCGCGCACGGCGCGGGCGTGGCGCAGGCCCGCAGGGTTGGGGAGGAGGAAGGCGCAATCGCCAGTCTGGTGATGATTCTGGCCGGGCTGGTCAACGTGCTGGCCGCCCCGGCGCTGGCCCTGCTGCTGCACTGATCTTTCGCGGGCCATCCCCGCTCGGGAAGCAATGGGTGTGCACCCGCCCGTCGTCTTCCCCCGAACGAAAAAGGCCCCCGTGCGGCGGGGGCCTTTCGTCATTTCACGAGACTGAAAGCCATGATCGCATCAGCGGATCGGCCCGCCGTCCTTGGGCGCTATTTCCGCCGCCACCTCTGCGTACATGGTCAGGGCCACCATGGCGAAGGTAAGCAGCAGCGGCCCGTACAGCAGCCCCAGAATGCCGAACATGTTCAGCCCGCCCAGAATGGCCAGGAACAGGTAGAGCATGGGGATGCCCGCGCCTTCCTTCATGAACCACGCGCGCAGCAGGCCGTCGGAACTGGAGACCAGCACCGCGCACCACCCCAGCAGAAACACCGCCCGCCACGTCTCGCCCGAAAGGTACAGGTAGGCCGTGGCCGGGGCCCAGATCAGCGCGGTGCCCACCACGGGAATCATGGCCGCGAAGGACATGGCGAAGCCCCAGAACAGCGCGGGCAGGCCCACCAGGGCAAAGCCCACCGCGCCGATGACACCCTGGAACACGGCCACCAGCACCCCGCCCATGAACACGGAGCGGGCCACCCCGCGCAGGGCCGTCAGCAGGCGGTCCTCCTGCGCGTGAGCCAGCGGCGAGACGCGCTTGACGAAGGCCATCATCTGCCGTCCGTCGCGCAGCAGAAAATACAGGATGAACAGCATCAGCAGAAAATGGCCGAACAGGTACACGGCATTGCCCACCCCGGCGGTAATGCCGTGCAGCACGGTCTCTCCGGCCTGGCGGGCCGCGCCCAGCAGGGTGCCGCGCAGGCTGGCCGGATCGAAGTCGGCCAGGTCCGGGGCGTCGATGCCGAAATCGGCCAGGGTCCGGGTGACCCACACCGAAAGCTCGTGCAGCCGGGCCAGGCCCAGTTCCACCGGCGCGGGCAGGGAACCCGCAGCAACGGCGGCTGCGGGCGCGGCGCCCGTGGCTACGCCTGCGGCGGCCCCGGCGGCGGTGTCAGACCCGCCGTTACCCGACGCGGCGTAAAAGGCCATGGCCGCGCGGGCCAGCGCGCGGGCCTGGGGAATCAGCGCGGCCACGAACACGGCCAGTGGCGCGGCCACGCCCAGCAGCAGGGTGAGGATGGTTGACGCCGCGGCCAGGTCTGGCTGGCGCACCCGGCGGGCGATGCGTTCTTGCAGGGGCGCGGCCAGCGCGGCCACCACGATGGCCACGGCCAGCGTATGGATGAACGGACGGGCCAGCAGCCAGCCGATGCCCACGGCCACTACGGCCAGCAGGGCCAGCCAGACCCGCGTGGGCGCGGCATGGCCGGGCACCGATGGTACGGATGATGCGGATGGAGCGGACGGGGCGGATGGTCCGGGCACTGCGGACGGGACGCCCGCCGCCGCAGATGCGGCAGTGGCCGCCCCCCCCGGCTGCCCGGCGGGGGCGTCATGCGCGGATTCGGCACGGGCCGAAGGGCACCCGGCGCACGCCGATGGGGCAAAGGGGTCGATGGGAACGGGGGAGCCGGAGCCATCAGCCTCGCGCAGCGCATCGGAAGCGCCGGGGCAGCCGCCGCAGGACGGGGAAAGGCGCGTGGCCGCACGGCGCAGCACGGGCCGGGCATTACGGCGCGGGGAACGGGCAGGAGTACTCATGTCGCGGTGCTAGCACGCGGTGCGCGCCGAAGCAACAGCACCGCCGCCCTGTTCCGCCCCTCTACAGTTCCGCGCGTTCCAGCAGGCGCAACGGATGCAGCACCACCACCTCGCGGCGGGTCACCCGCACCAGCCCCTCGTCCTGCATCTCGCGCAGAAAGTCGCTGACGGTCTGCTGGCACGAGCCGGTCATGGCGGCCATCTGCTCCTGCGTCAGGCGCACGGGAATCACGGCGGGCTCGTGCCATGCCGCCTCGTCGCCCAGCACCTCGTAGGCCATGTACACCAGCAGCTTGGCCAGCCGGGTGCCCACGTCGCAGGTCATCAGGTTGCCCACCTGCTCGCCCAGGTAGCGCACCCGCCCCCCCAGCGTGGCAATAACCCTGCGCGCCGCGCCGAAGTTGTCGGACAGGAACTTCTCGAACTCGTCCCGCCCCGCCTCGCGCAGCACGCACGGGGTCAGGGCCTGTGCATTGGCCTTGCGCGGCACCGAATCCAGCACCTCTGCCAGCCCGAACATCTCGCCCCGCCTGCGCAGAAAGAAGATGGGCTCCTTGCCCGACGGCGCGATGCGGAAGATGCGCACGATGCCCTGCTCCACGTAGAAGCACGAATCGCCGGAGTCCTCCTCGAAAAACACCATGTCGTTCTTCGAAAATTCCCTCCGGCGCGACAACGCCAGAAACGCCGCCCGCTCGTCCGGCAGGTCGGCGAAAAAATCCTCGGTCCAGAGATGCCAGTTGCGTTCCATGAGCCCCCCTGGCGGAGAGCGTAGTGCTCCTGCGGCATATTGCAAGGGGGCAAAGGCGGTATCGGACACCGGATGTCCGTGCCGCCCCGCCCCCCCGGAGTGTGATTACGCGTCCTTGTCGGTCCGGATGGCCGGGTCCACGGCCAGACGGTTGCGGTACTTGTAGGTGGTTTCCACGCCGTGGATGTCCACGCACTTCCAGGTGATGTGGTCCTTGCCCATGATGGGCCGCAGGGACGCCTTGTGGTACCCCAGCTGGTAGGGGATGCGCGTCTCTATGGCGGCGCGGGGACAGGCCTTGGTGCAGGACATGCAGTCCCAGCAGTCGCGCGTGCAGCGGCAACGGGCCTTGCCCGTGGCTGCGTCCACCACCATCAGGTTGCCGGGGCAGGCTTCTTCGCAGCGCGATTCGGGCAGCCCTTCGCAACCGTTGCACTTTTCGGTCAGTATTCTCGGCGGCATGTGTTCCTCCGTCCGGATGAAATGCGGTTAAGCCTTGAACCGGTCGCCGGGGACCAGCTGCTCGTAGGGCCGGGTGAAGGCGGTCACCTCGCCGGTGGCCGGGTCGCGCCGGGTTTCCACGAAGCAGTCGAAGTTGGCGTCGTCACGACCGGGGTAGTCGCTGCGGGTCTGCCACCCGGCCCAGCGGGTTTCGCGCCGGGCCTTAAGGTGGTGCACCACGGCCTCGGCCACGTCCACGCGGTCCATGGTCTCGTTGGCCTGCATCAGGTCGTGCAGGTCGGCGGCCTTCAGGTAGGCGAACTGCGATTGCAGCATCTTGATGTGGCGCAGGGCGTAGTCCAGACGCTCCTCGTTGGTGCGGTAGAACTGCGAGCTGCCGCCCGCGTACTCGTCCATCAGGCGCTGGAGGCGTTCCTTCATCTCTGTGGGGGTCACGCCGTCGTAGTCCTTGCCGCGCAGCAGCGGCGCGAACACGCGGCCCTTTTCCGACTCCACCTGCGCGCTGACGGCGGCTTCGTCGGGCGTTTCAAGGCCCGCCGCCATGTAGGCAATGGCGCCGCGCGCGGCCAGCTTGCCTTCCGCCGCGCAGCCGCCCACGAACTTGTTGGGGTTGCCGCCCGCCGTCTCGCCCGCCGCGAACAGGCCGGGCACGGTGGTCATGCGCTGCATGTCCACCCAGAAGCCGCCCATGGTGTGGCCGCCCATGATGTACGGGTCGGACCCGTAGATCTCGATGGCCTCCTTGGTCACGTCCTGCCCGCGGCTGGCCAGGAACAGCACGAACGACGGACGCTCGTTGAGGTAGTCGGTCATCATGGCCTGCACCAGTTCGGGGGCCATGTTGCGGGTGTCGCAGTAGCAGGGGCCGCGCCCGGCCAGCCATTCCTCCATGGGGGCGTTGGCCCGGATGAAGCGCGGGGCCGCGTCGCCGCCGAGGTGGGCGTAGCGGCTCATGACCCGCTCGTCCTTGCAGTTGATGATGGGGGCCTTGTAGCCCACCGAGATGGTGTCCACGGGGCCGCAGAAGTCCTTGGTGCGGGTGGCCACCCAGCGCTGCTCCAGCGACGACAGCTCCGCGCCCTGGCGGAAGCCCATGGCGTAGCCGGACCCCACGCAGTAGGGGCACATCCAGATCTGCGCGCCGCTGTCGGTGGAGTCGGCGGTGTACGACTTGTACAGGGTGCCCGCGCCGCCGGTGGAAACCACCACGGATTTGGCGCGGAACACGTAGAACGCACCGTCACGCACGCCAAGGCCCGTGGCCCCCACGCAGCGGCCATCGTCCATGAGCAGGCCGGTGCCCACCACGCGGTTGTACACCTCGGCCCCGGCCTCGATGGCCTTTTCGGCCATGATGGGCTTCAGCTGTTCACCGTGGATGGAAATGTCCCACTTGCCGCGATAGCGGATCTTGCCGTTTTCGTCGCGCAGGATGGGCAGGCCCCAGCGCTCCAGGTCGTCGATGGCCTCGTTGAGTTCCTCGGCATTGCTCAGGGCCAGGTCCTCGCGCAGGGGGCCGCCGCCCACCTGGGCGCGGCTCCAGCGCACCAGATCCTCGGGGGTCTTGCCTTCGGGAATGTAGGTGTTCAGGGCGTCCATGCCCGCCGAACACGCGCCGGAACGCATGATCTCGGCCTTTTCCATGATCACCACGCGCAGCGACGGATCAAGCCGCCTGGCCTCGGTGGCCACGAAACACCCGGCGTTGCCGCCGCCGATGATCAACAGGTCGCACTCCACCGTTTCCGTGCGCACCTCCGCAAGGCTGCGCGGCGCGATGTCCACGGCCCTGCTGGCCTTTCTGTTCGCCATGTCGTTTCTCCCGACGTTGATTGGATACGTTACGGATGCGCCGCAGGGGCCACCGCATCATTCTTTCTGTCGTTCACGTGGCCCAAGGCTTGCAGCACAGGGGCTCATGAATCTTCTCTGCCCTGATTCGGGCTATCTTTTCGCGACGCAGGGCGCATAAGCATTCCTGAGACTGCCTGCTGCATTGCTGCGGCGCAGGGATTTTGTGCGCTGACAAGGAGAACGAGTCCGGCAGGGAGGAGTATACTCTTCTCGTATTCGACGACATGCCGGACGAAGTTCGACGCAGTCAGCGCGCAAAAGACCAAGCCGCAGCCTAGGCGCTGCCGAGTCCCAGCTTGATCCCCATGTACTGCAACCCCACGAAGATCAGCAGGATGCCGAACAGCAGGCGCAGGTAGCGGGTATCCACCACGCAGCCCAGACGCCGCCCGAAGTTGGCCCCGCAGTAGCCGCCCAGCATGGCGAACACGGCCAGCTGGTAGATGACGGTGTCGGCCACGCCGCGCACGATGAACTGCGAGCCGATGTTGGCCACCTTGACGAAGTTGCCGGTGCCCACGGCCACCATCATGGGCAGGCCGAAGGCCGCGTGCAGCATGGGGGTGAACAGGAAACCGCCGCCCACGCCGATGATGCCGGTCAGCACGGCGATGAAGAAGTTGCCGAAGGCCGGGTACAGGATGTTGGTGCGGTAGGGCACGCCGCCCCATTCACCACCCGCGTACAGCAGGCCCTGCCTTTCGGTGGCCACGAAGCCGCCGCTCTTGGCCGGGGCGGGGCGAATGCCGCGCCACAGCATCCAGAACGCCGCGCCGAACACCAGCACGGAGAAGTACATCTTCAGCTGTTCCGGGGTCATGCCCAGCGAAAGGTACGCGCCAGCGCCAGCGCCCAGAAAGCCGGTGGCCATCATGGGGAAGGCGATCTTCATGTTGGGAGTCTTCTTGGACAGGTGCACCATGGCCGCCATCAGGCCGATGACGGCGGAGGCAAGGCTGTTGGTGCCCAGGGCCACCTTGACCGGCAGGCCCAGCCACAGGGTGTACAGGGGCACGGAGAACAGGCTGATGAACGCCCCCACCATGCCGCCCAGGAACCCGGCCACCATGCCCACGCCGATGCCCAGCACCGGCACCACGTTGACGGTGCCCCAGTTGGGGTGGCTCCAGGCCACGGTCCACGAGGGCGCAACCGATTCCTTGACCAGCGCCAGCAGCAGCACGGCGGTCAGCGCCCACAGGGCCATGTTGCCGGGGGTGCGTTCGCCCAGCACCGCCCGGATGCCCGTGAGGAACGGGGAGCATGTCACGTCGGCGTCCGCCGCTCCGTTTGCCGGGGCCGCGCCCGCCGCTGCGCCCGTCTTGTTCGTATCCGCCATTCCCGCCTCCCTTGCTGGTTGAAGTGATTGTGGTGGTGAGTGTGCCCGCCTCGCCGGGGCATCCGGAACCGGACAGCCGGGCGCGGGGCGTGCATCGTGAGCCACGGGAGTAGCGCGAAGGGGGCAGCGGGTTCTATCGCGGGGACGATAAACGGAGGAAACGTGACGAAACGGGGGTGAAAAAAGGCGGAATGGCGGGAGGCATGAGAAATGAAACCGTGCGCTTACAGCATGTTACGAACCGACAAGAAAAAAACGGAGCGGACCACACGCATTCCGCCCCGCCTGCTGACAACCCGCGCGTGCCGGGGTATGGGTGAAGCATCCCCGCCCCTGCCGCCCGCCCCCCGCGCATGGGGACACACGTACGGATCAGACCGGGCACACGCCACGGACATGCGGCGCCACACGGGGAAGGAGGATGCGCCGTGTTCGCCCTGCTGTTTCTGCAACGCGACTGCGTGGGCTGCGGCTTCTGCTGCGCCAAGGCCCAATGCCCGCCGGGCCGCGAGGCCTACGGCTACCACCGCCGCTGCCCCGGCCTGTTCTGGGACGGGGCGCGCTACCGCTGCCGTCTGGTCATGTCCGACGCCCAGGTTGCCGCCGTGTTGCAGGTGGGGCAGGGCTGCTGCCGTCCGCTGAACCGCTGGCGCAAGGATGTGCGGGAGCGGGTGAAGCCGCTGTGACGGGGGCCCCCGCCCTCCTTCCCGCATGCGGGCGGGCACGCGGCCCGGCGGCCTGATTCCGTCATCCTGTTCCGGCCAGCCCCGCCAGTCCGGCCAGTCTGGTCCAGCCCGTACCTGTCCGTACCGGCCCGGGCCCGTGCGAACGGCTTTGCTTCGGGCGCGGCGTGACGTATACCCTTTGCGCAGGCGGCCCGGCCAGGGCGCGCAGCCGCTGCGCATTCCCGCGCAGCCCCGGCGTGTCCGGCGTGCCCGTCACATCCGGCGCACCCGTTGCTCCCTGTTGCGCCCGGTCACGTCTGGTCGCGCCCGCTTCGCACGGGGCCCGCGCCATCCCCTCACATCCAAACCGCCAACCGGAACCAGCATGTCGCTCACCCAACGCCTCGGCCTTCGCGGCGAGCCTTTGTGGCTCATGGACGGCTCGGCCTTCATCTTCCGGGGCTTCTACGCCTACCAGAGCATGCAGCGTTCGGACGGATTTCCCACCAACGCGCTGTTCATCGTCACCCGCATCCTGCTGCGCCTTCTGCGCGAGGAGCGCCCCACCAATTTCTGCTTCGTGCTGGACGGCAAGGGACCGACCTTCCGGCACGAGCTGTTCCCGCCGTACAAGATGCAGCGCGCGGTCACGCCGGAACCGCTGGTGCAACAGCTGGACCCCATCAAGCGCATGGTAAGGGCGCTCGGCCTCCCGCTGGTCGTGTCCGACGGGTGCGAGGCCGACGACTGCATCGCCTCGCTGGCGGCGCGCCACCGCGCCGAGCGCCCCGTGGTCATCGTGGGCACGGACAAGGACCTGAAACAGTGCCTGCACGACAACGTGGTGCTGTGGGACCCGGCTGCCAAGGAAGAAAAGCTGGTCACGCTGGCTGACTTCACGGCGGAAACGGGCCTTGCGCCCGCCCGCTGGCCCGACTTTCAGGCGGTCATCGGCGATTCGTCGGACAACATTCCCGGCATCCCCGGCGTTGGCCCCAAGACGGCGGAAAAGATATTCAAGGACTTCGGCTCGCTGGAAGAAATCCGCGACCGCGTGGGCGAACTGCCCGAAAAGCTGCGCGCCAAGTTCGAGCCACACCTTGAAACCATGTTCCTGTACCGCCAGCTGACCACCCTGACCACCGACGCCTGCCCGGAAGTGACCCTGCCCGACCTGGCCGTGCGCCCGCTGGACCCGGCGGAGGCCGGTGCCATGCTGCGCGAATTCGAATTGCGTCAGCTTACCCGCGAACTCTCCGGCATGATCGAGAACGGCAGCGTCACCTCTGCCCCGCGCTCCAGCGGTCAGGTGCAGGCCAGCCTGTTCGGCGACGAGGGCCGCCGGGCCGACCCGGTGAACACCTGCGCCGACCCCGGCAAGCTGCCCGACTGCGAAGGCGTGGCCGCCGCCGTGGTGCCCGTGTTCGACAACGGCGCCATCACTGCCTACGCCGTGGCCGCCGGGGATTGCGAAAGCCGCTACTCCGGCCCGGTGGACGCGCTGGCCCGCCACCTTTCCAAGGCCGCGCAGGTGGCCGCGCCCGACGTGAAGCATCTCTTGCGCACCGACCCGGCCTGGGGCGGCATCGACCCGGCCCGCTGGTTCGACCTGGGCCTTGCCGCCTACCTGCTGAACCCGGAAGAGCGCGACTACGGCTGGCCGCGTCTGGCCGCCCGCTGGGGCGACGAACTGGAGCGCTCGTCCGGCAACCCCGGCCTGCTGGCGCTGGAAATGGCGGGCGCGCTGTCGGGCCGTCTGGCCGGGGCGCAACTGTCGCGCCTGATGCGCACGCTGGAAATGCCGCTGATCCCCGTGCTGGCCGACATGGAGGCGGCGGGCATCGCCGTGGACCTGAACGCCTTTGCCGCCTTCCTGCGCGAGGTGCAAGACGAACTGGACCGCCTGACGCGCGACGTCTACAAGGCCGCCGGGGGCGAATTCAACATCCGCTCCTCGCAGCAACTGGCCGAATTGCTGTTCGGCACGCTGGGCCTGCCCACGGGCGGCAAGACCAAGGGCGGCCAGACCTCCACCGCGCAGGACGTGCTGGAAAAGCTGTCCGGTCGCCACCCGGTGGTGGACGCCATCCTGGAATTCCGCAAGCTGGAGAAGCTGCGTTCCACGTATCTGGAACCGCTGCCCCGCCTGGTGGACGGCGCCGGGCGCATCCACACCACCTTCAACCAACTGGCCACGGCCACCGGACGCCTGTCGTCCAGCAACCCCAACCTGCAGAACATTCCCGTGCGGGGCGACCTTGGCCGCCGCATGCGCACCTGCTTCACCGCCGCGCCGGGCCTGCGTCTGGTGTCCGCCGACTATTCGCAGGTGGAACTGCGCGTGCTGGCCCACATGTCGCAAGACCCCACGCTGCTGGCCGCCTTCCGCGAGGGGGCGGACATCCACAGCCGTACCGCCAGCCTGTTGTACGACGTGGCGCAGGATCAGGTTTCCACCGACCAGCGCCGCAACGCCAAGACCATCAACTTCGGGCTCATCTACGGCATGGGGCCGCAGAAGCTGGCGCAGGAACTGCGCATCCCGCTCACCGAGGCCAAGGCGTTCATCGAACGGTACTTCAGCAAGCTGCAAAAGCTGCGCGAATTCTACGACGAGGCGGAAACCACCGCCCGCGAACTGGGCTACGTGACCACCATGGCGGGCCGCCGCCGCCTGCTGCCGGAAATCCATTCCGAAAACACCCAGCTGAAGTCGCAGGCCCGCCGCCAGGCCATCAACACCCTGATCCAGGGCAGCGCCGCCGACATCATCAAGCTGGCCATGCTGGCCGCCCACGCCGACCCGGAACTGCGCGCCCTGAACGCCCGGCTCATCCTGCAAGTGCACGACGAACTGCTGCTGGAAGTGCCCGCCGACAACGCCCCCGCCGCCGGCGAGCGCCTGGCCGCGCTCATGTCCGGCGTGCGACCCGGCGGCGTCACCCTCGACGTCCCCCTTGCCGTCGATTGGGGGCAAGGGGAGAACTGGGGCTTGGCTCACTGAGTAAATTCACGCGGGGGAGGGAAAGGAAACTTTTGAAAAAGTTTCCTTTCCCTCCCCCGCACCCCCTCCCTATCCTTCAAAACTTTTCATTTTGGGGCTGGCACAGTAGGCTGTGCAAACCCAATTAAAACGTTTTGGGGGAAAAGGGATGGGGGTCCGGGGGAAGGGGAAAACCCCCTTTTGGAAAAGGGGGTTTTCCCCTTCCCCCGGCTCGTTCCGCCATAATAGCCATACAAGGACCGCATGAAGACACTGATCCTGAAACGCGGAGAAGAGCGCCGACTGCGCGTGGGGCACCTGTGGGTGTTCAGCAACGAAGTGGACGTGCAGCGCACGCCGCTCAAGGACTTTGCGCCGGGCGAGGCCGCCATGGTCATGGACGACGGGGGCCGCTGCCTGGGCACGGCCTACGTGAACCCGGCCTCGCTGATCTGCGCCCGCATGGTGAGCCGCCGCGAGAACGACCCGCTGAATGCGGACCTGCTCAAAAAGCGGGTGGAACGCGCGCTGGCCTTGCGGCAGGCGCTGTTCGACACGCCGCACTATCGGCTGTGCTTCGGCGAGGGCGACATGCTGCCCGGCCTTGTGGTGGACCGTTACGGCGACACGCTGGTGGCCCAGATCACCACGGCGGGCATGGACGCGCAGACCGACGCGGCGGTGGCCGCGCTGGTGGAGGCCACCGGGGCCACCGGGGTGCTGCTGCGCAACGACACGGCCTCGCGCGAGTTGGAAGGGCTGACCCGCGAAGTGCGCGTGGCCTACGGCTCCGTGCCCGAGACGACGGAGATTTCCGAGAACGGCTGCACCTTCACCGTGCCGCTCACCGCCGGGCAGAAGACCGGGTGGTTCTACGACCAGCGCGACAACCGCGCCTTTGCCGCCCGCTTTGCCAAGGGGCAGGACGTGCTGGACGTGTTCTGCTACGTGGGCAGCTTTGGCGCCACGGCGGCGCGCGCGGGCGCGGCCTCGGTAACGCTGGTGGATGCGTCCCTGCCTGCCGTCGAGCTGGCGGTGGAAAACGTCAAGGCCAATGGCCGCGCGTACGGGATTAACGGCGTGGGCGGTGTGGACGACGCCGACGGCATAGAAGGCGACGCCTTCGAGGCCATGACGGAACTGCGGCGCGAGGGCCGCAGGTTCGGCCTGGTCTGCCTGGACCCGCCCGCGTTCATCAAGCGCAGGAAGGACGCCAAGCAGGGCCTGACGGCCTACCAGCGGGCCAACGAACTGGCACTCGACCTGGTGGCCGATGGGGGTGTATTCGTCACCTGTTCCTGCTCGCAGCACCTCGACAGGGAAGAACTGCGCCGCGTGCTCACCCATGCCGCGGCGAAACGAAAGATGCAGGCCCAGATCATCGCACAGGGGCATCAGGGCGCGGACCATCCGGTACACCCGGCCATGGCCGAGACCGACTACCTGAAATCCTTCACCGCGCGGATATTCCGCGCCTGAACCGGAGACATTGCGGCATGCTCGACAAGCCCCGCCTGCTCACCCCCGGCCCCACGCCCACGCCCGAACGGGTGCGGCTGGCCATGGCCCATGACATGATCCACCACCGCAAGCCCGCCTTCAAGGCCATCATGGCGGCGGTGCAGCCCAAGCTGCGTGAACTGTTCGGCACGGCCCAGCCGGTGCTGCCCATGGCCTGTTCCGGCTCGGGCGTCATGACCGCCGCCGTGCACGGCCTGTTCAGGCCGGGCGAGAAGGTCATCGTGGTCGAAGGCGGCAAGTTCGGCCAGCGCTGGCGCGAAATCGCCGCCGTGCGCGGCCTGAACGTGGTCTCCGTGGTGGTGGACTGGGGCCGCCCGGTCACCCCGGCGGAAGTGGAAGCCGCCCTCAACGAACACCCCGACGCCGCAGGCGTGCTGGTGCAGCTGTCGGAAACGTCCACCGGCACCCTGCACCCGGTGCGCGAGATCGCCAGGCTCACCGCCGGACGCGACACCCTGCTGGTGGTGGACGGCATCTCCGCCGTGAGCATCTCGCCCTGCCCCATGGACGAATGGGGCATCGACTGCCTGCTCACCGGTTCGCAGAAGGGGCTGATGCTGCCGCCGGGCCTCGGCCTCATCGCGCTGTCCGAGCGGGCCTGGCGCAAGGCGGACACCGTGCCGCCCTCGTGCTTCTATTTCAACTTCCGGGGCGAACTGGCCAACCTTGAAAAGCAGCAGACCCTGTTCACCACGCCGGTCAGCCTTATCATAGGGCTTAACGAAAGCCTGGACATGTTCCGCGAGGTGGGGCTGGAAACCGTGTACCGCAAGCAGTGGGCGCTGACGCAGATGGCCCGGCGCGGGGTGACGGCCATGGGCCTTGAGCCGCTGGTGAAGGAAGGCTACACATGGGGCCTGACCAGCGTGCTGCTGCCCGAAGGCGTGCCCGCCACCGGCGTGCTGCGCGTGGCCGCAGAGCGCTTTGGCGTCATCATGGCCGCCGGGCAGGACCACATGAAGGAACGCATCATCCGCATCGGCCACATGGGCTGGCTGGACTGGGCCGACCTGGCCGCCGGGCTGCACGCCCTGGCCGAAGGCTTCCGGGCCTGCGGCGGGTACATCGGCACGCGCGACGTGCTGGAGCAGGCCCTGGCAGCGTACCAGGCCGGGCTGGCGGTAACGCCGGGAACAGAGATTTAGGGGCTGCTGCAAAATTGTCCCTTCGCCCGTTGGCTGCGTCAAACTTCGCCTGCCATGTCGGTCGAATACGATAAGAGTATACTCCCTCATGGCAGGCTCGTTTTCCTTGCCAACGGACGAAAACCCTAATTTTGCAACAGCCCCTCGGTGGTACGAGGGTCCGAGGAGCGCCGGAGCAATAGAACGCCTGCCCGGCCCCAAACGCGAGGATGTGACCATGACCGACAACGAACGTACCGGCTGCGGCTGCGCGGCTGGCGGGGCCAAGGACGGCGGCAAGGGCGGCGCGCAGGATGGCGCGCCCCATGGTGCGGCACAGATGCCGCAGGTGACCTTTTCCACCTTCATCCTGTCGCTGGCCTCGTCGGCGCTGGTGCAACTGGGCGAAGTGCCCGACCCGGACACCGGGCGCACCAGCGAGAACCTGCTGATGGCCAAGCACACCATCGACGTGCTGACCATGCTGCAAGAGAAGACGCGCGGCTGCGCCGACGCGGACGAGGCGCGCCTGCTGGAGGGCGTGCTGTACGAACTGCGCATGAAGTACGTGGTGCACAGGAAGTAACCGCCGGATCCCGACGACTCCCCAAATCACACGGACCACACGGACCTAACAGATCAAACAGCGCAAGGACCACGGCATGACCATCATCCGCGCCGGGCTCGTGGGCGTTACCGGCTACACGGGCATGGAACTTACCCGCCTGCTGGCGGGCCACCCGAACATGCGCCTTGTGCGCGCCACCTCGCGCACAGAGGCGGGCCGCCCCCTTTCCGACATCTATCCCTTCTTGCGCGGGCTGCCCGGCGGCGACGTGGTCATGACCGCGCCCGACCCGGACGACCTGGCCGACAACTGCGACGTGGCCTTCCTGGCCGTGCCCCACGGGGCCGCCATGGAAATGGGGGCCACCCTGCGCCAGCGCGGCCTGCGCGTGGTGGACCTTTCGGCGGACTTCCGCCTGCGCGACCCCGACGTGTACGAGGCCTGGTACAAGGTGCCCCACACCCGCCGGGCCGAACTGCCCCAGGCGGTGTACGGCCTGCCGGAACTGTACGGCGATGCGGTGAAGAAGGCAGGCCTGGTGGCCAACCCCGGCTGCTACCCCACGGCCACCATCCTCGGCCTGTACGCTGCGCTGAAGCACGGGCTGGTGGAAACCGACGGCATCGTGGTGGACGCCAAATCCGGCGCCACCGGCGCGGGGCGCAAGGCCGCCGTGGGCACGCTGTTCTGCGAGGTGTCCGACACCTTCCGGGCGTACAACATCGGCAAGCATCGCCACACCCCGGAAATCGAGCAGGAGCTGTCGGCCATCGCGGGCACGTCCATGGTGGTGTCGTTCAACCCGCACCTGTTGCCCATCAACCGGGGCATCCTGGCCACCATCTATGCAAAGCTGGCAAAGCCCGTCAGCCCGCAGGACGTGCAGGCGGCCTTCGAGCAGACCTGGCAGGGGTCGCGCTGGGTGCGCGTGCTGCCCGCCGGGCAGCTGCCGGAAACCCGCCACGTGCGCGGCACCATGTTCTGCGACGTGGGCGTGGTGACGGACCAGCGCACGAACCGCCTTGTCATTCTTTCGGCCATCGACAACCTGTGCCGGGGCGCTTCCGGTCAGGCCGTGGCCAACGCCAACCTGATGTTCGGCCTGCCCGTGGAAACCGGGCTGATGCTGGCCCCGCTGATGCCGTAGCGCTCGCGCGGCACCCATCGTTGATGCAAGGGGACGCTCCGCAAGGGGCGTCCCCTTTTTTCGTGGGCGCTGGCACAGCGCGCGCGTGAACACCCGGCAACCAGCCCGTCGCGCCGCCTGCCGGGCTGCGCCACTGCCGCCCCCCCCCCGCCGCCCCATGCCGCCCCATGCCCCATTGCCCCCGGCGCGCCTTCTCGCGCAGCCCGCAACCCGCGCGCATGATAATCATGGGCCAGCATCCCCCGCCCTGCCATACACGGGCCCATAGGGGGTACTCCGCATGAGCATCCGGCTGCGCATCCTTCTCGCGGTTCTCGGGCAGGCCCTGTTGGCCGTCGCTCTCTGCATGGCGGTCATCGTCATTTCCAATCGCCAGACCACCGATGGCATGGCGGTCAACCTGGCCGGGCGGCAACGCATGCTCAGCCAGAAGATGACCAAGGAGGCGCTGGCCCTGCTGCACGGCGGCCCGGCCGCACTGCGCCAGTCCATCGCCAACCAGATCCGCGTGTTCGACGTAACGCTGGCGGCCTTCATCGACGGCGGGCAGGCCCCGCTCTCCCTGAAGGCCGACGGCCCCACGGGCCGGTTGCCCACGCCCAGCCCCGCCGTGCGCGGCCAGTTGCTGACCGTGCGCGGCGAATGGCTGCGCCTGCGCGGCCTGGTGGAGGCCGCCCTGCCCGAAGGGGCCGTGGCCGCGCCAGACACCGCCCCCGCCCTGCTGGACGCCAGCGACGGGGTGCTGGACGCCATGAACAAGGCCGTCACCCTGATGCAGGGCGAATCGGAGAGCCGGGTCTCCGCGCTGCTGGTCAGCCAGATCATCGGGTTGTGCCTGGCCCTTGCCCTTGGCGCGGTGGCGGTGCTGGTGCTGCACCGCCAGGTCATCAAACCGTTGTACGCCATCCGCGACTTCGCGCGGGATCAGGCCCAAAGCCCCCGGTGCATGGACCTTGCGGGCAACTTCCACCGCGAACTGCGCGAGGTGGCCGACGCACTGTGCGCCATGACCGGCAACCTCACCGGCGCGCTGGGCTTCTCCGAGGGCATCCTGCGCAGCATAGAGACGCCCTACCTCGTGGTGGACACCCAGGAAAAAGTGCTGCGCTGCAACGCTGCCCTGCTGACGCTCATCGAACGCGAGGGAACGCCGGAACAGTACCACGGCATGGGCGCCTCGGAATTCTTCTACGGCGACCCGGGCCGCCAGACCGTGGTGGGCAAGGTGATGCGCGAAGGCGTGCCGGTGGTGCGCGAGGTGGAAATGACCGGGCGGCGCGGCGGGGTGCGGCGGGTGAACATTGCCGCCGCGCAAATGCGCAATGCCATGGACGATTCGCTGGTGGGCGGCATCTGCCTGTACACCGACCTTACCGAATTGCGCCAGGCAGAGGCCGACGCCGAGGCCCGCACCGAACGGCTGGCCCAGGCCGCCCGCGAGGCCGACGGCATCTCGCGCCAGGTGGTGGACGGTTCCGAATCGCTGGCCGAACGGGTGCGCGATGCGGCCATGGGCGCTCAAACCCAGCGCGACCGGGTGGACGAGACCGTTTCGGTCATGCAGGACGTCAACGCCGCCGCCGTGGACGCCACCCGCCTTGCCGGGCGCGCAGCGGATGCGGCGGAACGCGCCGTGGACGAGGCGCGGGCAGGTTCCGACAAGGTGCGCCGCATGCGCGAGGCCATGCGCGGCGTGGTGGAGCGGTCGGAGGAACTGCGCGGCGGCATGCGCGAACTGGGTGGACAGGCGGAGTCCATCGGACGGGTGATGGCCGTCATCGCCGACATTGCCGACCAGACCAACCTGCTGGCCCTGAACGCGGCCATCGAGGCGGCGCGCGCCGGTGATGCCGGGCGGGGATTCGCCGTGGTGGCCGACGAGGTGCGCAAGCTGGCCGAAAAGACCATGCAGGCCACCAGCGAGGTGCACACGGCCATCACCGCCATCCAGCACGGGGTGCGCGACAGCATGAACCGGGTGGACGCCTCGGGCGGGGCCATCGACGAGACCGCGCAACTGGCCGGTGAATCCAGCGAGGCGCTGGAGCGCATCGTGCATCTGGTGGGGGCCACCACCGACGAGGTGGGCTCCATTGCCGACCGGGCGGGCCTGCAGGCCGACCAGGCGGCGCGGGCGGCCATGGCCATCGACGTCATCCGCGAGGTGGCAGAGGCCATGGCCGATGGCATGCACGAGGCGGCCAGCGCCGTGGACGGGCTGCGGCAGCAGGCCGACCGGTTGCAGGCGCTCATCGTGCAGATAACCGCCTGACCCCCGCCCCTTGCGGCACCCGGACCCCGCAACAAACGGGCCTTGCAACAAACGGAGCCGGGGCACCCCAACGGAGTGCCCCGGCGTTGTTCACGGCATGGCGTCGGTAACGAAAAGCGGAATGCACGGGACGGTGGCGGGCAGGCTCTGGCGCTGCCACGTCAGCGGCCCGCAGGTCAGGAGGTGCCCAGCACCTGGCCGGGGTCTATGCCCGAGTCGCGCGGGTCCAGACAGGCCACCACCTTCACGGCGGTCTGGCCGGAAAGGTCCAGCCTGCGATGCTGGGCCGGGCGGCCCTTGGGGTCGCGCACCACGATCACTTCCGGCAGCAGCGGTTCGCGGGCGTTGGCCTGGCTGACCACGCCGCGCTGGCCGGTGTTCAGTTCCACCACGCTGCCCACGGGGTATATCCCGAGGCACCGGATGAACCGCTCCACGAAGCCGGGATGAAAATCCTGCCCGCGCATGCCGTACATCAGGCCCAGCGCCTTGTGGGGCAGCATGGCGGCCTTGTACACACGGCGGCTGGTAAGGGCGTCGTACACGTCCACCACGGCCAGGATGCGGGCGATGATGCTGATTTCCTCGCCCTTGAGGCCGCGCGGGTAGCCGAGGCCGTTGTACTTCTCGTGGTGCTCCAGCATGCCCGCCAGCACCTCGTCGTAGATCATGGGATTGTCGCGCACCTGTTCCCACCCCAGTTCGGGGTGGCGCTTCATGACGCCGAACTCGGCGGGCGTGAGACGGCGCGGGCTGTTCAGAATGATATCGGGCACGCGGGCCTTGCCAAGGTCATGGAACAGCCCGGCCAGGCCCACCCGGCTCAGGGTGATGTCGCCAAAGCCCAGATGCCGCCCGAAAACCACGGCCAGCACGGCCACGTTGATGCAGTGGGTGTAGGTGTATTCGTCCACCGAGCGCAGCTTGGAAAGGCCCAGCAGCGCATTGGCATTGCGGGTGACGCTGGTAAGGATGCCCTCGACCATGGGCTGGGCGGCCTGCACGTCCACGAAGCCGTCCTTGCGCATGATGTCCATGGCCTTGCGCGCGAAGCCCACGGAATCGTCGTACAGGGCGCGGGCCTGGGGCATTTCTTCCGTCAGGGACACGGTGGGCGCCAGCGGGTCTTCGTCGCCCAGGTCGCGGGCCAGTTCGGCGGAAATGGCCTCTTCATCGCTCAGGCCGTCGGTGCCGTCGCCCCCCAGCGAACGGCGCGTATCCACGAAGACTTCCATGAAGCCCTCGCGCTGGATGCGCAGCACGTCGCCCTCGGAGCCGACGACCCCAACCTGGCTGTACAGGTACGGGTTTTCGAGCCACGAAAGGCCCATGTCCACCACGTACATGCCGGGTCTGAGATCCCGCGTGGAGATCTTCTTGAGCACCGGTCCCTCCTCGCTTTCCCTTGCTGCCGCCGGTACGGCGACCCTTTGCATCTACGTATATTCGCTGCAAAAAACAACCATTCGCACGACTTTGCGGTATCGGAAGGGCGTACGGATGCAGTGCCACCGCCCCCCCTTCGGCGCAATGCTGGCTCACCCCCATGTGCCGATACTCCCATCCTCCGGCTCTGGGGGTATCACCACCTTGCCCGGGACCGCCGCGCCTGCCATACTGAAGTGCTCGCACCAGACCACCGGACGGACCGGCAGGTGCGCCACTGTCCATTGACCACGGGACGGGCCGCAGATGCGTCGCCGTCCATAGCCCACGGGACGGGCCACAGGTGCGCCACCGTCCCTGGACCACACCGGACGGTCCGCGAATGCGTCGCCGTCTCTGGACCACACGGGACGGGCCGCAGGTGCGTCGCCGTCTCTGGACCACACGGGACGGGCCGCAGGTGCGCCACCGTCTCTGGACCACACGGGACGGGCCGCAGGTGCGCCACCGTCTCTGGACCACACGGGACGGGCCGCAGGTGCGCCACCGTCTCTGGACCACACGGGACGGGCCGCAGGTGCGCCACCGTCTCTGGACCACACGGGACGGGCCGCAGGTGCGCCACCGTCTCTGGACCACACGGGACGGGCCGCAGGTGCGCCACCGTCCTTGCTCAACGCGCACGCGGGGCGGAGCCCGCACCCCATGCAGCCCCAGAATTCCGCACAGCAGCCCACCATCTTCATCGCCCGGCAGCCCATCTTCGATGCAACGGGAACGCTGTGGGGGCACGAACTGCTGTTCCGCAACAGCCCCAGCGGGCCCGCGCGCATCGACGACCCGGATGCGGCCACCGCCTCGGTCATCGCCGACGGCTACGCCATCGCCAGCGAGACCATACCTGGCACTACCCCCTTCCTGATCAACTTTCCCGAAGGGTTGCTGCTGTCCGGCGCGGCGGAAGTGCTGCCGCCGGACCGGTGCATCCCCGAAATCCTCGAAACGGTGCACCCCACGCCGGAACTTGTGGATGCGCTGCACACCCTGAAACGGGCGGGCTACCGGCTGGCCGTGGACGACTTCGTGGGACAGGACCAGGCCCTGCCGCTGCTGGGGCTGGCGGACATCATCAAGGTGGACGTGCTGGGCGTGCCCCCGGCGGAACTGCCCGCGCTCACGGCCAGCCTGCGCAAACGCCACCACGCCGTGCTGCTGGCGGAAAAGGTGGAAACCGCGACCATGTTCGGCCAGTGCCGCATGCTGGGGTACACCCTGTTCCAAGGTTACCACTTCGCCAGGCCGGTCATCGTGCCGGGGCGCACCCTGTCGTCGGCCCAGACCTCGCGCCTGCACCTGATGCAGTCGCTGACCGGTGAAGCCGACCCGCACAAGCTGGTGCGCGCCGTGACCGTGGACCCCGGCCTGACCTACCGCCTGCTGCGGTACATCAATTCGGCGTGGTTCGCCCTGCTGAAGGAAGTAACCTCGGTCCAGCACGCGGCATCGCTGCTGGGCTTCGAGACGCTGCGCAAGTGGCTGCTGGTGATCACCCTGGCCGACACGGCGGGCAGCGCCGCCCCGCCCGAAGTCATGCGACTGGCCGTGACCCGCGCGCGCTTTCTGGAACTGTTGTGCGGCCTTGTGCGCACCTGCACCCATGCGCCGGAATCCATGTTCCTGCTGGGGCTGCTGTCGCAACTGGACGCGCTGCTGGGCATTCCCATGCCCGTGCTGCTGGCCCACCTGCCGCTGGACGCGGACTTCCGGGCCGCCCTTTCCGGCGAGCCTTCGCCCATGCACGACGAACTGCACCTGGCCGTGCTGCTGGAACGCGGCGCCTGGGACGAGGCCCTGCCGCTGATGGCGAAGCTGGGCTTTTCTCCCATGGACGTGGCCCGCAGCAGCATCGACGCCCAGGTGTGGGCCAGCCGGATGTTGAGCTAGCGGGTACCGGCAGGCGGCCCGGACCACAGGCCCGTGAGCGCGTGCTGGAACGCAGGAAAAGCAAAAAGGGCACACCATCGGTGTGCCCTTGTGCATTCAATGCCTTTGCAAGACGGTGTGTTAGTGTCGGCCACTCCAAAAGGGCCTGTTCACGCTGAGAGGGTTTTTGCCCTCTGCCAAGGAAGAATGATTTTTATGACGGGAGGATGCGGCAACCGTCATGCGAACTTGTGAGCATTACGGATGGCGACCGCAGCGCGCCCTTCGGGTCGGTCAGGCAGAGGACAAAAGGACCACAGCGTAACAAGCCCTACCCGTCAGCCATGCGCAGATCGGTCACCCGCTTGGACTTGCCGAACGAACGCGGCAGCACGCCGGGGTCCACCATCTGCACGGCCACGCGGGCCATCAGCTTCCTGTGCAGGCGGTCGCCCACCTCGCGCGCCAGACCCGCGTCGGCGTCCGCCGTGGTGCCTTCCTGCCGTTCCACCTGCAACAGCATGGCGTCGCGGCCATCGGTGCGGGTGAGCTGGATGTGGTACTCGGACCCCAGCGCCGGAAATTCGTGCAGCACGTCCGCTATCTGGCCGGGGTAGATGTTCACACCCCGGAAGATGATCATGTCGTCCGAGCGGCCCAGGATGTGGTCGTGCCGGGGGATGCACCGTCCGCACGAACACTGGCCGGGCAGCATGCGCGTCAGGTCGCGGGTGCGGTAGCGCACCAGCGGGGATGCTTCCTTGCGCAGCGAGGTGACCACCATCTCGCCCACCTCGCCGGGGGCCACCGGTTGCAGGGTGGCCGGGTCCAGGATTTCGATGATGAACAGGTCGGCCCAGTAGTGCAGGCCCTCTCGGGCGTCGCATTCCAGCCCGGTGCCGGGGCCGTACATTTCGGTCATGCCCGCGATGTCGTAGCTGCCCGTCAGGCCCAGCTTCTGCTCGAAGGTGGCGCGCATGCGCGGGCTGTGCGTTTCTGCGCCGAATATCACCTTGCGCAGCTTCACCTTGTCCAGCAGGCCGTTGCGTTCCACTTCCTCGGCCATCAGCAGGGCCATGGAGGCCGTGGACCCCAGGCAGGTCACGCCCATGTCCACCAGCAGCTGCAACTGCATTTCCAGGTTGCCCGGCCCCACCGGCACGGTGAGCGCGCCGAACTTCTCGGACCCCAGCTGGAACCCGGCCCCCGCCGTCCACAGGCCGTACCCCACGGCGATCTGCACGCGGTCTTCGCGGGTAAGGCCCGCCAGTTCATAGCAACGGGCCATTTGCAGCGCAAAGGTGTCCACGTCGTTCTGGGTATAGGCCAGGATCTTGCGCTTGCCCGTGGTGCCCGACGAGGCGTGGATGCGCACCACGTCGCTTTCCGGCACGGACAGCAGCGGCAGGGGGTAGCCCTCGCGCAAGTCTTCCACGCTGGCGGTGGGCAGGCGCACGATGTCGTCGAGGGTGCGGATGTCGTCGGGGTGCACGCCCGCCGCGTCGAACTTGGCCTTGTAGGCCGGGCTGTTGGCGTAGGCGTGGCGCACGGTCCAGCGCAGGCCCTCGGTCTGCACGCGGTGCAGGGTTTCGGGGTCGAGATGGGGCAAGAAGCGATACTGCGACATGGAAGCGGACTCCTGGGGACGGCGGAATAATGGACGCGACACGAAAACGGGACCCGGTCGAATCGGGCCAGACAGCGCATTGCGCCAGACAGCAAACCGGTCGGGCATGGGGCCGTGTTCCGGGCATGCGACGGACCTGCTCTCAACAGACGCCGGACATGTTCTGGATGGGCCCCGGAGCGTGCTGACGGCGGGCGCGCGGCTTGTGCGGCGGCGCAAAAGCCTGTATCTGAGGCCCACGCAACGCACCGGCCAGTCCTCCTTGCGGGGGGACATCGACAACCCACCGGAAAGCCGCCGGTGATTTGCCGCAGGCTGCGCCCCGGCGAGACACGACGAGGCGCGGCGAGGCGCGGCGCGGTGGCCTGTGCGCACCGGCACCGCAACCGCCTGTCACAGCCGGTCACAGCCGGTCACCATGACCTCGGAACACGGCATCGCGCGGCGCCCGCATATTGTATACAATCCGGGGCGCACCAGAGAGCTACCACGAATCCTCGCGGGGGAAAACCCCGGCCAGCCGCCGTGCGGCCCCCGCATCATCACCCCTTGCCGCATCAGGAGGCCCACAGTGCGGATACTCATCGTCGGATCCGGCGGGCGTGAACACGCCCTGGCCTGGAAGCTGCGCCAGAGCCCCCTCGTCAAGGACATCTTCATCGCGCCCGGCAACGGCGGCACCGCCCTTGAAGGCACCAACGTGTCCATTTCCGACGGCGACCTGCCCGCGCTGGTGCGCTTTGCGCTGGACGAAAAGATCGACCTCGTGGTGCCCGGTCCGGAACTGCCGCTGGTGCTGGGCATCAAGGACGCCATGGTCGCTGCGGGCGTGCCCTGCTTCGGCCCCGACGCCTACGGCGCGCAACTGGAAGGCAGCAAGGCCTTCGCCAAGGAAGTGATGCGCGCGGCGGGCGTGCCCACCGCCGCCTTCGGCGTGTTCGACACTGCCGATGCGGCCCGCGCGTACATCCGCCAAAACGGCGCGCCCGTGGTGGTCAAGGCCGACGGCCTTGCCGCCGGCAAGGGCGTGGTTGTGGCCCGCACCGTGGACGAGGCGCTGGAAGCCGTGGACGACATGATGGTCAGGCGCGCCTTTGGCGACGCGGGCGCCCGTGTGGTGGTGGAAAGCGCGCTGGCGGGCGAGGAAGCCTCCTTCCTGTGCCTGTGCGACGGTGAAACGGTTCTTCCGCTGCCCTCCGCGCAGGACCACAAGGCCGTGTTCGACAACGACGAAGGCCCCAACACCGGCGGCATGGGCGCATACAGCCCCGCCCCGGTGCTGCCCGAAACGCGCTACGAGGAAATGATCGACCTCGTGATCCGCCCCGTGCTGCGCGAACTGATCAAGCGCGGCCATCCCTTCACCGGGGTGCTGTACGCGGGCCTGATGATGACCGCCGAAGGCCCCATGGTGCTGGAATTCAACACCCGCTTCGGCGACCCGGAATGCCAGCCGCTGCTGATGCGCCTTGACGGCGACCTTGCCGCCATCATGGTGGCGGGCGCGCAGGGCCGCCTGCATGAAACCACCCTGCCCCTGAAGCGCGAAACCGCCTTGGGCGTGGTCATGGCGGCCAAGGGCTACCCCGGCAGCTATGTCAAGGGCATGACCATTTCCGGCATCGAGGATGCCGAGGCGCTGGGCCCGGTGAAGGTGTTCCAGGCGGGCACCGAGCAGCGCGACGGCGCTTCCGTGTCGCGCGGCGGGCGCGTGCTGTGCGTCACCGCCCTGGGTGACACCCTGGCCGACGCACAGGCGCTGGCGTACAAGGCCGTCTCCCGGGTGCGCATGGACAACGCCCACTACCGCAGCGACATCGGTGCCAAGGGCCTGAAGCGCGGGGCGTAGCCCCGCGCGCGGATACATCTGCAAGAAAGGGCCGGGTGGCGGCTTGCCGTTCCCGGCCACGATTGATCGAACCCAGTCCCGAACGGTCCTGATGGCTTCGACCGAAGCAGCCGGGCCAGCCGGGCATGACCGAACCCGACCGAACCTGAACGGGTCGGCATGGATTGGCACGGAGCGGCATGGGCCACGCACGACGTTTTCGGCACTGCCCGCGCGTTCCGCCACGCCGTCCAGCAGATACCAGTCCGGATTGAACCGGTTCACGGCGGCACGCAACGCCCGGTTACCGAACCCTTATCGACAACAGGAGATCAGCATGACCAAGGTTGCCGTTTTCATGGGCTCTGCCTCGGACGAGGACACCGTACGCCCGTGCACCGAAGTGCTCGACAGCCTGGGCATTTCCTACCTGTTCACCGTCAGCTCCGCCCACCGCACCCCGGAACGTACGGAAAACCTGGTGACCAAGCTGGAAGCCGAAGGCTGCCAGGTGTTCATCTGCGCGGCGGGCATGGCCGCCCACCTGGCCGGGGCCGTGGCCGCGCGCACCCAGAAGCCGGTCATCGGCATTCCCGTGGCGGCGTCGGCCCTTGGCGGCATGGACGCCCTGCTGGCCACGGTGCAGATGCCCCCCGGCTTTCCGGTGGCCACGGTGGCGCTGGACAAGGCAGGCGCGCGCAACGCCGCCTGGCTGGCCGCGCAAATCCTGGCCCTGGCCGATCCGGCCCTGTCGCAGCGCCTTGCCGCCGCCCGCGCCAAGATGAAGGCCGACGCCGAAAGGGCCGGGGAAGAACTGGAAGCCCGGTACCGGAAGTAGCCTGTTTCCATCATCCCCGAGCGAATCACCAACCTTGCACCTGAAAGGATGCGTACCATGCGCATCCTTTTTTCTTGACCCTGATGCGTACCATGCGCATTATGAGTACATGCACAGCAGGGACGTCATCAGGTGCCTTCGCGCCGCCGGGTTCGAAGAAGTGGGAAAGCGGGGCAGCCACCTCAAGTTGCGCCATCCCGACGGGCGTATGGCCATCGTCCCCGACCCCAAGAAGGATCTGCCCCTGGGCACCCTGTGCAGCATCGAACGACAGTCCGGCGTACCGCTGCGTGCCGCAACGGACAACAAGAGGTGAGTACCGTGCTCTATCCGGTCATCGTCCACAAGGATGCGGACAGCGCCTACGGCGTGATCCTGCCCGACTTTCCCGGCTGCTTCACGGCGGGAGATACTCTGGAAGAAGCCCTGACCAACGCGCAGGAGGCCGTGGAACTGCATTTCGAAGGGGAGCGCGACGCCGTGGCCCCTGCCCCCTCCCCGATCGATGCGGTGCTCGGCAGTGAGGATGCCCGCGACGGTGCCGTGCTGCTGGTGAATATCGACCTGTCCTTCCTGGATACGACGTCGGTTCCCGTAAACATCACCATGCCCGTGCACATCCGCAACACCATCGACCGCGCGGCCAAGGCGCGCGGCATGAGCCGCTCGGCGTTCATGGTGGAAAGCGCCCTGCGCGCCGCCGGGCCGGGCAAGGCCGCAGGCGCGTAGCCCGCATACCCCCCGACACAACGACGGCCGCGCCCCATCGGGACGCGGCCGTCATGCGTTTGGTCCGTTTCGGAAAAGTTCGGAAAGGAATCGTCCCTTGCCGTGGGGCAACCGGGAGGGGTTGCGAACCCGTCAAAACCTCTGGTGGCCGACACTCCGGTGTCCGGCCTGCTCGAATCCGGCGCTCTCGTGTCCGGTCATTGCGCGGGCGGGTATTCGTGCCTGCCGTGCGCGCCCTGGCTCGCCCGTCAGGCGTTGCCCATGGGCTCCCCGTCACGCAGCAGGTCGCGGTACACGATCTCACTAAGGCGAATGACCTTCAGGCGATACTCGTCTTCTTCCGGGTGGCAGTGCGCGCAGCCGTCGGTGACGATCATGCAGTGCTCGTCAATGTCGGCGGCGTTGACGCCCACGCCATGCAGTACAACGGTTGCGCGGCCATGCTCCCACATTACCGGCCTGCCGCAACGGGCGCATTCCACAAACATCAATTCAGGGTCATAGCCTTTCGGCTGCGATGGCACGTGGGGCTGCCGCTCAACAACGCGATCAATGCGGTCAATCTGGCGCATGGCGTTCCTCCCTGGCTTGTGCCCGGCTCGTGCCGAACCTTTTGATGGTCGCGGAATCGTTGGTCGTTCATCCTCCCGATTGTTCCCGTGCAGCGATCCATGGCGGGCGTTCGGCACTGCGAATGACTGGCCGTAACCGTCACCGCACCGTCACCTGACGGGCCGTCCGTCTGTTCCATGGGCTATGCCTTCAACAGTAAGTTATGCGCGCGCCCGAAGCAACGCTTTCGGACAAGGTGCAACACGATAAAAGTGGCCAGCGCCGTGGAGGCCACGATCATCAGCATGACCACTATCTGGTAGCGCACGGCGTCCGCCGGATCCGCCCCGGCCATGATCTGGCCGGTCATCATGCCGGGTATGGACACCAGCCCCACGCCCATCATGGAATTGACGGACGGAATCATGCCCGCGCGCAGCGCCCCGCGAAAGATGTCGGCGCTGGCCTCGTCCCGGTCCGCGCCAAGGCACAGGCGCATTTCCACCTCTGCCCGGTGGGCGCGCAGGTCGGAGAACAGCCGGTCCAGCGCCACGGCCAGCGCGTTCATGGAATTGCCCGCCACCATGCCCCCGATGGGGATGAAGTACTGCGGCTCCCACCACGGCCTGGCCCCGATGATCAGCCCCGTGACCACGAAGGTGACCAGAAAGAAGGTCACCTGCACCGCCAGCAGGGTGGGCATGAAGTAGTCCACGCTCTTCTCGCGCACCCGCCCCTTGACGATGCGCGCCGCGAACCAGGTCATGGCCATGTACATGCCCACCACCAGCAGCGCCGATTGCAGGCCGAACAGGATGCGCAGCAGGTAGCCCATGGCGAACAACTGGGCAAAGGTGCGCAGCGTGCCGATGGCCAGGTCGCGTTCCAGCTTCAGGTGGTGCACCAGCGACAGCGCGCCCGCCAGCAGCACGAACACCACGGCCACGGCCAGTTGCCCCGGGCCGATCTGGATGTAGGCCATGCCCAGCGGATCGTTCATGCGGCACCCCCGGCCACCATGCCTGCGGCGGCGTTAGCGGGATGGCCCACCGCCACTTCGCGCACCCCGCCATCCTGCACGCGCACGTCGCGCCAGGGGCGGCGCGCCGGGCGGTAGGCCCCGTGGGTGACCATGAGCACGGTCACCCCGTCCTCGTTCAGTTCCTCGGTCAGGGCTTCCACCACCGCGCTGCTTTCCGGGTCCAGCGCGCTGGTGGGTTCGTCCATCAGCAGGGCGGCGGGCCGCAGCAGCATCGTACGAATGATGCACACCCGCTGGCGCTGGCCCACGCTCAACGCCGCCGCCGTGGCGTCCAGCCCCACCCCGGCCATCCGAAAGCGGGTCAGCCACCCGGCCAGTTCCGCATCGTCGGGCGGGGTCAGCCCCTTGTTGGCCGCAAAGGTGAACGGCAGCAGCAGGTTGTCGCGCACCGTGCCCTCGCCCACCGTGGGGGTCTGCTGCACGAAGCCCAGGGTGCGGCGCAACTCCGCCGGTGGAATGTCCGCCACCGGTCGGCCACCACATCGGACCACCCCGGCGTCGGCCTCTTCCAGCCGCACGGCAAGCCGCAGCAGGGTGGATTTGCCCGCGCCCGACGGCCCGGTGAGCATGACGAAATCGCCGGGGTGCACCCCAAGGTTCACGTGGGCAAGGCCGGGGTGCGCGGGCACGCCGGAACCGGCAGGCGCGACGGTGGATGGCCGGACCGATGCCCCGGCGGGCCGAGCCGACGGATCAGCGTTTCCCGCGCCCGGCTTGGCCGCACCATCCCCTGTCGTGCCGGACGCATACGCGAACGACATGTCGTCGAACTGAAGAAGTGGCTGCATGGCACCAATCTACCGCCGGGCACGCGGGGGTGTCACCAACTATCATCCGGGCAAATGCAGGCGTGGCGTCACGCAGGTGGCCACCAATGCCGACACGGGCAAAGGCGAACACGGGTCGGGCGGGCATAGACAGGATGAACAGCGCAAGGGTGAATGCGGCCAGTGCGGACGCGGGAGCCAACGCCCGCAATGCGGGGTCATTCGCGCCCCGCCCCCACCTGCCCGCCCGGCCCCACCCGGCCCCGCCCGGCCCCGCCCGGCCCTCCAAAGCCCCTCCCGCGCAGGCGTCCCCGCCGCCGCTTTACCTTGCCCGCCCGAGTGGCTACAGATGAATCATGCACACGCACGACCACGACACCGCCCCTTCCCCCGTTTCCGACAACACCACGTCCCCGACTGCGGATACCACGCACTCCTCCCCCGCGCACGGCGCGCGCCGCCGCATCCAGGTGCTGCCCACCGATCTGCGCAACCAGATTGCCGCGGGCGAGGTGGTGGAACGCCCGGCCAGCGTGGTCAAGGAACTGGTGGAAAACAGCCTGGACGCCGGGGCCACCACCGTGGAGGTGGCACTGGACAACGGCGGGCAGTCGCTGATCATGGTGCGCGACGACGGCACCGGCATCCCGGCGGAAGAACTGGAACTGGCCGTCACCCGCCACGCCACCAGCAAGGTGGCCAACCTGGCGGAACTGGCCCGCATCGGCAGCTTCGGCTTCCGGGGCGAGGCGCTGCCCTCCATTGCCTCGGTGTCGCGGTTCCGCATGACCTCCGCCCCGGTGGCTCCAGATGGCACCCCCGGCGAGGCCACCTACATAGAGGTGGCGCACGGCCACGTGATGTCCGCCGGTCCGGCGGCGCTGCACCGGGGCACCATCGTCGAGGTGCGCGACCTGTTCGCCAACGTGCCCGCGCGCCTGAAATTCCTGAAGACCCAGTCCACCGAACTGAAGCGCGCCCAGGAGCTGTTCGCGCGGCTGGCCCTGACCCGGCCCGACGTGGCCTTCACCCTGTCCGCGGGCGGGCGCGAGGTGCTGCGCTTTCCCGCCGGGCAGACCCTGGCCCGGCGGCTGGCCGTGCTGTGGCCCCCGGCGGTGGTGGACACCCTGCACCCCTTCGACCGCATGACCGACGGCATCCGGGTGCACGGCCTGACGGCGGACCCGCGCGGCGCGCAGCCCCGGCCCGACCGCATGCTGCTGTACGTCAATGGCCGCGCCGTCAACGACCGGCTGCTGCTGAAAGCCGTGCGCGAGGCGTACAAGGGCCGCCTGCTGGCCCGCGAATACCCGCAACTGGCGCTGTTTCTGGACATCGACCCGGAAGAGGTGGACGTGAACGTGCACCCGGCCAAGAACGAGGTGCGCTTTCGCGACGAGCGCGCCGTGTTCGTGGCCGTGCTGCGCGCGCTGGGCGAATCGCTGGACCGCATGCCCGCCATGGGCGCGGGCGATGAGGCCGCGGGGGCGCTGCCGGGGCAGAACCCGTTCGCGGTCGGGGGGCAGCAGCCGGGCGACTGGCGGGCCGTGGATCACCGGCAATTCGGACAAGCGCCCCAGTCCCACGCCGCCGGCAACAATCCTTCCGCCCCGGACGCACCCCGGCGCGAGGCGCGCCCCCTGGGCTTCTGGGGGCAGGCCGACGCCCGCGACGTGATCATCGACAAGCGCCAGCGCGAGGACGATCCCTACGCGGCCCCTGCCGGCAATGACTCCCATGGGGCTCACGACGCCGGGCACATCCCGCACGGGGGCCACGCCACAGCCGATCCGTTCGGGCCATCCGGCTCCGGTGCTTTGGCTGGCGCTGGCCCCACCCATCCTTCCGACCCCGCAGAACCTTCGGGCTCCGCAGACCCGCACATCGACTTCCGCCCCGGCCTGCCCGGCGCGCGCCGCGACGGCCCGGCACCCGCACTGCTGGTGGCCGAGGAAGCGAGCCTTGCCGCATCCCCCGGCCTGCTTGCCGACGGCTCCCGCCCGTTCACCGACGCGGACGCCCCCACCGCGCAGTCCTTCCCGGCAGACTTCATCCCAGAGGACACCCGCGAGGGCGGCGTGCGCATCGGCGACTACACCTACCTCGGCCAGATCGCGGACACCTATCTGGTGCTGCGCCGGGGCCGCGACACCCTGTTGCTGGTGGACCAGCACGCCGCCCACGAATGCGTGCTGCACGAACGCATCAGGCGGCGCGGCACGGCGGGCGGCGGGCAATTCCTGGCCCTGCCCGTGGAACTGCCCCTGCATCCGGCGGAGGCGGAACGGCTGCACGAACTGCGCCCGGATCTGGAAGCCCTGGGCTTTGCGCTGGAAACCACCGGCGCCACGGTGCGCGCCCGCGCCGTGCCCGCCCTGCTGGACCGTTCCGAAGCCGCCGCCTTCCTGCGCGAGGCGGTGGCCGGGCGCACCAGCAGCCTGGATGCGTTGTGGGCCATGATGGCCTGCAAGGGCGCCATCAAGGCCGGGCAGCGCCTGACGCCCGACGAGGCCGCCGGACTGGTGGCCCAGTGGCTGGCCACGCCGGGGCGCGACTTCTGCCCGCATGGCCGCCCGGCTGTGCTCACCTTCACGCCCGGCGAGATGGAGCGGATGTTCAAGCGAAAAGCCTAGGCGACTGTTCCCGGCTTGCCTTTTTGCCCCTTTCCGCCTTTCCGTCCTTTCCGCCAATTCCGCTCAGCCCCTTTACCCGGTGCCTGCGCGGGGGTACTCTGTGCGGAATACCCCCGCGCAGGCACCGGGGCCTCGGCGTTTCGGCCCTGCCCATGCCCGAGCCCTGTGCCGCCGGGCACCACCCGTGTCCGCAACGCCTGCCCGCGCGCCCCGCGCCGCGCGGCCGCAAGGAGCCCGACCCCATGTGTCCACCTCCCTCGCAGCCGCCCCAGCCGCCCCGATCGCCGTCATTTCCCCCGCCCGGCGCCGCCCACCCGCATGGCCGCCCCGCCTGCGTGCTGTCGGTGGAGGACGATCCGGTCATCCGCCAGTCCATCGCCGGATGGCTTTCCGATGAAGGCTACCTGGTCCTGGAGGCCGAGGACGGCATCTCGGCGCTGCGGGCCGTGCGTGAACAACGCCCCGACGTGGTGCTGCTGGACCTGGGCATTCCCGGCATTTCCGGCGATGCCGTGCTGGAGCGCATGGCCCAGGAATCGCCCGAGGTGCCGGTGGTGGTGGTTTCGGGCCGGGCCGAGATCGGCGATGCCATCAACGCCTTCAAGCTGGGCGCATGGGACTACATCACCAAGCCCATCCTGAACATGAACATGCTGGCGCTCACGGTGCGCAACTGCCTGGAGCGCCGCCGCCTGCGCGAGCGGCTGTCGGCCATGGAATCGCGCTATTCCGGACTGGTGCAGGGGTTGCCGGTGGTGGTCTTCAGCCTGGACGACACGCTGGAGCTCACCTTCATCAACGAGGCCTGCCGCACGGTGCTGGGCTGGACGCCGGAACAGGCCCTGCTGGAACCCGGCTGGTTCATGGACAACGTATTCCCCGAAGACCGCGAGCGCGTGCGCGGTGCATTTTCCGGCGCGTTTTCCGCCAGCACCCCGTTTTCGCTGGAATTCCGCATGATCAACCCGCGCGGGATACCCCTGTTCGTGCAGGCCCGCTCCACCGCCGTGGCCTCGCCCGACCTTTCGCGCGGCATGCCGGGCCGCATCGAAGGGGTGCTTATCGACCTTTCGCGCCGGGTGTTTCTGGAACGGCTGCTGGTGCAGCGCGAAAAGCTGAACACCCTGGGCGCGCTGGTGGACGAGATAGCCCACGAATTCCGCAACCCGGTCTTCGCGCTGGCTGGCTTTGCCCGCACCCTGCACCGCAAGTTTCCGGACGCCCACGAGGCGGAAGTGGTGCTGGAAGAAGCCACCCGCCTGGAAGCCCTGATCAACCGGGTGCAGCAGTACCTGGCCCCCGTGGACATCGTGCCCCGCCCGTGCAGCCTTGCCGCCGTGCTGGACTTTGCGGCGGACCTGCTGCACGCCCCCTTGCAGCGCAAGGGGGTGGAACTGCGGGTGGAGGCCGCCGCCAGCCTGCCGCCCGTGCAGTCCGACCCGGACCTGCTGGCCCAGATCGTGGTGGGCATGGCGGGGCTGGCCGTGGAACACGGCGTGCCCGGCAGCGAAGCCGTGCTGCGCTGCCGGGACGCGGGCCGTGGCCAGCTGGTGGAGGTGCTGTTGCGCACCGAATCGCCCCTGGCCCACGACGCGGAACTTTCGCTGATGCCCTTCGGCGACCAGCAGGGACCGCAGCCGCTGGCCGTCAGCTACAAGCTGGCCCGCGACCTGAGCTGTCTGCTGCACGTCCGGCGAGAACCGGACGGCCTGCTGCTGATGCTGGCCGTGCCCGTAAACCCCGACGACGTGGCCGACCTGCTGGCCGAGGAGTAGCACGGCAACGTCCCTCGCCTATTGCCCCGCGCCCTTTCCCCGCATTCCGCTCCCCAAGGCCCGACCCGTCAAGGTGCCGGGCCTTTCCTTTCGTCCACACACTTGCCGGACGCGACATGTCTGGCGCGACATGTCTGGCGCGAAGCGTCCGGCCCGAAGTGTCCGGCCCGAAGTGTCCGGCGTTTCCGCCCCCGTCCAAGGCCGCCGCACGCATACCCCGTCAGGCCACCTCCCTGCCCGTCGCACCGGGCCCTTCAGCCGCACCTTCCACCGCCTCGCCCGGTGGCACGCTTTCCCATTTCGTATCCCATCATGATTATCATTCGCCGCCATAGCCTTCGTTAATACGTTCAAGCATCCACAACCCCCATCAGGGAGGCGAACCCGATGCACCGTATCCGATGTCTTGCGGCGGCTTTCCTCCTGCTCCTGCTGCCCACGGCGCTGCTGGCGTACGAGGTGCCCAAGGAGATCATCATCAAGCGGCCGGAAAAGAACCAGCCCATGGCCGCATGGGTAAAGGCGGTCACCTTTCCCCACGGCAAGCACGCCGTGCTGAATTCCTGCGATTCGTGCCACCACGAAGAGTCGGACAGGACACTCGGCCAGTTCCTGCCCTGCACCCAGTGCCACAACAAGCCCACGGTCACGGAAACCTCGTCGTTCTACATGGCCTGGCACAACGACAGCACCCACAGTTGCCTGGGCTGCCACCGCAAGATGCGCGAGGCCGGAAAGATGCCCCCCCTCTCGTGCACCCGTGGCTGCCACAAGAAGACGGAGGCCCAATGAACGCTCTCGCCCAATTCGTGGCGCGCCGTGCAGAGGCCGAGGAACGCGGCGTCTCGCGGCGCGACTTTCTGAAATTCTGCGGCATGGTGGCCGTGGCCATGGGGCTGGAGGCCTCCATGGGCGCGCAGATCGCCCGCGCGCTGGAAGGAAAGAAAAAACCGTCGGTCGTGTACCTGCACGGCGCGGAATGCACCGGCTGCACCGAGGCGCTGCTGCGTCTGGTGGACCCGTACTTCGACGTGCTGATCATGGAGGTTGTCTCGCTGGACTACTGCGAGACGGTCATGGCCGCCGCCGGGCACGCCGCCCACGCGGCGCTGCAAAAGGCCATCAGGAACCCGGACGGCTATTTCTGCGTCATCGAAGGGGCCATCCCCACCCGCGACGGCGGGGTGTACGGCCAGGTGGGCGGGCAGACCATGTTGTCACTGTTCACCGAGGTGGCGGGCAAGGCCAAGGGCGTCATCGCCATGGGCAGTTGCGCCAGCTACGGGGGCATCCAGGCGGCGGCACCCAACCCGTCCAGGGCCATCGGGGTAGGCGCAGCGCTGAAACCGCTGGGCATCGCGCCCATCAACCTGCCCGGCTGCCCGCCCAACCCCGTGAACTTCGTGGGCACGGTGGTGCACCTGCTGACCAAGGGCCTGCCCGACCTCGACACCTCGGGCCGCCCCAGGCTGTTCTACGGCAAGACCGTGCACGACATGTGCGAACGGCGGCCCCACTTCGACAAGGGCGAATTCGCCCCCACGTTCTCGTCGCAGCAGGCACGCGACGGCTGGTGCCTGCACAAGCTGGGGTGCCGTGGCCCGTGGACCTACAACAACTGTCCCACCGCGCTGTTCAACCAGACCACCTGGCCGGTGCGCTCGGGCGCGCCCTGCATCGGATGCAGCGAACCCGGATTCTGGGACCAGCTTGCCCCCTTCAACCGCGACGTGCGCGAAAAGGGCGATGACGCCTGAGGAGGCATTTCATGGCTGACAAAGCCTATACCGGCCGCATCGTGGTGGACCCGGTCACCCGCATCGAGGGACACCTGAAGATCGACGTCTCGGTCAGGAACGGGGTGGTGGACAACGCGTGGTCCAGCACCCAGTTGTTCCGGGGGCTGGAGATCATCGTCAAGGGCCGCCCGCCGGAAGACGTGCACAACTACGTGCAGCGCGCCTGCGGCGTGTGCACCACCACCCACTCGCTCACCAGCATTCGCGCCGTGGAAAACGCCATGGGCTTCAAGGCCCCCCCGGCGGCGGAACTGGTGCGCCACCTGATTCTGGCCACGCTCATCGTGCACGACCATCTGGTGCACTTCTACCACCTGCATTCGCTGGACTTCTGCGACGTGGCCAACGCCCTGAAGGCCGACCCGGTGGCCGCGGCCAAGCTGGCGTCAGAGGTTTCCGGTCGCGACGTCCCCCCCGGCGACCTGTTCGTGGTGCACGGCAGGCTGAAGAAATTCGTGGATGCCGGGCAACTGGGCTGGCTGGACAACGCCTACTTCCTGGGCGGGCACCCGGCCTACCGCCTGTCGCCGGAAGAAAACCTGGTGGTGGCCGCCAACTACATCGAAGCCTTGCGCGTGCAGATGAAGATCGCCAGGGCCATGGCCATCTTTGCGGGCAAGAACCCCCATTCGCAGACCATGCGCGTGGGCGGGGTGACCTGCTACGAGGCCCTGCGCCCCGAACGGCTGGCGGAATTCCGCGCCCTGTACGAGGAGTGCCGCACCTTCATCAACCACAACTACCTGGGCGACCTGACCATTCTGGGCCGCCGCTACCCCGAGGTGGCCGCGTACGGGCGCACCACCAACTACATGGACTTCTCCGACTTCCACGACCCGGAAACCGGCAAGGACCCGTTCTTCCGGGGCGGGGTGCTGTGGGGCCACGCCATCGGCAAGACCGAGGAACTGGACCCCGCACAGATCCAGGAACACCTGTCGCGCGGTTGGTACAAGCCGGGTCCGCCCGCCCACCCCTATGACGGCGTGACCGACCCGGACTACACCGGCTACGACCCCAACGGCCACTACTCGTGGTCCAAGGCCCCCCGCTACAAGGGCGAGGCCGTGGAAACCGGGGCGCTGGCCCGCCGCCTGATCGCCTATTCACGCGGCGAGCAGGAAACCGTCACCCGCATGGACGCCTGGCTTGCCGCCTGCAAGCTGAAGCAGGAGAACCTGTTCTCCACCATGGGCCGCACGGCGGCGCGCATGGTGGAAAGCGTCATCCTGATGAACCGCGTGCAGGGCTGGCTGAACGACCTTGAAGACCGCGCCAAGGCCGGTCCCGTGGAAATCTACAGGGAATGGACCATGCCCGACGAGGCCAAGGGCGTGGGCTTCTGCGCGGTGACGCGCGGGGGGCTTTCGCACTGGATACGCATAGAAAAGGGCAAGACCGCCAACTACCAGATGGTGGTGCCCAGCACGTGGAACCTTGGCCCGCGCTGCGACAAGGGCAAGCCGTCCGCAGTGGAGCAATCGCTGATGGGCAACCCGGTGCTGGACCCCGACCGCCCGGTGGAACTGCTGCGCACAGTGCATTCGTTCGACCCGTGCATTGCCTGTTCCGTGCATGTGCTGCACGCGGGGGGCAAGCGGTCGTTCCGCATCCTGTAGCGATAGGGACGATGGGCGATTGGGAGTGCGAGCAGACGAAACCCGCGCCCCAACGAGACACGACACATGTATAACGGGGCGGACCGCGCACATCACGCGGACCGCCCCGTTTCGCTGTCTTCTTTTTTTTGGGGGGGGTGGGGACTATCCGCCCTACGCTTCCGGGCTCAGGTACGGATCATCGGTGGCCAGGTAGCCGCGCACGTAGTCGTCCACGCCCTCTTCCAGCGACCGGAACGGCACGTCGCACCCGGCCCGGCGCAGCTTGTCCATGCTGGCCTGGGTGTAGTTCTGGTACTTGCCCGCAAGGTGCGCGGGCATGTCCATGTATTCGATGACCGGCTGGCGGTCCATGGACGCGAACACGGCGCGGGCCAGGTCGTTCCAGGTGCGCGAGGTGCCGGTGCCCACGTTGAACACGCCGCCCACCTCGGGGTGCTGCAACAGCCACCACATCACCTCCACGCAGTCCTTCACGTACACGAAGTCGCGCATCTGGCCGCCATCGGCGTAGTCCGGGTGGTTGGAGCGGAACAGGGTGATGCGGCCCGCGTTGTTCACGTTGTGGAACGACTTGCAGATGACGCTGCGCATGTCGTCCTTGTGGTATTCGTTGGGCCCGTAAACGTTGAAGAACTTCAGGCTGGCGATGGAATCCAGCACGCCTTCGCGCCGCGCCCACAGGTCGAACAGCTGCTTGGAATAGCCGTACATGTTCAGGGGCTTCAGGCGGGGCATCAGTTCGTCGTCGTCGGAAAAGCCCAGCGTGCCGTCGCCGTAGGTGGCGGCGCTGCTGGCGTTGACGAAGCGCGCGCCGGTCTGCATGGCCAGCGTGCACAGCATGCGGCTGTAGCGGAAGTTGTTTTCCATCAGGAAGTCGGCGTCGCGCTCGGTGGTGGACGAGCACGCTCCCATGTGCACGATGGCGTCCACTTCCCACGGCAGGTCGCCGTGCAGGACCATGTCCATGAACCCGTCGCGGTGGATGTAGTCCGCGTAGCGCAGGTTGACGAGGTTCTTCCACTTTTCCGTGGTGGCCAGGTTGTCCACGACGATGATGTCGTCGATGCCCATGCGGTTCAGCTTCCAGACCATGGCGCTGCCGATGAACCCCGCGCCGCCGGTGACGATGTACATTTCAGGCTCCTTTGCGAAGGCTGCCCGGCAGGCGCGCCGGGCGTGCGGCATGATGCCGCGATGCGGGCCGCAGGGCAAGGGGGCGGCGGGTGCATGGCCGCCGTGCCCGTGCAGGGAAAATGCCCTAGTTGCCGGAGGCGGGTAGTACCACCAGTTCCGGGCCATTCGCGGTCATGCGCACGGCCACGCCGTACATGGCCGCCGTGGCCGCAAGGGTGCGCCCCAGCAGAAAGTCCAGTTCTTCCATGGCCACTCCGGCGCGTTCGCGCACGATGGACCGGAAGGCGAAGTCGAAGCGCACGGCTTCAAGGAACGTGGCGACGGCAGGGGCTGCTTCGGCCATGTCCGCCATGCCCGCCATGCTCGTCAGACGGGACGGGCTGTCCGGTCCATCCGGGTCTTCCGAAAGCGGCATCGGGTGCGCCATGCCGGGGTTGCGGGCGCGCAGCTTGTCCGCCGCGCGTTGCAGGGCCGCGCCCGTGGCGGCCAGCACCGCGTAGCCACAACGTTCCTCGTGCGCGGCCAGAATGTCGGCCCACGGCACGCCGGGGACGGCGCAGCCGCCGGAAGCCGCCTGATCGGCAGGGACTGCCGAATCGGGGAAACCGGCGGAATCAGGCGGACAGGCGGAATCGGCGGGACCGGACTGTTCGACATCGGCCCGGCTGGCACCGGCTCCCGCGCGTTCCGCCGCACCTTCCGCCCATGCCGCCAGCACGTCCAGCCGGGTCACCCGGTCCACGGCATGCAGGGTCTTGATGGCCCAGGTATCGCGGCACAGCAGCGCGCGGCATTCGGCGGGGCGATGGGCGTAAACGCCACACCGGTTGTCGGACTGGTTCAGGAACAGGCAGGTCCAGTCGCCGTTGCCAGCGGCCATGCGCGGGCGCAGCTTCACCAGTTCCCGCTCCAGCGGGCGCAGTTGCCCGTCCAGATCGCGGGCCAGTTCGCCCGCGCGCAGGGTCAGGCAATGCTCCGGCGCCAGATGCCCGGCACGGAACAGGGCAAGGTCTTCCGCGTGCAGGGCTGGCCCGCCCTTGCGGCAGCAGGTGCCGCAGCCTCGACAATCGATATCGGTCGCATCGCTCTGTGGCGCCAGGGCGGGCATGTCGTGTTCGTTGTGCATCCGGATTCCGTAAGGGACGAAAAAGCGTTGTGCGCAGGCCGGTTGTGCGCGAGCCAATTGCGCGCGGGAAGTCGAGCGCAGCGTTCGGGACGCTGAGGTCGGGCGGCGGAATGAAGGCCGGGAACGGGCTGGGTGGAGACGTCCGCGCTACGCCCGGCGTGCGCCACCGAGGCCGTGCCCCGGTGCGACCCGTGCCCGAACCTAGCCCGAAACGTCGCCGCGCACGCTCCGGACCGCCCGAATCTACCGAATCTACCGGATATCCCGGACCGTGCGAACCACGCGGACATGGAACCGGCAGGTGTCGTCCTGCCAGCCCACAAAGCCCATGGACGCGCTGACGAACCACCCCGCCGTGAACGACTTGCGGTCCGCCGTCCACAGCGGGTCGGGGACCGGGTCCAGCACGGGGGGCACGCAGTGGCCGCCCCCTTCCGGCGGCGGGGCCAGCAAGGTGCACACCTCGTCCACGGTGGGCAGCCGCCAGTCGTCGAACCCGGCGAAGCGCCCCGCGTTCAGCTCGGCCACGTGGGCGCGGGCCTCGGTCAGGTTCAGGCCCCATTCGCTGCCGCCGCGCTGCCACAGCAACCCCGTGGCCGGTTGGTACGCCACCAGCGCGGCAAGATCAATCGGGCTGGCGGGGAGATCGGCAGGGGCGGCGGGTTCGGGGGAACCGGAAGCGTCAGAGGCAACAGGGCCAGTCCCGCCGCGCACGGCGAATGCGCCGGAGGTGGCGGCATCGGGCCTGCGGGAACCAGTGGAGGATGCGCCCGGGGCGGGCAGATTCGGCACGGGAAGCCCCGGCAGCAGCCCGCACTCCGGGCCGCCGTTGCGGCCCGCACCCGATGCAAGAGATGACGCCGCGAACACCCCGGCGGGCCGCCACAATTCGTCCAGCCCGAACAGGGCGCGGGCATGGCGGGGCATGACTTTCACCGGAGTGGAGCGAGCCTGTCCGGACACAATGACGTTCGCCGCCGCGCGGCCAGCCGTATCCGAAAGGCTGCCATGCGCAGCGCCCCGCACACCATCGGGCGTGGCATCATTCCCGTTGTCCGCATCGCCCGCCACGCCAGCATCACCCGGCGCGCCGTCTCCTTCCGGCAGCAGGCACACCGCGTCCACCCGCTGACGCCACGCGGCCACCAGCGCATCCAGTTCCGCCGCCATGGTCCGGGCGTCCGCAAAGCGCTGCGCCGGGTCGCGGGCCATGGCCCGCGCGAAAAAGTCGTCCCACGCCGCGTCCAGTTCCGCGTGGCGTTTGCTGATGCGGGGGATGCGCCCGCCAAAGGCCTCGTCCGTGGGCAGCACGCCGGTCAGCATGCGGAACAGCATCACCCCCACGGCAAACAGGTCGGCCCGGCCATCCACCCCGTCCGGGTCGCGTTCCTGCTCCGGCGCGGCGTAGTACGGCGAACCCACCTTTACCCCGCGCGGCAGGCGCTGCACTTCGCCGCGCAAGCGCGAGAGGCCGAAGTCAATGAGCTTCACGTCGTCTTCGGCGGTGACCATGATGTTGAAGGGCTTCACGTCGCGGTGGATCACCCCGGCGTGATGCATGCGAGCCAGCGCGTCCAGCGTCTGCGCAGCGTAGCGGCAGGCGCGCGGCAGCGGCAGGCGGCGGGTGGGGGCCTCTACCCGGTAGCTTTCGCCGATCAGCAGCCCCAGGTTCAGGCAGTAGTATTCCATGACGAAGAACGGCAGATCGCCGAAGCGGGCCACGCGGGCGGCGCGGTCACGCTCCGGGTCGCAGTCCTCCGGGGCGGCGGTGTCCGCGTCCCGCGCATCCCCCGCTGCCCCCACGAGCGGGTTCCCCTCTCCCCCGTCCCATGCATCGGGCGGCGGGCAGAAGTCGTCGCCGGAGGGCAGGCGCAACGTGCCCGCCGGGGCCACGTCCACATCCCACACCGCCGCCACGTGGGGGTGGTCCAGCGCGGCCATCACCTGCGCCTCGTGCAGGAAGCGGCGGCGCAGGTCGTCCATATCGGACAGGTCGGCCAGCGTGTCGGCGGGGCGCAGCAGCTTCAGCGCGGCGATGCGCCCCGTGACCGGCTGGCGCACCTTGTACACCGCACCCATGCCGCCCCGGCCCAGCAGCCCGCACACCGTGTAACGACCTATGCGCATGGGGAAAATCCTTGGGACGGAATGCGCGCGGCGCGCGGGGGGAGAATTGGCAAAAAAGCGGGCGCGCCCGCAGGAGTGGCCCCGGAGTGGCTGCGCCCCTGAGGCAGGGAGCGGGACAGGACGTTGCAGGGCATGGTCGGACGCATCGTGGCGGGGCGGCCCATGCTGGGTCGGCTCAAGTTGGCGCGGCCCACCTGGCGGGGTGAAGTTTCCTTCAACATGGCGTTGGCTGCATCCTACAGCAGGCGAAGCACATACCGCTCATTCACCCCCGCCTCGCGGAAGCGCCGGGCGGCGTCCTGCACGTCGTAGGGGACGAAGCGCACCGTCAGGCGGCGCGGGGCGGGTTCCCACAACAGGTACTTGGCGCGGTTGTCGCCGTCGCGCGGCTGGCCCACGCTGCCCGCGTTGACCAGATAGCGCCCACCGGCGGGCAACACGCGCGCACCCTCTGTCAGCGGCTCGCGGGCCACCACGCCGTCGGCATCGCGCCGGACCAGCTCAAGGTCGTGGGTGTGCCCCACGAAGCAGATGGGCTCCGGAAACCGGTCGAATACCGAGGCCAGCCGCTTGCCGTGAAATTCGTACAGGTAGGTGAAGGGCGAATCGGGCGGCATGCCGTGCACGAAGCGGCAGCCATCGCGCACCAGCACGCGGGGCATGGCGCGGGCCAGTTCCACCTCGTCGTCGTCCAGCCAGTCCATGGTCATGCGCGCGGCATCGCGCGACTGGCTGTTGAACTCGCGCAGCCAGCGGGCGTCGGCCACGGCCATCTCGTGGTTGCCCGCCACCGAAGGGATGTGCCTACTGGCCACAAGGCGCAGCACCGGGCCGGGGTCCGGCCCGTAGCCCACGTTGTCGCCCAGCGACACGGCGCAGGTGGCCCCCTGCGCGTCCATGTCTGCCAGCACCGCCTTAAACGCGCCGAGGTTGCCGTGAATGTCGGAAATGACCGCCAGCTTCATGGCTTACGGATAGCAGGCGCGGGGTTGGTTGGGAAGGGCGGGGTGAGGAGGCGTTGCCGGTGAACGCAAAAGCCCCGGTGGATGTTTCACGCGCCGGGGCTTCGGAGTGGCTTTTTCTACGGCAGATACGGCTTGGGCGTCACCGGCAGCATGGTGTCGGAAAAGGCGTCGCGCTCGTAGGACGGCGAATAGCCCGGCGACAGGGGACGCCAGCCGTAGCGGGCATCGGCGCGGGCCTCGCGCCCGTTGGCCGTGGCGGCCTCGGCAACATAGCCGCTGGCGGCCTGCGGGCCGAGGGCCAGTTCACCGGACATCAGCTGTTCTACGCGGGGCCGGATGGCCCGCACGATCTCGAAGCGGCTGGCGGTCCATTCCGACCACGCGGTGCGGGCGGCGGCTTCATCACGGGCGGCGATGGCGGCGATGCCCGCCCAGAACCGGGCGTATTCGGCGGCGCGACGGTTGGTCCACAGGGGCTTCAGGACGTCCTGCGCGGCCTGGTAGTCTCCGGCGCGGTACAGCGCATAGCCACGCCGCACGCCAGCCTGCCAGTCGTCCGGGTTTTCGCGCTGGGCGGCGGCGTAGGTTTCCGCCGCCTGCCGGAACTGCCCGTCTTCCATCTGCGCCGAGGCGCGCATGCTGGTGGTGGCGCACCCCGTAACGGCAAACGCCGCCAGCACGGCGGCGAGGGTAAGCGTGCGAAGATGAGTGTTCATGGTGTTCTCCTGCCTGCCGGGGTGCATGACGGCCTCGGAGCGGGCAGCACAATCATAAGCACGGCCCGGCGGCACGCAAGGTGTGTATGCACTCTATCCCGCCATTATCACAAATGTTTGCATTGGGTATGCCATGTGTGCAAGAGGAGGCAGGGCAGTAGATCGGGCAGCCGTGCCGTCCCAGTCTTAGCCGTTCCTCTCGGTCATCCTGCCCTTTTCCGTGCGCCCAGCCCCAACGCACGGACAGGGCTCGGCAGGCAATAAAACGCCCCCGAAAGCTCACAGCTTCCGGGGGCGTCATCATTCGCCAATCTGTCGTATCTACCCAATTCTTCTCGTTCTCTACAGCGCCTTGGCCACCATCTCGCCAAAGGCCACGGTGCCCACGGTGGTGGCTCCGGCCATTTGCGAGGCCAAGTCCACGGTGACGGTGCGTTTGCCGATGGTGGTGTTGATGGCGTTGTAGATGCGGGTGGCCGCATCGTTCCAGCCCATGTGTTCCAGCATCAGCGCGCCGCACAGGATGAGGCTGCCGGGGTTGGCCTTGTCCTGCCCGGCAATGGTGGGCGCGGTGCCGTGGGTGGCTTCGAAGAAGGCCAGCGAGTCGGACATGTTCACGCCCGGCGCAAGGCCAAGCCCGCCCACCTGCGCGGCCAGCGCGTCGGACAGGTAGTCGCCGTTCAGGTTGGAAGTGGCGATGACGCTGTACTGGTCGGGGCGGATCAGCACTTCCTGGAACATGGCGTCGGCAATGCGGTCCTTCACCACCACCTTGCCTGCTGCGCCCCCGGCGTCGGCTTCCAGCACGGCGGCGTCGGCGAATTCGTCGCGCACCACCTCATAGCCCCATTCGCGGAAGCCGCCTTCCGTGAACTTCATGATGTTGCCCTTGTGCACCAGCGTGAGGCTGGACCGCTTCTGGGCCACGGCAAAGTCCATGGCGCGGCGCACCAGCCGCTTGGAGCCGCGCGCGGTCATGGGCTTGATGCCCACGGCGCTTTCCGGGTCCACGTTGGCGCCCAGTTCGTTGCGCAGAAAGTCGATGAGCCGCTTGGCTTCCGGCGTGCCCGCCTTGTATTCGATGCCCGCGTACACGTCTTCGGTGTTTTCGCGAAACACCACCATGTCCACCAGGTCCGGCCTTTTCACGGGCGACATGATGCCCTCGAAGTAGCGGATGGGCCGGATGCAGGCGTACAGGTCCAGCGTCTGGCGCAGGGTGACGTTGAGGCTGCGGAAGCCCTTGCCCACCGGGGTGCCAAGGGGGCCCTTGATGGCCAGTTCCGCGCCGCGCAGGGCCTGCATGGTGGCCTCGGGCAGGTATTCGCCGGTGGCGGCGTAGGCCTTTTCACCGGCCAGCAGTTCCTTCCATTCGATGGAGCGCGCGTCGCCGTAGGTTTTCGCCACCGCCGCATCGATGACGGGACGGGCGGCTTTCCATACGTCGGGGCCGATGCCGTCGCCTTCAATCCAGTAGACCGTCTTCCGCATGGAGGCGCTCCTTTGCGCAGGCCCCGCCGGGGCGGGGCCATACTGTCGTGCTGATGTCGTGCTGCCGAAAAGCGGCCGGACGGCACGCCGCCCGGCCTTGTATCACGTGCTTCCGGTGGGATCCGGGTACCCTTGGGGGTCAGTTCCGGTAGCCGGTTTGGCGGATTTTGTCAAAACGGGACCGCCCCCGCGCAGGGCAGGACGGTCCCGATGATTGCGAATACTGTTGCGCCGCAGCGGCGCGGCGGGCAAGGCCCAATCCTGTCCAATCCTCTCCTACTCTACCCGGCCCGGCCCCGCTCGTCTGTCCTGCCCCGTTACTTCCACGCGGCCAGGAACGATTCCGCGCTGTTGCCCGCATCGATGTGGCGCAACAGCGCGGAGCCGAACACCACGGCGTCGGGCCAATCGGGGAAGCCTTCCAGCTGCTTCGGCTCCTTGATGCCGAAGCCCAGCGCCAGCGGCAGGCGGAAGGCCTTGCGGGCGCGGGCCAGCGTCTGCGGCACCTCCGGCGGCAGGCCCTCGCGCACGCCGGTGATGCCCAGCACCGACACCACGTACACGTAGCCGGAGGCCACGGCGGCGTATTCGGCCATGCGTTCCTCGCTGGTGTTGGGGCCGACTAGGGCGATGAGGTCGATGCCCCGCGCGGCCAGCAGCGCGCGCATCTCGGCGTCTTCCTCCAGCGGCAGGTCGGGCACGATGAAGCCCGCCACCCCCGCCGCCGCCGCGTCCGCCGCCAGATTTTCCAGCCCGTATTGCAGGAACGGGTTGTAGTAGCCCATCAGCACCAGTTCGGCGTCGTAGCGGCCCGCGCGGGCCTTCAGGCCGTCCAGTATCCAGCGCAGGGTCACGCCGTTTTCCAGCGCCCGCAGCGATGCCGCCTCTACCACCGGGCCGTCGGCCACCGGGTCGGAGAAGGGCACGCCGATTTCGATGACGTCCGCGCCGCCGCGATCAAGGCCGTCCATTTCCTCCCAGAAGCGGTCCAGCGTGGGAAAACCCGCCGTCAGAAAGGGCACCAGCGCGGGCCGCCCCGCCGCGTTGGCGGCGGCCACGCGGGCTTCCAGCCGCGACACCGGGGCCTCGGGCAGCATGTCGTTCATGTCGGTATGAATGGCCGCGCTCATGCCAGCTCTCCTTCGCGGAACAGCACTTCCCGCACGATTTCCATGTCCTTGTCGCCCCGGCCCGAAAGGTTGACCACCACATGTCCGTCCGCAGGTAGCTTTTGCCTGTTGCACAGCACCCACGCCAGCGCGTGCGACGATTCCAGCGCGGGGATGATGCCCTCGCGCCGGGTCAGGGCCTGGAAGGCCTCCAGCGCCTGACTGTCGGTGGCCATGCCGTACACCGCACGGCCAATGGCCCCCAGATGCGCGTGCTCCGGCCCCACGCCGGGGTAGTCCAGCCCGGCGGACACGGAGTGCGACGGCTCGATCTGGCCGTCCGCGTCCTGCAGCAGCATGGTCATCTGGCCGTGCAGCACGCCGGGGCGGCCCAGGTTGATGGGCGCGGAGTTGTAGCAGCCCGGCTCGCCGGTGCCTGCCGCCTCCACCCCCACGATGCGCACCGAGGCATCATCAATGAACGGGTGGAACATGCCGATGGCGTTGGAGCCGCCGCCCACGCAAGCCACCACCATGTCGGGCAGCCGGCCCACGCGCTCCAGCATCTGGGCGCGGGTTTCGCGCCCGATGACGCATTGCAGGTCGCGCACCAGCGTGGGGAAGGGGTGCGGCCCCGCCGCCGTGCCGAAGCAGTAGTGCGTGGAATCCTGCTGGGCAATCCAGTAGCGCAGGGCCTCGTTGATGGCGTCCTTCAGGGTCTTGGTGCCGCTCTGCACGGGCACCACCTTGGCCCCCAGCAGCTTCATGCGCATGACGTTGGGGGCCTGGCGCACCACGTCCGTGGCTCCCATGTAGATCACGCACTCCATGCCCAGGCGCGCGGCGGCAGCCGCCGTGGCAACGCCGTGCTGGCCCGCCCCCGTTTCCGCCACCAGCGCGGTCTTGCCCATGTACTTGGCCAGCAGGGCCTGCCCAAGGGTGTTGTTGACCTTGTGCGCGCCGGTGTGCAGCAGGTCTTCGCGCTTCAGCCACAGGTGCACGCCCAGTTCCGCCGACAGCGTGGGGCAGGCCGTGAGCGGGGTTTCGCGCCCCGCGAAGTTGCGCAGCAGGTCGTCCAGTTCCGCCCGGAACGTGTCCGAAGGCAGGATGTCGCGCATGGCGGCTTCCAGTTCCCGCAGCGGCGGCATGAGCAGCTCGGGCACGAACTGCCCGCCGAACTCGCCGAAATAGCCTTTTTTCATGGTGGTATCCTTTGGCGCCGGGGCGCCAGTTGGTATCGACTATGCCGCGCGCAGCGCCGCAAGGGCGGCGGCCACGCGGGTTGCATCCTTCTGGCCGGGGGCGCTTTCCACCCCCGAATTGAGATCAACGCCGATCAGCGCGCCGGGGTCATGGCCGCCACAGGCGGCAACGGCGCCAGCCACGTTGTCCGGGGTCAGCCCGCCCGCCAGCAGCCACGGCGCGCCGGGGGCCAGCCCGCGCAGCGCGGACCAATCCATGGTGGCCCCGTGACCGCCGCCGCTGGTGCCCGCATCCAGCAGAAAGCAGTGCACATGCGGGGCAAGCCCGGCCAGTTCGGCTTGCAGCGCGCTGCGGTCCGCATGGCGTTGCGGCCACGCCGCGCGGATGACCCGTTCCGGCCCCACCCGGTCGCAGAAGGCGGCATCCTGCCCGCCGTGCAACTGGGCAAAGTCCAGCCGGGTCGCGTCCATGATGGCCAGCACCTCGTCGGCGGACTGCTTCACGAACACCCCCACCCGCGCCAAGCCGTGGCTGTGCAGCCCGGCGGCCACTGCGGGCGTTACCGCACGCGGGCTGGCCGGATGGAAGATGAACCCGCACAGGTCCACCCCGGCCTCCGCGCAGGCGTCCGCATCCTGCTGCCGGGTCAGGCCGCAGACCTTCACCAGCAGGCGGGAGGGGGCGTCGAACAGGGTGGCCGGTTTTGACGAGCTCATTGCGCACCTTCGGTTTCGCTGCAATCTGGCACGACAGGATTTTCGTTCTCCGGCAAGGAAGGCGAGCCCGACGCGCAGGGAGCGTACTCCGACCGTACGTGACCGGAGCAGGCGGCGCAGCCTGACGCAGCCGGAGGACGAAAGGACGGAGTGCCCTCGCGGCCCAGAAGCCGCATCAGTGAGCCTTTGAGGTCGCCGCCGTCCATCAGCGCAGTGCCCACCAATGCCGCGTCATACCCGGCAGCGGCGGCTTCCGCCAGATGGCGGTTCTCGCTGATGCCGCTGGCCGCAATCCACACCTCGCCGGGGGCGCGCAACGGCCCCAGTCGCAGACAGGCGGTGCGGTCCACGGCAAGGGTTTCCAGATCGCGGTTGTTCACCTGAATGATCCGTGCGCCGGATTCGCGCGCCAGCGCCAGATCCGCCTCGTCGAAGATCTCCACCACGGCGTGCATGCCGTGCGTTTCGGCCTGCTCGCGCAGGTCGCGCAGGGTGCGCGCATCGGGCGTCAGCCGCACGATCAGCAGCAGCGCCGCCGCCGGGGTGACCGCCGTGGCCGCCACCTGCAACGGGTCCATGATGAAGTCCTTGCGCAACAGGGGAACATCAGGATTCACCCCGGCCATGCGCCCCAGATAGGCCAGGTCGCCGCCGAAGTACTGCTCCTCGGTCAGCACCGAGATGGCCGTGGCCCCGGCGGACGCGTAGGCCGTGGCCGCATCCTCGGGCGAGACGCCCGTCTCGATGACCCCGCGCGAGGGCGAGGCGCGCTTGTACTCCGCGATGACCGCCACCGGCGCATCGGGGTAGCCGGTGCGGTCCCGCAGCGCCCGCAGGAAGTCGGGGCGCGGTGTGCCGCCACCTGTCCCGGACGCCAGCGGCGCGGGCATCCCGCCCGCCTCGGCCAGCTTGCGCAGCCGTTCCAGTTCCGGCTGCTTGGCGATGCGGAAACGATCAAGCATGCAGCACCTTCCCCCCTGCCCCGGCGGCAAGGGCCAGCCGCGCGGCGGCCATGGCGTCGGGCAGGGCCAGCCCCGGCTCCAGCAGGTGCAGGGCCATGCCCACGTTCAGCACCAGCATGTCGCGCATGGGGGCGGGGCCGCCGCCGGACAGCAGTTCGCGCAGCACCCGCACGGCGGTGTCGCGGTCGGGCACGGCCAGTTCTTCCGGGGTGCAGGGCGCGATGCCGTAGTCCGCCGGGTCCACGCTGATTTCCGTCAGCGTGCCGTGGCCTTGGCCGTCGCCCTCCAGCAGCATGATGTGCGCGGGGCCCATGGGTGTCAGTTCGTCGTAGCCGCCCGCGCCATGCACCACCGCCGCCCGGCGCACGCCGGTCAGCAGCAGGGTGCGGGCCATCAGGGGCAGCAGTTCGGCGCGGGCCACGCCCAGCAGCATGTGGCTGGGCCGGGCCGGGTTGAGCAGCGGCCCCAGCAGGTTGAACAGGGTGCGCACGCCCAGTTCGCGCCGGATGGGCATGACGTTGCGGAACGCCGGGTGAAAGCGCGGCGCGAACAGGAAGGCGAAGTTGCGCTGCGCCACCAGCGCGCGCACGTCCTCCGGGTCCAGTTCCAGCGGCAGGCCCAGGCCCTCCACCGCGTCCGCCGCCCCGCACGAGGACGACACCGCGCGGTTGCCGTGCTTGACCACCCGGTGGCCCATGCCCGCCAAGGTCAGCGCCGTGGCCGTGGAGCAGTTGAACGACGAGCGGCCATCACCGCCGGTGCCCACGATGTCGATGGTGGGGCCGTCAATGCCGGTCACCCGCACGGCGCGGGCCAGCGCGGCGCGCACCGCCTCGGTGAGCTCCTGCGGGGTCTCGCCCTTCATGCGCAGGCCCATCAGGAACGACCCCGCCTGCGCGCAGGTCATCTCGCCGTCCATCAGGCGCGAGAACCCGGCCTCGGCCAGCTCCGGCGCAAGGTCCATGCCCGTGGCCAGTGTTTCCAGTATGGTAGACGTTGCGGTCTGCATTTGCTGTCTCCTTAATCTGGGAGCCACCGGGGGAAGGGACCCTTTGGAAAGGGTCCCCTTCCCCCGAACCCCCATCCCCCCAAACTTTTCGATTGGGGGTTGGTTGCCCGTTGCGGTTGCTGCCGGGACCGGATCGCACGTAGTGCGAACCGGTCCCGCACAAGGGGTCAAGGGGGCCACCGCCCCCTTGCGGGGCGCGGGGCGGAGCCCCGCTTTTACTTCCCCGCCACCTGGGCGGGAAAGTTGGCGAGCATGCGCACGCCGTCGGGGGTCAGCACGGATTCGGGGTGAAACTGCACGCCCACCCACGGGCGGTCGGTGTAGCGCAGGGCCATCACCTCGCCTTCGGGGGCGCGGGCGGTTACGGCCAGCAGGTCGGGGCGTTCCTCGGCGTGCACGATGAGCGAGTGGTAGCGGCCCACCTGCATGGGGCTGGGCACGCCGTGGAACAGGCCCTGCCCGTCGTGGGTGATGTCCGAGGTCTTGCCGTGCATGATGCGCGGGCCCACATCCACGGTGGCCCCGGCGAACAGGCCCAGCACCTGATGGCCCAGGCACACGCCCAGCACGGGCACGCGGTGCGGCAGGCGCGACAGGAAATCGAGGCAGAATCCCGCGTTGCGGGGGTGGCTGGGGCCAGGCGAGATGCACACCATTTCCAGCGCCGGGTCTTCGGCCATGGCGGGCACGGCGGGGTCGTCGTTGCGGACCACCACCGGATGCAGCCCGAGGCCGTAGAACGCCTGCACCAGATTGAAGGTGAACGAGTCGTAGTTATCGATTAACAGGAACATATTCCCCTCCGGTGACTGCGGCGCGGATGACGGCGGCCTTGTTGTTGCATTCCTTCCATTCCATCTCGGGCACGGAATCGAACACGATGCCCGCGCCGGCCTGCCAGTGCACCTGCCCGTCGCGCACCCACAGGGAGCGGATGGTGATGCCCGTGTCCAGGTTCACGCTGCCCCGGTCCAGCCCCAGCCAGCCGATGGCCCCGGCGTAGGGGCCGCGCGCAAGGCCTTCCGCCTCGGAGATGATCTCCATGGCCCGCACCTTGGGCGCGCCGCTGACGGTGCCCGCCGGGAAGGTGGCGGCCAGCACGTCCAGCGCGTCGCGGCCCGGCTCGATCTGGGCAGTGACGCGCGAGGTCAGGTGCATGACGTGCGAGAACTTTTCCACGTCCATGAACCGTTCCACCTGCACAGTGCCCGGCGCGGCGATGCGGCCAAGGTCGTTGCGGCCAAGGTCCACCAGCATGACGTGCTCGGCGCGTTCCTTGGGGTCTTCCAGCAGTTCCTGCGCCAGTGCGGCGTCGTGGGCGTCGTCCGTGCCGCGCGGGCGGGTGCCCGCAATGGGGCTGACCTGCAGTTTGTCGGCCCGGCAGCGCACCATGACTTCCGGCGAAGACCCCAGCAGCGAGACGCCGGGCAGCCGCATGAAGAACATGTACGGCGATGGGTTGATGCGGCGCAGGCGGCGGTACAGGGTGAACGGGTCGCCGCTGAACGAGGCCTGGAAGCGGGTGGACAGCACCACCTGGATGGCCTCGCCCTGACGGATCATGTCCTTCACCCGGGCCACGGCGCGGGTGTACACGGCCTGTTCCGGCACGTTGACCACGGGGCCCACTTCCGGCGGCTCCGGCGTGCGGTCCACCTGGCTGCGGTCCACCCTGGCTCCGGGCAGGTCGGTGAGCGAAAGCTGGCACAACCGGTTGTACAGGTGGTCGAACAGCACCACGGTGCCGGGCAGGGCCAGGCAGGCCTCCGCCGACGAGGTCGGCAGCACCTTGGCCAGCTTGGGCTCGAACAGCCCGGACACGCCGTAGCCGAAGTAGCCGTACAGGGCGCGGGTGATGGGGGGCTGGTCGGCAAAGGCCGCGTCCGGCTCGATGCGCAGGGCGCGCATCACCGCGCGGGTGCCCTCAATGAAGCCCATGCCGTCGAACCTGCGCAGCGGGGCAAGGCGCGGGTCGCGCACGGCCACTTCCAGCTTGCCGTCGCGGCAGCCAAGACGCAGCAGGAAGTTGAAGGCGATGACGCTGTACCGGCCCCAGCGGCCATCCACCTCTGCGCTTTCCAGCAGGATGCCCTGCCCGGACCCCACCATGCCGAGGAACACGCTGATGGGGGTGTCCACGTCGGCCTCCAGCCAGCGGCCCGTCTGGCGCAGCACGATCTCGCCGCCTTCGGGCAGCGCGGGGATATCGTCCCCGGAACCGGTGGTGGCGCAAGGGCAGCCGTTGCCGTTGGCCGGGGCTTGCGCGGTTTCCGGAGCCTGGGGAGCCTTCGCCGTTTCGGGGGCTTCGGCCTGTGCGGGCATTTCGGGCATTTCCATCTGGGTTCTCCTTCAAGTTCGGCGTGCCGTGAGTGGTGCATCGAAAACAAAAAGCCGCGCTCCCGGGGCGGGAGCGCGGCCTACTATTGCCTTGTCCGTTACTCTACTACTCGCGTGCAGCTATGACGGACGCACTCCTCCCCTTTCGGTGTGCGAACGCCACCACCACTGGGCGCGATCTACCAGCACGTCCACATCGCCGGCGGCGGCGAAGTTGAGGAACGACAGGTAGCTGCGGACAGCGGTCTGGCTGTGGGGATTGGCTTCGAACATGCCTTCGAAGAGGGATGCGTCCTCGGTCAGCATCTTGCGCGCCGCGTCGAGGCGGCGGCGGAACGAGGGGGTGATGAAGGGGGTAAGCTCGTCGCGGTGGGCCAGCGTGGCAAGGTAGGCAACGCTGGTGATGAAGTTGAGGCCCTGGATGCAGGCGGCGGCCTCGTCATGCTCGTCCGCCGTGGTGCGGAAGGGCACGCAGCCCATGTCGGCGAACACGCGCTCGATGAGCGCCACGTCCGTTTCGTGGGCCGCATCGCCGGGGGTCACGGCCACGCGCAGGTTCTCCGCAGGATCACCCGCAGGCGGCACCGGGCCGAACAGCGGATGGGTGCCCACCACGGGGCCCGCGTAGTGGCGCTCCATGACCTGCATGGGGCGCACCTTGACGGAGGTGATGTCCGCCAGCACCTGCATGCCGTTCAGCAGCGGGGCAACCTGGCGCAGCACCTCGTCCATGACTTCCACGGGCACGCACAACAGCACGGCGGCGGCCCCGTCCACGGCATGACGCAAGGCATCCTGCGTCAGCGGACGGTCCACGCCCCCCACCGCGTATCCCGCGGCGGAGAGCCTGTCGGCGAACAGGCGGCCCATGCGGCCCCCCGCGCCGACCAGCGCGATTTTCACTGCGTTCATGCGCGCACCTTTTCCCACTCGTTCCAGAAATGCGGGAACGACTTGGCCACGCAGGCCGGGTCGTCCAGAACCACATGTACCCCGGCAAAGCCCAGAAGCGCAAGGCTCATGGCCATGCGATGGTCTCCGTATGACAAAAATGGCATCACTTTTTCGTCAATAACCGGGGCCGGGCCGCCGCTGCGCAGCGAACCGTGCACGATGAGGCCGTCGTCCAGTTCCTCCACCCGCACACCGGCCTTGCGCAGTTCCGCCGCCGGGGCGGACAGCCGGTCGCATTCCTTGATGCGCAGGTGCGCCACGTTGCGGATGGTGGTCACGCCCTGGGCAAAGGCCGCCGTGGCCGCCACCGTGGGCACCAGGTCCGGGCAGTGGCCCATGTCCACTTCCACCCCGGTCAGGCTGGAGGGTGCCACCACCACGCCGTTGTCGGCCCGCTCGAAGCGCGCGCCCATGCGGCCCAGGATGTCCAGCATGGCCCGGTCGCCCTGCAACGAATCCACCCGCAAGCCCGCCACGCGCACCGGGCGCGGGCCCACGGCCCCCGCAGCCAGAAAGTACGAGGCGTTGGACCAGTCGCCCTCCACCCGGTAGTTGCCCGCGCGGTACACCCCCGGCGACACCACGAAGCGCACCAGGCCGGGACGGACTTCGCGCAGGGTGCGCCATTCGTCGGCCTGCCACTTGCCGCGCGGGGTCTCGCGCGTTTCCACGCGAAAGCCGATGCCGAAGTCCTCCAGCGCCTGCAGGGTCAGGGCCACGTAGGGCCACGAGACCACCTTGTCGCCGGAAACCTCGATGGTCAGCCCGCTGGTAAGCGGCGCGGCCAGCAGCAGGCCCGACAGGTACTGGCTGGATTCGCCAAGGCCGATGGCCGTCGACCCGCCGGACATGCCGTCGGAATCGATGAGCAGGGGCGGGCAGCCTTCGCGGCCTTCATAGGTAACGCGCACCCCGCGCCCGCGCAGCACGTCCACCAGTTCGCCGATGGGCCGTTCGTGCATCCGCGGCGCGCCGTGGATGCGGAACTGGCCCTTGCCCGCCGCCAGCACCGCCGTCAGCAGGCGGCACGTGGTGCCCGATTCGTGCACGTCGCACGATACCGGCGCGTCGAACCCGCCCGCAGGCGTGCCCGCCACGCCCGACACCGCGAACCTGCCGTCGCCCTGGCGCTCAATGCGCGCGCCCGCCGCCCGCAAGATGTCCGCCGTGCGCTCGATGTCGCGGCTTTCCAGCACGTGTTCCACCACCGAATCACCCGCGGCCAGCGCCGCCCCTATCAGCATGCGGTGCGACACCGACTTGGACGGCGGGGCCGCCACGGTCACGGTTTCACGCTTGGTTTCCATGAAAGTTCCTTTGCAGGTACCGGGGGAAGGGCCCCTTGGGGAAAGGGTCTCCTTCCCCCGGCCCCCCAGCTTTGCTGTCGCCATCCGTAAGGCTCGCGCTGCGCGCCCGCCTGACGGCTGCCGCTCCCCCTAAACTTTTTATTTGGGGGCAGGAGACGCAACCCGGATGCACCCTGTCAGATGATCCGGCTCGAACTCATTTACCCGGAGAGCGCCTGCCAGCGCCGCCGGGGCACGCGCGGTGCGTTTTTTTGTTCTCTGGCAAGAAAGGCGAGCCTTTCAAGAGGGGAGCGTACTCTTCGGTACGTGACCCGAAGGAAAGGCGACGCCTGACGCTCTGCTCTCGATGGCCGTAAGACTCGCAAGCTCGTCTAACGGCCACGCTTCGCGCCCTTTGGGTCGGTCTGCCAGAGGGCAAAAGGCCGCGCCGCGTCAATCTCGACTCATGTCCAGCTGCGGCCCGGCGGGGTAGCTCCCGAGGATGCGCAACGTATGACACAGCCTGCGCAGTTCATGCACCACCCGGCCATAGTCCTCGTTGCCAAGGTCGCATTCCACGTCCACGAAGAACACGTATTTCCACTTTTCGCCGCGCAGGGGCCGCGACTCCAGCTTCTTCATGTTGATGCCTTCGCGGGCCAGCAGGTTCAGCACCTCTGCCAGCGCGCCGGGCCTGTCCGGCACGGAGAACAGCATGGAGGTCTTGTCCGTGCCGGGCTGGCCCGCCGGGGCGGGGCCGATGACCACGAAGCGCGTCCAGTTGTCCGGCTGGTCCTCTATGCCGCGCGCAAGGATGTTCAGCCCCAGCAGCGCGGCCAGACTGCGGTGCCCGATGGCCGCCGCGCCCTTTTCGCCCACCACGCGGCGCGCGGCGGAGGCGGTGGAATCCGCCGGGATGATCCGCGCCCCGGGCAGGGCCTGACGCAGCCAGCCGCCGCACTGGGCCAGCGGCTGCGGGTGCGAGTACACCGTGGTCACGTCGGCCAGGCTGGTTTCCGTGGTCAGCAGGCAATGGCTGATGCGGCAGAACAGCTCGGACTGGATGAATACCTCGTGCGACAGGAACAGGTCCAGGCTCTGGCCCACGGTGCCGTGCAGCGAATTTTCCAGCGGCACCACGCCAAGCTCGCACTGCCTGTCGTGCACAGCGCGGAACACCCCGTCCAGATCCTTGTGCGGCATGTATTCCACGGCCTTGCCGAGAAATTCCACGCCCGCGAAGTACGAAAAGGTGCCCTCCGGCCCAAGGTAGGCCACCTTCTGGGGCCGTTGCAGGCTGCGCGAGGACGAAAGAATCTCGCGCCAGATGGAACGCAGGTGCTCGTTGGGCAGTGGCCCGCCGTTGGCGGCCATGAGATTTTCCAGCACCTCGCGCTCGCGAAAGGGCTTGAACACGATGCCCGCGTCGTCGGCCTTGATGCGCCCCACCTCCAGACTCAGCGAGGCGCGGCGGTTCAGCAGGTTCAGCAGGTCGGAATCCAGCCCGTCGATCTCGTGGCGGATCTGGCCAAGCCGCCCGGCCAGGGCCGCTTCCGGGTCGGCTGCGCCCCCGGATGTGACTGCGGACGTGACTGCGGATGCGACTGCGGGCTGCGCAGGCTGGGGCGCGCCGTCGTCCGTGACCTGGGGAACCTTGGCGGCGCTGGCGGCAACGTGATCCCCCCGCCAGTGGGATTCCTTGTCGTCGGTGAGGCTCATGGCCGCGTCCTCCGGCGTTGCAGCGTGGTGCGCATCAGCATTCCTTGATGTCCTCCTTGATGCGCATGCCGAAGTGGCGGCCCGCGCAATCGGTGCGGCACAGGATCTGGTCGCCTTCCTTCAGGCTCACCACGCTCACGGGGCTTCCGTCCGGGCGGGTCAGGCGGATGGTTTCCGCATTCTGCAGGAACACCGCGCCCTCCACGTCGCCCACTTTCGCGCGCACCAGCAGCATGGGCCGCGCCTCCACCTTCAGCCTGCCCACGGTGGCCACTGTGGTGGAACCGTCGGCGCTGACGATGAGCACCTCGTCGCCCGCGCGCAGTTCCTCAAGATAGGTGGTCCTGTCACCGGGCATCTGGGCGTAGGCATGCACGGCCCCGGCATTGATCCGGAACGGGCGCGCGGCCACGTATTCGTTGTGCTCGGTCTCGGCATGCACCAGAAAGGTGAACGCGCTGGAATTGCCCACCAGCATGCCCTGCCCCCGGCGCAGCATGGACATGGTATCCACGCACACCCGGTGGCCAAGGCCCACGTTCTCCACCGCCGTGACCACGGCGGGGGCCAGGTCCATGCAGCCCTGCGACAGCTTGAGGTCGGCCACGATGGACTTCAGCTCGCCTGCGCCTTCGGGCAGCACCACCACGGTGGCCACGCCCCGCTCCAGAATGCCCGCCGCAAGGCGCGCCTCGGAAAGATCGGCCACTTCCACGGCCACGTCGTCGGACTGCGCCAACAGATTTTCCACCGGAATGATCTCCCACCCGCGCGCCAGCACCACGGTTTCGCCCCGCGCCAGACGCGCGGCGGCGTCCTCTTCGTCGGCCTTGGCCGACAGCGCGATGGTCGCCACGTCCTCGTCTGCCAGCACCCGGCACCGGGCCAGCGTCGCCACCGAATCCACCTGCGCGCGCGGCACGATGATGCCGTCCACGCCCGATTCCAGCGCCAGGGTCACCAGGCCCTTGTCGAAAGGCACGCTCTTGAAAAGAATGGTCCGCATCGGCCCCTCACATTTTTGTCATGGCGGCGAACCGCTCTTTACCCCGCCGTGTCGCACCGGAAGAAAATGCAAATAAGTCTGCATGTTATTGTCTTTCGCGGCGCATCACTTCACATGCCTTCAGGAGTGTCGGGATTCAGGGCAATTTCGTTCTCTGGCAAGGAAGGCAAGCATTTTACGAAGGGAGCGTACTCTTCTCGTACGTGACCGGAGTAAAAGGCGCGGCCTGACGCAGCCAGAGGGCGAAAGTGCCCTGAATCCCGGCACTCCTCACTCGCCGACGAGGGCCATGGCCTGCTCCACATCCCAATCCTCGTGCACCAGGCCGCGCAGGGCCTTGACGAGGGCGGGAGTGCGTTCGTGCTGAAAGATGTTGCGGCCCACGGAAAGACCGGCAGCGCCGGCGCGCACCGCGTCGTGAACCATTTGCAGGAACGACCGGGTGGAATCCAGCTTGGGGCCGCCCGCGATGACCACGGGCACGCAACAGGAGGCAACCACGTGGGCGAAGCTGTCCATGTCGCCGGTGTAGGCCACCTTGACCACGTCGGCGCCCAGTTCCACGCCCACGCGGGCGGCGTGCGCCACCACTTCGGGGTCGAACTCGTTCTTGATGCGGGGGCCACGGGCGTACATCATGGCCAGAAGCGGCATGCCCCAGTCGTTGGCCACGGTGGCCATGCGGCCCAGGTCGGCCAGCATGTCGCGTTCGGTCTCGTCGCCAAGGTTCACGTGCACGGATACGCCATCGGCACCGTGCTTCAGGGCGTCTTCGACGGTGGCGACCAGGGTCTTGGCGTTGGGCCGGGGGGAAAGGGAAGTGGATGCGGAAAGGTGTACGATCAGGCCCACGTCACGGCCGCCCTCGCGGTGGCCGCAGCGCACCAGGCCCTTGTGCATGAGCACCGCGTCCGCCCCGCCTTCGGCCACCTGGTTCACGGTTTCGCGCATGTCCACAAGGCCGTAGATGGGTCCCACGCTCACGCCGTGATCCAGCGGCACGATGACGGCACGCCCGGTTTTTCGGTTGAAAATGCGCTCCATCCTGATTCTTTTGCCGATTTGCATCGTATGTTCCCCTGTTCTTTCGGAAAGGTTGCGGCGCAACTGGCCGTGATCGTGTTTCCTTGCCTTGCGCCCGGACCTTCGGGTCGCGGGCGCCGGGGGGCAATCCCCCCGCGTACCGGGTACTGCTGATGCGGCAGCGTCAGGCGTCGGACCCGGGGTGGCCTTGCGGCCTGCCCGGTCCTTCGGGTCACACGCTTCCGGGGCGCGCCGCGCGTAACGCACCGCCGGAAAAACAGAAAAGGGGCCGCCGGCTTTTCGCCCGCGGCCCCTTGAGTCTTCGTGTGTTTACACCTTCGTCAGATGCTTACGCACGCTCCATGCGGCCACGGGCTTCTCCATAGCTAAAAAAGTACCAAAAGTAATAGTTGGTACGATAGGCAGTGGTGAAGGTGGCGGAGGTGGAAAGCATTGTCGTGGTGTCCTGACGTTATCCGTTTTCAGGTGTTTCTGGATACCTACGCCCGCCTCGCAAAGGCTGTCAAGCGGAATATTCGGCAGAACTCCATCTTTGCTCGCCCCGGAGGCCAGCTTGTTATTTACGTTTTTGTCTCACTAAACACTCATGCTGTGTTCAATTTTGTCATTATATACATCTCGGTCCGCTCTCACTAACCTGCCCCGCACCGGTCCAAACCTTGAAATCCGGTGGGTTGCCGCCATTGGCCCCCGTTTTGCTATCATTCGGGCACGGACGGCGTGGTGCCGCCCGTGCCGCCCCGCACCGGTTGCCGCCGGAACGGGCACAACCAGCAACAGAATCATGCGGGCCCTTGCCGCCCGGGTACGGACAACGTCATGCACGCCGCGCCACGCCATACCACAGCCCGCCACGCAACCCGCCGCCACGGAGCGGGACGCGACATGGCCATGGCTGCGCAGGCCCATGCGGACGTGCTGCCCTTTGCCTGCCCCGGTGCGTCCACTGGCTCCACCATTCCAGCGCCGCCCGCGGGCGCCGGACGTGCCTGCGACACGCCCGGCCACACCTCGCGCGGCCTTGCGCCGGGGCTCTCGTGCCTTCTGGCGGCCGGGCTGGGCGTGATTGCCGCCGCCCTGCCCGGCGACCCGGCCCGCATCGCCTGCGCGGCCCTGGTCTGCGCGTGGCTGGTGTTCACCATGCATGTGGCCGCCACTTCGTTGCGCAGCCTGCTGCGCCTGCCCACGGAGGTTGGCGCGAACACCGGCGACACCCCTTTCGATGACGATGCGTCACTGTTTGCCCGTGCGCACGCCGCCTCCCGCCATGGGGGACACGCAGACGCAACGGGCGGTGGCTTTCCGCCGGAAGCACCCGGCGCAGGCACTGCGCCCGGCTTCGCGGTTCCTTCCGTGCACTGTTCCGCCGGGGGGAGCACCCTGCCGCTCCACCTGCAACCCGACGGAATCACGCACGGTTCCTCGCCTTGGCGAAGGAACTGACCACGGCGTGAACGGGCGGCGACACCCCAGCAACCCCCGCCGCCCGCACCCTCCGCCGGACCGGGGCACCCTTCCCCCGCCCGCCGCCCCGGTCCGGCCCTATTTCTGCCCGCGCGCCGCCGCGCCAACGAGACGACCGCATGATCGCCACGAACCCGGCGCGCGCAGGTTCCCCCACGCCCGCCAGACCACATGTCCACGCCCACGCCACCCCGCCCCCCGTGCCGGGGGTGGCCATTGCCGACGTGTTCACCCTGTTCCAGCCGCTGGTTTCCGTGCGCCGCCACGCCGTGGTGGGCATGGAAGCCCTGAGCCGGGGCCGCGTGCCCGGCGGCGCGGTGATGCCGCCCGACATCATGTTTTCCACCGCCGCCGCCAGCGGCAACGCGCTGGAACTGGACCGCCTGTGCCGCGAGCGGGCCTTTGCCGCCTTTGCCCCCATGGTGCGCCGCAGGCCGGAACTGCTGCTGTTCGTGAACATCGACACCGCCGTCTTGCGGCGCGGCGTGGTGGGGTCCGGGCACATCCAGCGGCTGGCCGAAGCCAGCGGGGTAAACCCCAACAACGTGGTGCTGGAAATCGTGGAATCGCAGGTGGACGACACCGATGCGCTGATGGAGTTCGCCGCGCGCCACCGCAAGCTGGGCTTTCTGGTGGCCCTGGACGACGTGGGCGCCGGGCATTCCAACCTGGAGCGCATCGCCGCGCTGAAGCCCGACGTGCTCAAGCTGGACCGTTCGCTGGTATCCGGGCTGCCCGATTCGTTCCACCGCCAGGAGGTGGTGCGGGCGCTGGTGGGTCTGGCCCGGCGCATCGGGGCCATGACCGTGGCCGAGGGAGTCGAACACGAGCGCGAGGCGGCCCTGCTGATGGACCTGGGGGCCGACGTGATGCAGGGTTTCCTGTTCGCGCTGCCCTCGCCGGAAGGGGCCGTGGCCGAAGGCGGCACGGCCATGCACAACGTGGCCCGCGCCTATGCGGCGCTCACCCTGGCCCAGGTGGAGGAAGAGGAACGCCGCGTGGCCACCCTGCGCAGCGCCGTGCACCGCCTGCGCGAAGACCTGCACCATGCCTGCCCCGGCGAGTTCGACAAGCTGCTGGCCCGCTACCTGAACGCGGAGTCGGCACTGGAGTGCCTGTACGTGCTGGACGGCGCGGGTCGCCAGGTGTCGGACACCGTATGCAACCCCTACCGGCTCTCGGCCAGCAGGCGGTTCATCTACCAGCCCGCGCGGCGCGGCACCGACCATTCGCTGAAGGAATATTTCCTGCCCATGCGCAGCGGCATAGAGGAATGCCTGACCGCCCCGTACATTTCGCGGGCCTCGGGCAACCTGTGCGTGACCCTGGCGGCGCGCTTCACCGATGCCACGGGCGCGCCCCACGTGCTGTGTGCCGACGCGGGCCGCCCCGACCGCAGGCGGCGCGGCGCGTAGCGTGCCCGCCGGACCCCGCTCCGGCCCTGCCCGTACTGGTCGCCCTGCCCCGTACTGACACGAGTGGCCCGTGCTGCCCCGGCTGACCTGACTGCCCTGACTGCCCTGACTGCCCTGACTGAAAGTCGGATCGGCCACAGCGCCGGGCAGCAGCACCACCGCCCCTGCGCCCGGCCATGGTTCCTTTCCCTTCCCTCCACGCGCAAGGCCGCCCCCCGGAATCCCGGAGGGCGGCCTTGCCATATTTCCGTATCCGGCCACGGACAACGCGGAGATGCGCACCGGCGCCCCGAGCCCCTCGGGGCAAGGGGCTGCTCGCCACCGCCGGCACACGCACGTACGCACGCCGCAAACAGCACGCGCCGCGTGCGAAAACGACATACCTGTGAAGGAAAGCTGTCGGCGAGGAGGGAAGCGCGCGGCAGCGCAACCTGCCGCCTGGGTGCTACTTGCCGTCTGGGGGCTACTTGCCGTCTGGGGGCTACTTGCCGTCCGGGGGCTACTTGCCGTCCGGGGGAACCGGGGGGACGGCGGCGGCAGCGGACGCCCCGGTCGAGGCGGCAGACGTTCCGCCAGTGGGCGCAACGGACGTCGCGCCGAACGTTCCCGCAGGCAGCGCGACGGACGTGCCCGCAGGCAGCGCGGCAGGGGGCTTTTGCTCGGGCTTGCGCTCGCCCGGCGGCACCGCCTTCTGGGCGGTTTTCTGTCCGGGCGCGGATTCCGCCCCGCCACCGGGCTTGGCGTCGGGCTTCTGGTCGGGCTTCGGCTCCACCTTGGCCCGCATTTTCTTGCGGGGGGCCAGCAGCCGCTTGTAGATGAAGAACTCCACGTTGCGGCCATCGGCGGCGGTCAGGGGAATCTCTGCGCGGGCCATGGCCCGGTGCCCCCCGGCGGAACCCACGTCGCCGAATTGCAGGCTGGCGTAACGGCCAAGGTCGCGCCCCATGCCGTCGCCGCGCAGGATGACCACGATGGTGTCGTGGTACACCCCGCACACCGCCGCCCAGCGGATTTCGTGCACCCGCATGAAGAAGTCGGCGATGACCACCAGAATGTCCGGGTTTTCCACCTCGCCCACGTACACGTACTGGCCGGTGCCCAGCTTGTGCATGCTGATGAACGCGCGCGAAAAGTAGTCCAGCCAGTGCAGCCGGAATTCGCTGCGCACGATGCGCGAAAGCAGGGCGTGGTCCGCGAACTTGGTCAGGTAGCGGTAGGCGCGCATGTCCACGTCGTGGAAGGCGCGCTCGAAGCTGGCGGTGTCGGTCTTGATGCCGAACTGCAACGCCGTGGCCAGCAGCTTTCCGGGCCGGATGCCGAGATTGTACAGGTACTCGGTCATGATGGTGGAGGTGGCGCCGTACTCGTTGCGGATTTCCTTGAAGTCGGCCACCACCGGATGATCTTCCACCAGCGGGTGGTGATCGATGACCAGCGAGAAGGACAGGTCCTTGAACGCCGGATGGTGGTGGGGCTGCGAATCCACCACCGCAAAGCGGTCGAACTGGGCGGCCAGCGTGGGGGTAAGCTTGACCATGGGAATGCGCAGGTAGCGCGCCATGGCCAGGTTGTCGGGCCGGGTGATCTCGTTGACGCGGGCGATGGCCACATCGTCCACGCGATGGATCATGATGCGCTTCAGCGCCAGGGCGGAAGCCATGGCGTCGGGATCGGCGTTGATCACGATGAGCCAGCGCTCGGCGCGGTCGAACAGCTCTTGCAGGTGGGTGAGCCTGGTCTCCAGCTTCCGGAAGTAACTCATGATCTCCTCTCGGCCCCGAATCGCGTGATGCCCGATGCGCGTCTCTCGTGATGTCCGTGATGTTGTGGTGTTCGCGAACCCGTACTGCCCGTCATGCCCGGCATGTCTGGCATGCCCGGCATGTATGGGACGTCCGGCAATGCCCGCCTGACAGTTTCAGGCTGGCTCCCCGTCCAGCAGGCGTTCCAGCACCGGCAGCGAGGCCAGCACCCCGTCCCAGGCGAACACCTCCACCATCAGCACCGCGTCCGGCGGCAGGGCGGGCAACACCCTCGCGGCCCAGGCGGCTTCTTCCGCCGTCAGTTCGGTGAGGGCGCGGTGGCGGTCCATGCCGCCGGGGGCATGCACGTGCACCATGCCCACCCGCTCCAGCAGTGCTGCGGATGCGGGCAACCTATGCTGACCGTAGGTCAGGACATGGCCCATGTCCAGACACACCTTGCAGTTTCCGTCGCCGATGACCGGCAGCAGGTCCGTCAGGTCCTGCCCGGCGATGTTTTCCAGCAGCAGGCAGGCCGGGTCGCGACCGTGGCGGGTCCATTCGCGCAGAAAGGCCGCCAGCAGCCGGGCCGGGCCGTCCGCACCGGAAAAACCCGCAGCCTCGGCCTGCTGCGGCGTGGGCGGGTGCAGCACCGCGCGGTGCGCGCCCAGAAAAGCCACCCGGTCCAGCAGCAGCCCGCACACCCGCGCCGCGCCCGCGCCGGGCGCACCGTGCGGCCCGGCCCCCCAGTCCAGATCCACCGGCAGGTGGGCGTGCCAGGTCAGGGGCAGCGCGGCCAGCGCCGGGGGCAGGTCGGCGTCGGTGTAGGCAAGGCAGGCTTCGGCCTCGAACAGGCACAGTCCCACCTCGTGCACTTTTTCCGAAAGAAATGCGCAATTATCATGGACGTTGCCCGCAACCACCCACGAAGGGGCCGCTACGGTTCTGGACAGAAGCCGAGGCGATGCGGTAAGGGCCTGCGGAACGTGCATGCCGTTCCGGTTACGGGCTTTCCGCCTGAGCGGCAAGCGCGGCCCGGCAGAAAAGTGCCGCCCGCGCGCCCCCGCAACGCCGGTTTTCCGGTCGTCTGCGGTGCGCCGCCTTCGCAAGAGGCCGCCACCATGGACCACGGACCAACCCGGCACGCGCCATGCACGGCATACGTCGTTCCCCCGTCACGCCACCATGAGCCACCATGGGGCACTCCGGAGCAGGACGGGGAACAGGAGACCTTGATGCGCCACGTGAAGCACTTTCTGCAGCACCGTTTCAACCCCCTGCACGTCTACTGTCGCCTGCGCGACGCGGGCCTCAGCCCCCGCGCGGCGGGCAGGGTGTCCGGCCTGTACGAACGCTACGTGTACCGGGTGTGCTGCCCCCTGTAGCCCCGCCCGCCACGGCATTCCCGCACGGTGGGCGACCTGCGTGACGGGACAACGTGCACCACGGGGCGGCTTGCGCCAGTGCGCGCCGTCCCCGCCCCCTTCCCCTTCCCCTTCCCCTTCCCCGAAAAACACCACGGCCCGGCATGACCGGGCCGTTTGCGTTGGCGGGATACGGGGAAGACCGGGCCGGATGGCGACGGGACAGCGGCCAGACAGGGGCGGGACAAGGGCCAGACAGGGGCCAGACAGCGACGGGACTGGGGCGGGACAGCGCGCCCCGGAAACATCACGCGCCGGGCCACACGGCACAGGGCCCGACGGGCATCACATCAGCGACAGCTGGCGTTCCTTGCGCTTCTGGTGCTGCACCAGCATGGAGCGGCGCAGCCCTTCCAGCGGCACGTCGTCCAGAAAGCGCGAAGGCTTCAGGCGCAGTTCGCGGCCATACAGCTGGCGGCGCGCGGCGCAGCTGAGGAACAGCCCCTCGGAGGCGCGGGTCATGCCCACGTAGAGCAGGCGGCGTTCCTCGTCCATGTCGGTACGGGTGTCGGGGCTGGCGCCGTCGCGTTGGGGCTTGCCGGTCAGGGTGCCCGCCCCGGCGAAGGGCATGATGCCGTCCTCCAGCGCGGGCAGGAACACCGCGCGAAACTCCAGCCCCTTGGCCGCGTGCAGGCTCATGATCTGCACCTTCTCGCTGCCGCGCCGCACCAGTTCCAGCTCGCTTTGCAGGCTGATCCAGTTCATCAGCCCGGCCCAGCCGCCATGGGTGTCGTAGGCGCGGGACAGCGCCCGGAAGGCCGAGGACTGCCAGAACAGGTCGTCGAAGGGCGGGGTTTCGCGCAGGTAGGCGGCCACGCCCAGCGGGCCGCGGGCCAGCACCTTGGGCGGACAGTCCACCTCGTGCGGCGTGTCGCGCGCGGGAATTTCCGCGTCGGGGCGCAGGGGGACCTCGCCGCCTGAGGGGTCGATGGCGGCACCGGAGGCCTCGGGGCCATCGGAACCATCAGGCGATCCAGACACGGCGGGCGAGCCAGTGGCAGCGGGAGTCTCCGGCGCACCGGGCGCACCGTGGGCATTGTCAGCCGCGTCCCCGCCGCGATGCATGGGGAACGGCGACGCATCCAGCCTCAGCCGGTCTGCCAGCGAGGGATGCACCCCTTCCGCCACCAGACGGCGGTGGCTGAGCCCGGCGGGCAGCGCCGGACCAGCGGGGGACGACGTGGACCCGATGCCCAGCATGCGCCCGGCAGCCCCCAGGATGAGCGCCACCCGCTGGTCGGCCCAGAAGGCCTCGGCCTCGGGCACGGCGCAGGGCACGCCGAAGCGGGTCAGGGTGCGCTGCAACTGGGGAATCAGCGATTTGACGCGGACCAGCACGGCGATGTCGCCGGGGCTGAACCCGCCCTCGTCCAGCACCGTGCCCCGACGCGCCCGGCCATGCCCGGCGTCCAGCAGCGAATGGCTGGTGGCCCCGATGAGGCCGCGAATCTGCTCGCCGATCCAGGCCGCCTCGCCTTCCGCCGTGGGCGCCTCGAACAGGTGCAGTTCGCCGGGCAGGTCGCGCGCGGCGCGCAGCGGGCCGCAGGCCGAGCGGCCCTGCATCAGCCCGCCCGCGAAGTCGAGGATGCGCGCCGAGGAACGGTAGTTTTCCTCCAGCGCCACCACGGAAAGGTCGGGCCACGCCTCGCGCAGGAAGGCGGCCACGTCGCCGTGCGCGCCCCGGAAGCCGTAGATGGACTGGTCCGGGTCGCCGATGCCGAAAAAGCCCGCCCCGCCGCGCGGGGCCAGCGCCCGCACCAGCGTCAGTTGCAGGGGCGAAAGATCCTGGATCTCGTCCACCAGCACGTGCCGCCATGGGCTGGCGTAGATGCTGTTCTGCATCTGATCCAGCCAGAATTCCAGCAGATCGGTGTAGTCGGCCAGATTCCAGGCCGCCTTCTGCTCGGTGTAGCGGGCCAGCAGCGGGGCGTGCTCCGCAAGGCACGAACGAATCTTCTCGCGGCACACCCCGATGGCCTCCCACGCCTCGCGCAGGCGCTGGGCGGGCTCGTCGGGGTTGGCTTCCGCGAACACGCGGCGGGCCGCCTCTTCCGAAAGCAGCACCGGCGGCGTGGGCGTGGCCCGGTGCCAGTATTCGAAGGCCAGGGCGTGCAGGGTATCGGTGCGCGGCAGGGGGGCGTCCTCGCCAAGGGCGGTGGCGAGGCGCTCGTCCATTTCCGCCGCCGCGCGGCGGGTGAAGGTGACGGCCAGGATGCGCCGGGCGTCGATGCCCGTTTCCACCAGATGCAGCACCCGGCCCACCAGCGTGCGGGTCTTGCCCGTGCCCGGACCGGCCAGCACCAGCACCGGCTGCGGACCGGCGACCAGGGCGCGGCGCTGGGCGGGGTTGAAGCGCACGGTGGCGCCTTCCGGCGGGCGGGGCGCGCTGAACGCGGCAAAGGCGGGCGGCGGAGGGCCGTCGTCGGCTTCGGGAGCGTCGGGCAGGCCCGATGCGCCAGAGGGGCCGGGCGCGGACGGATCCGGCGAAAATTCGAAGTCCGGCTCGGCAGCGGGGGCAGGCCGCGCCGCCGCGTCAGACAGGCCGGATCGGGCAGCCCCGGCAGCAGCATCAGGCTGGCCGCCCAATCCATCCAGCAGCGAGGGGCGATCCGCGCCCTTGCCCTTCCTGCCCTTGCCAGTGGCGCGGGGGGCGGTTTTTCCGTCGTCCGCGCGCGGGGCGGCGGGCACGCCCATGCCTTCCAGCAGCGGCAGGCCGCCCACCACCGAGCGGCGCTGGATGGAGGCGCGCTCCTTGTCCGTGAACACGCGCACCACGCCGTACTCGCCGTCGTAGCCCGACTGGCGCAGCACCTCGCGCCGCCGCATGCGGGCAATGCCTTCGCCCAGCGGTTCCCAGAACCGGGAAAGTTCTGCCTCGGGCACGTCCTGCAGGATGTTCAGTTCCGAGCCGAAGCGGGCCACGCACCGGGCGTGCTGTTCCGCCACCTTGCGGCTCTTGGCGCCCACGCCCAGCAACTCGCCCAGGATTTCCGGCAAGGGGATGAGCGAAAGGTAGCCCTGCTGCCCCGGCGACTGGATGGGCGTTTCGCGGTCGGCCAGTTCCACCACCCGGTGCAGCACGCCCACGGTCACCGGCTTGCCGCACACCGGGCACAGCCCGCCGCGGGCGCGGGTTTCGCGCGGCTCCATGACCACGCCGCACTTGCGGTGGCCGTCCAGATGGTATTTGCCTTCCTCGGGAAAGAATTCCAGCGTGCCCAGAAAGCGCCCGCCGATGCCCTGCCCCTTCAGGCTGCGCAGGATGCTTTCGTAGCCGATCTCGCCGGAGAACAGGTTGGCCTCGCGCCCCAGGTTTTCCCCGGAATGCGCGTCGGAATTGGAGATGAGCGCAAAGCGGTCCAGTTCGCTCCACAGCCAGTTCATCTCCGGGTCGGACGACAGGCCCGTTTCCATGGCGAAGATTTCGGACGACAGGTCGCCGAAGCATTCCGCCACCGAATCGAAGCCCGACTTCGAGCCGAACAGGGCGAACCACGGCGTCCAGATGTGCGCGGGCACCAGAAAGGCCTGCGGGTGCGTTTCCAGCACCATTTCCAGCAGGTTGCGCGAATCCAGGCCAAGGATGGGCCGCCCGTCGGATTCGATGTTGCCCACCTCTGCCAGGCGGCGCGACAGGCGGTCGGCGGCGTCCATGTCGGGCACGTAGACAAGGTTGTGCACCTTGCGCACCTTGCCGCCGCGCTTGTAGATGCTGCTGATTTCGGCCTGGAGCATGAACAGGGTGCGCCCGGCCAACGGCTTGCCCGCGTATTCGGGCAGTTCGGCGTCCAGCCCGCGCGGGTCGCGCAGGCGGTACAGGCCGCTGGCTTCGTCCGGCACCAGCTGTTCGGCCAGTTCCGCGCGCCACCTGGGGTGCGTGAAGTCGCCGGTGCCGAGCACGTCCAGCCCCTTCACCCGCGCCCACGCGGCCAGATGGCGGGCGTTGAGCCGCCCGCTGGTGGCGCGCGAAAAGCGGGAATGGATGTGCAGGTCGGCCCGGAACTGCTGCATCGGGCGGGCTCCTGTGGGGCTGGCCGGACGGGGAGGGAACGCGGGCGCGGAACGGAAGGCGCGCGGCCCGGAACATACACGACAATGGCGAGACGCGGGTCTGCCGCCGTCATCCTTGTCTACCAAAATCATCAGCGATGGCAAATGGGTTCGCCATGGCAAACGGGGGGGGCGAACACCCGTTGCCAACCCGGCACCACCCGGATAGCCTGCCCCCATGCGCCGCAACGCCCCCGACATGACTGATGTGACCGGCACGACCGGCATGGCTGGCACGACCGGCATGGCTGGCACGGCTGGTTCACCGGGCACCCTGCCCTGCTCGTTACCTGATTCGCTGCCCGATTCGCTGCCCGACGCCGTGGTTCAGGCTCGCGCCCTGTTTCCGCGCGGGCTCGTCCAGCCGGTGGGCGGCTTCCGCTTTTCCGTGGATGCCCTGCTGCTGGCGGCCTTTGCCGGGGAGGCCCTGTCGGCACGGGGGGGCCTGACGGCGAACGCGGCAGGTATCCGCCATGGACGCCGGGCGGCAACCGGCGCGTGCCCCGCGTCGGGACAGGGCCTGTCAGGGGAGGCAACACGACACGCATCAGGACACACATCAGGCGACGCATCAGGGGGCGCACCGGGGGAAGCATCGGGGGAGGCGTCAGGGGCCTTCGCGGACCTTGGCACCGGCTGCGGCGTGGTGGGGCTGGCCCTGCTGCTGGCCCACCCGCACCTGACGGGCACGGGCATCGACATCGCCGGAGAGCTGGCGGACACCGCGCGCCAGAACGGGGCGCGGCTGGGGCTGGCGGACCGCTTCCGGGTGCTGCGGGCCAACCTTGCCGCCACCGGCTCGGGCGGAGGCAGGGGCGGAAAAAACACTTCCGGCATGCCCGGAACCCACGAATTCGCGAAGGTAGTGAACCTGCCCGACCCCGCGCCCGACGCCGCCACACTAATGTCCACACCCGCCTTCGACGCCCTGCCCAGGGCCGGGTCCATGGATCTGGTGGTGGCCAACCCGCCCTACCGTCGGCACGGCTCAGGCCGTCCCTCGCCCAGCAGCCAGCGCACCCGCGCCCTGTTCGAAACGCCCGAAACCCTGCCCGCCTTCACGCGGGCGGCGGCACGCCTGCTGCGTGCGGGGGGCCGCAGTTGCTGGGTGTACGGGCCGGACCGCCTGCCCGACCTGCTGCTGGCATTGCGCGAAACAGGACAGGAGCCCGCCCGGCTGCGCTGCGTGCATGCCCGCGCCCACGGCCCGGCAACGCTGGTGCTGGTGGAGGCCCACCGCGCGGGCAAACCCGGCCTGCTCGTGGAGCCGCCGCTCATCCTTCACTCCGGCGAAGGCGCGGCCACGGCCCTCACCGACGAGGCGCTGGCCTTCTGCCCCCTGCTGGCCTGCAACGCCGGGGGGCGAGGAAGATAGGGCATCGCACCCTTCTCCGCACTGGCGCGTACTTGACATCTTATGCAAAAGCACGGTTTTTTGGTGCTTCACTACCATGGCGCATGCACATGCAGCGCGCCCTCAGCCTGTGCAAACTCAGGGGTGAGCATGCCCAAGAAGCCCAACCGGCCATATTTCTCAGCCAGCATAGAACATCTGGAAAACCTATACGCCACGCAAGGCACAGACGTTTCCGTACTGCGCGCCATTGCCCAGGAACTATCTCATCGGCAAACGGTCCGCGCTGCTGCCCTTAACGCGAACGTCACGCGGGATATGAAGAATAACGTGCCAGCCAGGCCCGACGCCAAGTCTTCTGCCGCCAGCGACACGCCAGCCACCACCCTTCCGCCAACAACTCAGGTCGGCACTCCCGCAACCTCCACCCACAACACGCTACACGGCAGTACGGCAGCCGCGCACCATGCTGGCGAATCCCCCATGACACTCGCAGCGCTCTCCGCCTCTTCCGCACCGCCCCCCACCCCTGAAGCGTCGCCATTTCCCGCGCCGGACAAAATGCCGCCCCCCTCGCGCATTCTTGCCGCATGGACGGCACTGGAAGCCTTGTCGCCACAAGCGTTCAAAAAACCCGAAGACCTAGTCAACGGGGACCGGGCTTGCATCGCTCAGCTCGACCGAGGCTTGCCATGGATCCCACCGGTACAGACGACAAGCAAGAAAGCAGAACTTTATTATCAGGTTGTTCTCGGATCCATCTCCATGGCCAAGGCTACCGACGCCATGGCCGCCGCATTTGGCGAAAACGATGAGCAGCCATCCCGCCAAGGCGGTAACGCCGCCATTGCCACGCTGCTCGTTGACAGGCACGGCATCCTGCTGGCCAAAAACTGTATCGGGCTCAGCAGTTTTGCCTGGGCGTTGCCTTTGGCCCTGCAACAGCGTCTTGATGCTTTGGGTACATGGGCATGCGTAGAACGCCAGACCGCCGAGGCTCTGGAAAAAATGCTGCGCAAAACCGATGAAGACGGCACGCCGCTGCCCCTGACGCATGACGACATCATGGCGGCGTTCGGCTGGCTTACCCAGCATTTTGCCATTCCGGGCGACATGACAATACCGCCGACCTTTGCCGTGCGCGTCTACCATTACTACAAGGCCCAGAATCCTCCGGAACCGTTGCTGCTCAATTCCTTCTTCCTGCATGACCTTGGCCGATGCCTCGGACAATCCCAACAGGATGATCTGCCAAAGGGCCTCCGCCGTTATCTCGGCGTCGAAGCTCCGCAGTCACCGCCTGACCTGCTGACCGACACGGCAGCGCTGGAGCAGGCCATCTCGCCCGCCATGATGCCCCCCGCCCGCTGGCCCTGTCCAGGCGGACACCCGCTGGTGACGCTGCAACAGGCCGCCGTAAACCTTTCCCGAAAGGAACTTGGACCCAACGGCGGTATCCTTGCCGTCAACGGCCCGCCCGGCACTGGCAAGACCACCTTGCTGCGGGATGTGGTCGCCGCGTGCGTGTTCGACCGGGCAGTGGTCATGGCGGGTTTTGACAATCCCGCGTCTGCCTTCACGCCATCCGGGGAGAAGATAGCCTTCGGTGGCGGGGCCTTTTATCACATCTACCGTGTGGATTCCCGTTTGAAAGGCCATGAGATCCTTGTGGCATCAAGCAACAACAAGGCCGTGGAGAATATCAGCCGCGAGCTTCCGGCGCTTTCCGCCGTGGGCCGCTCCCCGGACGAGCTTCGCTACTTCAAAACCACCAGTGACAGGCTGCAACAAGGTTCCGCTGGCGGAAACCCATGGGATGGTGATGGCTCCCCTGCCGCCACGGACGTTGCAGCCCCTGTTGAAACCTGGGGGCTGATCGCAGCCGTGCTCGGGAACCGGGCGAACTGTGCGGCGTTCCAGAAGGCATTCTGGTGGGACAAGGATTGCGGCCTGGCTGGCTATCTGAAAACCGCCGCCGGAAAGCCGCAGCAGATTCCGGTACTGGACCCCAAGACGGGCAACGAAACCGGACAACGCCCGCCGCGTATCGTCGAAGAGGAACGTCCACCGACACCGCAACTGGCGCTTGCGCAATGGAAAGCCTGCAAGGCACGCTTCTTGGCTCTCAAAAGGGATGCCGAAAGCGAACTGGCATCTCTGGAACAGGTCCGCCAATGCTGTCTGCGCATTCCGGCTGTCCGGGCCAAGCATGCGCAACTGCGGGAAGCCCATGCGCAGCTTGCCGCACAGCACGAACAGGCGGCGGCAGTCAGGGATGCCTGCATCGCTGACGCTGATGCCGCCCGACAAACGCACGAGCGACAAGCCTCCGTGGCGCAACACCACCGGCTTACGCGACCGGGTTTCTTCTCTCGCCTGTTCCGCACTGCACGGTGGAAACAATGGGCGGCAGACAACGAGGCCTTGCTGGACGCCGTGGCGATGGCACTTGCGGCAGTGCGCGATACCGAGCAGGCACGTACACAGGCCGTGGCTGCCCTGAACACCCTGGCTGATCAACTCCGCTCCGGAGAATTCGCCCTTGATGCACTCGCACGAGAATTGTCGGAACTTGAACGGCAGGTCGCATCATGGCGTTCGACATTGGGCGAAAGCATGGTGGACGAGCATTTCTTCCGTGCAGATCATAGCGTCATCAACCTTGCAGCACCATGGATACCCGCCAGTCTGCACAAGAAACGGGAAGACCTGTTCATAGCAGCCCTTGATGTCCATCGCGCGTTCATCGACGTTTCCGCGCAAAAACTCCTGCACAATATCGGAGTGCTCACGGGCTTCATGTCCGGGCCAGTGCAAGACCCCGAAAAACGTGCTCTTCTGGGTGACCTCTGGTCGTCGCTGTTCATGGTTGTCCCCGTGGTGTCCTCCACCTTCGCTTCAGTAGAGCGCATGCTTTGCGATCTGCCGCCGGAAAGTCTCGGCTGGCTGCTCATCGACGAGGCTGGACAGGCAACGCCGCAGGCCGCCGCAGGCGCAATCCTGAGGGCGCGGCGCACCATCGTGGTAGGCGACCCCATGCAGGTTCCGCCTGTTGTCACCTTGCCGCAACGACTTGTGGAAAATGTGTGCCGTCATTTCCACGTTGATCCGCTGCAATGGGCCGCGCCCGAGGCCTCGGCTCAGATATTGGCCGACCGCGCATCGAACTTCCAGGCCGCGTTCGCGGCAGACCCGGAGCCCCGCCGTGTGGGCGTGCCGTTGCTTGTCCACCGGCGCTGCCAGAACCCCATGTTCGGAATATCCAACCGCATCGCGTATGACGGGCAGATGGTGCATGCCCCTGCCCCATGTCGCCCGTGCGCGGTAGCGGACACGCTGGGGTCCTCGTGCTGGCTCGATATATCCAGCCCCTCCAGCGCCAAATGGAGCGCCGCCGAAGGCGATATGGCTTACGGTCTGTTGCAGCGGCTGGCTGACGCAGGCATCGCGGCCCCCGACGCATTCATCATCACCCCGTTCCGGAATGTCTCCAGCGGACTCCGCAGAACCGCAAGGGAAAGGAACGCCCTGTTCACGGCGTTACGCGCGGACCCAAAAGAATGGGCAGAACGCCGCATCGGCACCATTCACACCTTTCAGGGCAGGGAGGCGGATACGGTCATCTTCGTGTTGGGAGCTCCCGGCACCGCGGAGGTCGGCGCCAGGATGTGGGCTGGGAATGCACCGAACATACTCAATGTTGCGGTGTCACGGGCAAAACGAAACCTGTACGTTATCGGCTCGTATGATGCGTGGTCACGAATAGGACATTTCGCGGCGCTGGCGGACGCCCTGCCCCGCGTGCGAACCTGACGGGCACATCGCCGCCCCTACTGATCCTCTCGCAGCGCCTTCAGCGAATCGCTGTACGCCCGGAACAGGTCGGAGCGTTCCAGCAGGCCCAGCACGGCTTCCTCGTTGTCCTTGGAGACCACGGGCAGTTGCGAAAGGTCGGTTTCCACGAAGGCCAGCAGGGCGGTGTACAGGTCGTCGTCCTCGGTCAGGGCGGTCAGGGGCCGGGCCAGGTCGCCCGCCAGCACCAGGTCGAACAGGTCCGCCTCGTACAGGATGCCGCGCACGTCCTGCACGGCCAGCAGGCCGTTCAGCCTGCCGTGCATGCCCCGCACCGGAAAGGTGAACGCCCGCGTATTGGCGATGATGTCCGTGAGGGCCTTCAGGGTCACGTTTTCCTCCACCACCGCCACCCGGCCCCGCGTGTAGCAGTCGCGCACGCGCATGGTGGCCAGCAGGTTCACCGTGGCGTCCTGCAGGTGGGCGGGCGACTCGAACTTGTTCTCCACCTGGTTCTCGTACAGCGCAGTGCGCCGCCCCAGCAGGATGCACACCGCCGACGACAGCATCAGCGGGGCCAGCAGCCCGTACCCCTGGGTCAGCTCGCAGACCATCACCAGCGGCCCGATGGGCGCGTGCGCGATGCCCGCGAAAAACGCGGCCATGCCCACCAGCACGTAGCCGCCGGGCTGGGTGACCACGCCGGGCTGGACCTGCTGCGCGGCAAATCCCACCACCCCGCCGGTCATGCCGCCCACGAACAGCGCCGGGGCGAACATGCCCCCGCTCATGCCGGAGCCCAGCGTGACGGCGGTGGCAAGCGTCTTCCCCAGCAGTATCGTCACCATGGTGACCACCGGCAACTGGCCCAGAATGGCCTGCTCGATCCATCCGTAGCCGTCCGACAGCACCGGCGGGTACAGGATGCCGAACAGCCCCATGAGCACCCCGCCAAGGGCCGTGGTCCACATGATGCCCACCCGCGCCCGCAGCTTGCCGAACACCGAATACTTGAGCACGCGGAAGGTGCGCACGTAGGCCCAGCCGGTGGCCGCGCAGGCCAGCGACAGCAGCAGGTACCATGGCAGTTCCAGTACCGAGGTGAAGCTGAAGCGCGGAATGCCGAAGATGGGCGCGGTGCCGAACACGAAGGTGAACAGCGAATAGGACACCACCGACGAGAGCACGGCGGGCAGCAGCGCCTCGGACTCGAAGTCCTCGCGGTACAGCACCTCGATGGCGGTCAGCGCGCCGCCCAGCGGGGCGCGGAACACCGCCCCCAGCCCGCCTGCGGCCCCCGCCAGCATCAGGATGCGCCGCTCGCGCGGGGAAAGCCCCAGCCGCATGGACAGCCACGAGCCGATGCCCGCTCCGATCTGCGATACCGGCCCCTCGCGCCCGGCGCTGCCCCCGGCGGCGATGGTGCAGATGGAGGTAAGCCCCTTCAGCAGCGGGGCACGACGGCGGATGACGCCCTTTTCCGCGTGAAAGGCGCGGATCATGGCGTCGGTGCCGTCGGTCATGCCGTCCAGGCTGTTGGGCAGAAAGCGCTGCACCAGCCAGCCGGTGACCAGCCCGGTAATGCCCAGCGCGGCCACGATGACCCAGGGGCGGTAGGCGCGCGCGGCGGCCTCGGCATGGCCGAACAGCGTTTCTCCCGCCGGGGCGGGCAGCGAAAGCCCGGCCCACACCACCTGAATGTAGTGCTTGCCCGCCTCTATGCCGAGAAAGAACAGGATGGCCGCGCAACCGGACAGCAGCCCCAGCCCCATGCCCAGCACGCCAAGGCGCACGTAGGCCACGGTGCGGTACAGGCGCAGGAATTCGTGCGCGGGTTTCTTGAGCATGCGCAGCATGGTGCTTCCTTGATGGGTGCTTCCTTGGCCCTGTGCGTTCCTGCAGGATGCGTCCCGACAGGATGTGTCCCGACGGCATGGGGCCGGTACCCCCAAGACCGGGGTACGTCCCCGGACACGGCGCTTGCGGCGTCCATGTTTCCGGGCTGGCGGTAACGCGTGCACGCCGTCAACACACAGCGGCGCTGTGCGTTACGGCGGATGCGGGCCGCGCGGCGCGGCACGGGGCCGGGCGCGCGGCGGGTCGAAAAATGCGGCGGGACTAAAAGTCCGCCGGTCCGAAAGGTCCGGCAGTCCGGCGAATCGTCCCGCACGGCGGGACGCATCCCGCCGGAAAACTACAGGCGCGCGTCAGGCGCGGAAAGTATCTGCCGGGCCAGGTCCACGTCGCGGCGGATCTGGGTCACCAGTTCATCCAGGCCGGAGAACTTGCGCTCGTCGCGCAGGCGGTGCACGAACGAGACGCGGATTTCCCAGCCGTAGATGTCGCGGTCGAAGTCGAGGATGTGCGTTTCCACGCTGAGCCGGGCGTTGTCGAAGGTGGGGTTGAAGCCCACGTTGGTCACGCCCTGGTACACCTGCCCGTCGATCAGCACCCAGGTGGCGTACACGCCGGGCTTGGGCATCAGTTCGTCGCGCGGTTCCATGTTGGCGGTGGGAAAGCCCAGCAGCTTGCCGCCCCGGTCCATGCCGCGCACCACCTTGCCCCGGATGGCGTAGAAGCGGTCCATGAGCGGGCGCACGTCCCACACGTCGCCCGCGCGGATCAGGTCGCGGATGCGGGTGGAGCTGACCACGGCGTCGTTGATGATGACGGGGTCCAGCTGTTCGGTGGCAAAGCCGTACTGCTTGCCCAGGCGCTGGAGCAGTTCGAAGTTGCCCTTGCGCCCCTTGCCCAGCGAAAAATCGTAGCCGATGACCAGCTCGCGCGTGTGCAGGGCGTCCACCAGCACGCGGCGCACGAATTCTTCCGGCTCCTGCGCGGCCATCTCCCGGGTGAAGCGCAGCATCAGGGTCAGGTCCACCCCCAGCGCCTCGAACAGGTCCAGCTTCTTCTCGTAGTCGGTGATCAGCGGCGGGGTGTGCGGCCCCACCAGCACCCGCAGGGGATGCGGGCAAAAGGTGACCACCACCGAAGGCACGCCCAGCGCGGCGGCCTTGGCCATGACCCGCCCGATGAGCTTGCGGTGGCCGTTGTGCACGCCGTCGAAGTTGCCGACGGTGACGCAGCTGCCCCGCGAGAGGTCGAGGCCTATTTCCTGTAATTCGCGTGCGATTTCCATGAATACTCGTGACGGCGGAATGGTGCGCGGCGCATGCCGTGCGGCAGCGGGCATGCGGCGCGGGGCCGCGTGAACGGCTGACGGCGCGGGGCTGACGTTCCGGCACCGCGCCGTCTCGTGCTACCCCAAACGGCGCGCGGGTTCAAGGGCGGGCACGGCCGGACGCGGGCCGGGGCGGCAAGGGCGGACGAGAACCCGGACAATGGCCCGGGTGAAGGAACTGCTGAGGAACGAAGCAGGAACGGACGGGGGGCGGACAGGCTGGCGTATGTGTCGACGTACGGGGCTGGGAGACGGGCCACGGTGCGGGTCAGGGGATGAGACACGCCAGGGGAATGGCCAGAACCCGTCCGGGAGGACAACACCGGCAGGACAACACCGGCAGGGCGACACCGGCATGCGCTGCGTGCCCCGCCCAAAACTGCCCTGTGCCGCGACAGGTATCGTCCCTGTGCCGCGCCAGTCGCCAATTCCGCTGCCGCGCCAGCAACGGGCTGGCGCCGGAATGACGCCCGCCATTCATATATATCGGCATCTTTTTTTACGCCGGGCAAAAAAACCGCTTGCCAAGCTCACCCGCCTGTGGCTATACGACTCCTCCGCGCCGAAGTGGTGGAATTGGTAGACACGCTAGGTTCAGGGTCTAGTTCCCGCAAGGGAGTGGGAGTTCGACTCTCCCCTTCGGCACCACGAGAATAAAGGGCTGCAACGAAAGTTGCGGCCCTTTCTCAGTTTCCAAGCCTGACCGGGCCGATCATCCAGCCCCGCCCGCTTCCCGCTAGAACCGCAACCCGTACTCGCTGAACTTGTAGCGCAGGGTGCGCGGGCTGACGCCAAGCAGGCGCGCGGCCTCGCCCTTGTTGCCACCGCTGGCGCGCATGGCCTTCAGGATCACGCGCACCTCGGCCTCGCGCCGGGCCACATCCAGACTGAGGTCTTCGCCCATGCCCGCCGGGTGCACGGCATGGATGGCCAGGTCTCCGCCCGGCATGCCGCCGCCGTTGCCGTTCCCGTTGCCGTTCCCCGCCCCGCCCGATGCAACGCCGGACACGCCGCCCCCGGCGTATCCGCCCGCCCCGCCCAAGCCCGCCGCCCCAAGGGCCACAGCCGACCGCAGTTCCAGCGGCAGGTGCTCCGGCCCGATGTCTCCATCCGGGGCCAGCAGGGCCAGCCGCTCCACCAGGTTCTTCAGTTCGCGCACGTTGCCCGGCCACGGATAGCCGCTCAGCCCCGCCTCGGTCTCCGGGCGAAAGCGCAGCCCGTGCCGGTGGTACTTTTCTGCGTAATGGGCAAGAAAATGCCGGGCCAGCGGCACGATCTCCTCGCGCCGCGCCCGAAGCGGCGGCAGCGACACCGGGATCACGTTCAGGCGAAAGAACAGGTCCGCCCGGAACCGCCCCTCGCGCACCATGTCCGGCAATTCGCGGTTGGACGCGGCAATGATGCGCGCCTGGAACGGAATGTCCCGCTGCCCGCCGATGCGCCGGTACTTGCGCTCTTCCAGCACCCGCAGAAAGTCCGCCTGGTTGGCGGGCGGAATCTCTCCCACCTCGTCCAGAAACAGCGTGCCGTCTCCGGCAAGCTCGAAACAGCCCTGACTGGTGCGATGCGCGCCGGTAAAGGCCCCCTGCTCGTGCCCGAAGAACTTGTCCGCGAACAGCTCGCCCTCGTGCACGCCGCAGTTCACGGCCACGAAAGGCTTGCGCGCCCGCACGCTCATGTCGTGGATGAGCCGCGCGAACAGTTCCTTGCCGGTGCCCGTCTCTCCGTGGATCAGGATGGGCGCGTCCGACGAGGCCACCTGAACCGCCAGCTGTTTCAGGCGCAGCATGTCTCCGGACAACAGGAGAAACCCTGTTCCGTTCTGCAACGTTTCGAAATGAGGACCATCCTGGCCATCGCCCGGCAATTTGTTGCCGGTATGCGGAAAATTTCTGCCGTCCATGTGCGTGAACTAGGCCTTTTCCCTATGTTTGGCAAGCGCTCATTGATGGCACGAAACTTGTTACAGCAATCACAAATTCAGGCGAGTCCCAGATCAACACCCCGACTTTCGGTGTGTTGCTGGCAAACTGGACGCAACGCGCGCCGCAGCACCGGGCAGGAAGGCCAAACATCCCCCCGGATTGCGGACCGCGATGGCGAGTTGTTGTTTCATTAATGTTTCAATGTTTCAAAAGGGGACATTACCGACATGAACACCGCTACCAAAGTCAGGTTCTGGGGCCCGGCGGTCCTTGCGGTCCTGCTCGTGCTGTGCTGGGCCCTTCCCGCGCTGGCATCTGGGGGCGACGTCGCCTCCACCGTCGCCGCAGCCATGCCGGCGGACGGCCATCCGTGGTGGTTCTGGCCCACGGCGCTGCTGTTCTTCTGTTTCATTCTCGGCATCATCGCCGTGCTTGCGGGCGTGGGCGGCGGCGTGCTGTTCGTGCCGCTGGTCAGCGGGTTCTTTCCGTTCCACCTCGACTTCGTGCGCGGCGCGGGCCTGCTGGTGGCCCTGGCGGGCGCGCTGGCGGCTGGTCCCGGCCTGCTGAAGCGCAACCTGGCCAGCCTGCGCCTGGCCCTGCCGGTGGCGCTCATCGCCTCGGCCTGCTCCATCGTGGGGGCCATGGTCGGCCTGGCCCTGCCCACCAACGTGGTGCAGATCTGCCTTGGCGGCACCATCCTGTTCATTGCCGTGCTGCTGCTGGTGTCCAAGAACACCGTGCGACCCGAAGTGAAGAAGCAGGACGCCATCAGCGTTGCCCTCGGCATGGACGGCGTGTTCATCGAACCCTCCACCGGCGAGGTCATCGACTGGAAGACCCACCGTACCCTGCCGGGCCTGCTGCTGTTCATCGTCATCGGCCTGATGGCGGGCATGTTCGGCCTGGGCGCCGGGTGGGCCAACGTGCCGGTGCTCAACCTGCTCATGGGCGTGCCGCTGAAGGTGGCCGTGGGCACCTCCAAGTTCCTGCTGTCCATCACCGACACCTCGGCCGCCTGGGTGTACCTGAACCAGGGCTGCGTCATCCCGCTGATGGCCATCCCCTCCATCATCGGCCTGATGCTGGGCTCGTTCGTGGGCGTGCGCCTGCTGGCCGTGGCCAAGCCCAAGTTCATCCGCTACATGGTCATCGGCGTGCTGCTGTTCTCTGGCGGCAAGGCGCTGCTCAAGGGCCTCGGCATCTAGCCCGGCACACAGGAGGAAACAGACATGTCCAATCAGTCCGTCAAGGCGTCTCCGGAACAGGTGACCTACGCCAACCTGCTCTATTACGGCTGCTGGGGTTCGCTGGCCATCATGATCGTCACCTACCTCATCTACGTGCTGGGCATCCTGCCCCCGCACATTCCGCTGGACGTCATCACCCAGCTGTGGAGCCAGCGCGTGGGCGTGTACCTGGCCCAGGGCAACGTGCCCACCGGCTGGGGCTGGGCCACCCTGATCCTGCAGGGCGACTTCCTGAACTTCATCGGCATCGTGCTGCTCGCGGGCATGACCATCATCTGCTACCTGACGCTGATCCCCGCCTTCCTCAAGAAGAAGGAACCGCTGATGGCAGGCATCGCCGTGCTGGAAGTCATCGTGCTTACCGTGGCGGCGTCGGGCATCTTCGGCTCCGGCGGCCACTAGGCATTCCGATCTGAAACGCGCCCGGCACAGCCGCTTGCAAAAATGTGCCGCCCGTGGAACTGCCATGGGCAACGGTCCGGGGTGCGACGCGGCGCCCCGGACCGCAACCCCCGACGCCGGACGCCCCGTGTCCTCACCCAGCGCCCGGCATAACGCGCAACGACGGAACAGGTGCTTCGTGTCCACGCAGCAGACAGGCCCAGCAGCCCCGCACAGCATCCGGCCCCGCGCCGGGTCGCCCGCACGTCACGGCGCGCCGCCGCTGCCGCACGTGTCGGGCATCTCGCCCCTGCCGGTGGACCTGGCGGCCATGCTGGACGCCCTGCCCGTGGGCGTGGCCCTGCTGGACACCGACTGTTCCATCCGCCTGATGAACCGCGCGCTGGAAACCCTGACCGGGTTCACCACGGCGGAAGTGCGCGGCATACCCTGCCGCCACGCCCTGCGCGCCAGCATCTGCCTGCACCGCTGTCCGCTGCGCCGCCCGCTGACCACCGCATCGGGGGTTACCGTGGCCACGGCGTCGGGCGCGCATTACGACATGATGGACGACGGCGAACTGCCCCCCGCGCAGGAAGGCGACATCCTGAACCGCCATCGCCGCCGCATCCCGGTGCGCATGAGCATGTCCCCCCTGCGCGATGCCGATGGCCGCGTGGTGGGCTGGCTGCACGCCGTGGAAGACCTGACGCTGGTGCGCGAGCTTGAGGAAAAGACCGCCAAGGGCGAGGCCTTCGGGCCGCTGGTGGGACGCAGCGTGGCCATGGAACGGGTGTTCCAGGCCCTGCCCGCCGTGGCACAGAATGACGGCCCCCTGCTGGTCACCGGCGAGACGGGCACCGGCAAGGACACCCTGGCCGAGGCCGTGCACAAGGCGTCATCCCGCGCCCGCGAGCCGTTCGTGAAGGCCAGCCTGTCGTCCCTGCCCGAATTTCTGGCCGAATCGGAGCTGTTCGGCCACCGCAAGGGCGCCTTCCCCGGCGCGGAAGAGAACAAGCCGGGCCGGTTCCGCCTGGCCCAGGGCGGCACGCTGTACCTCACCGAGATCGGCGATTTGCCCCTGTCCATCCAGGGCCGCCTGCTGGCCTTCCTGGACGAGGGGGTCATCTACCCCGTGGGCGCCACAGAGCCCGTGGCGTGCGACGTGCGCCTGGTGGTGGCCACCAACCGCGACCCGGAACAGCTGGTGGCCGAAGGCCGCCTGCGCGAGGACCTGTTCCGCCGCCTGTCCGCCGTGCGCCTGCACCTGCCCCCCCTGCGCGACCGGGGCGAGGACATCGAATTTCTGCTCAACCATTTCATGGGGCATTTTGCCGCGCGGATGAAAAAGACCGTGCGCGGCTGCTCGGGCAAGGCCCTGCGCACCCTGCTGGACTACCCCTTCCCGGGCAACGTGCGCGAGTTGCGCAACATCGCCGAATACGCCGTCACCCTGTGCCCCGGTGAAACGGTGATGCCCGCGCACCTGCCCGCGTATCTTTTCCAGGCCAAGGCAGAAGCCCGCCGCGCCGAGCGCGAGCGCAGGGCCGGGCGCGGCATTCCCGGCGTGCCAGACGCCTCCGGCGCGCCCGGTGACGCGCAGGGTTCCGCGCAGGCCGCCGTCGACATGGCCGAGCCACTGGCCCGGGCCAGCGTCAGCGACCTGGAACGCCGCCTCATCGCGGACGCCCTGCAACGCACCGGCAACCGCCGGGGCGAGGCCGCGGAACTTCTGGGCTGGGGCCGTTCCACCCTGTGGCGCAAGATGAAACAGTACGGGATGTGCTGATATGCCTGCCACCCTGCTCATACCCCTGTACCGTAACGAGGTAGCCCCCCGCTTCGACCTGGCGGGCGAGGCCCTGCTGGTGCACCTGGACGCCGACGGCGCCGAGCTTTCCCGTTCCAGCGTGCTGCTGGCCCACGCCTCGTCCGAGGAACTGTGCCGCATCGCGCTGGAAGAAAAGGTGCGCGCGGTGATCTGCAACGGCATCGACGACGAGTTCTGGCAGTACCTGCGCTGGAAGCGCATTGAGGTCATCGACAACGTCATGGGCCCGGTGGACGAGGCCATTGCCCGGTTTCGCGCCGACGTGCTGCGCCCCGGCGACATCCTGTTCCACAGGAGCGACGCATGAGCCGCCTGGAACGTTTCCGCAGCCTGTTCCGCACCGCGCTGGACGTGCCGGAAGAAATCGCGCCGGAACGCTACCAGGCCCTGCGCCGCAAGATCACCCTGCTGCTGACCACCGCCGCCGTGGTGCCGCTGCTCATCCTGTCGGTGATCAACTACCACCAGTACCGCGCCACCCTGACGCGCGAAATCGTCACCCCGGTGCGCGGGCTGGTGAACAAGACCCGCCATTCCTTCGAACTGTTCCTGGCCGAGCGCGCCTCCACCGTCAGCCTCATCTCGCAGGTGTACACCCCGGCGGAACTGGCGGACGAACGCAACCTGAACCGCATCTTCCGCGCGGTGAAGGGCGAATTTCCCGGCTTCATCGACCTTGGGCTCATCAATGAAAACGGCGTGCACGCAAGCTACGTGGGCCCGTACAACCTGAAGGGCAAGGACTACTCCAGCGCCGACTGGTACCAGCAGACGCGGGTCAAGGGCGTGTACGTCAGCGACGTGTTCATGGGCTTCCGGCGCTTTCCGCACATCGTCATCGCCGTGCAGCGCATGACCGACGACGGCCACTCGTGGGTGCTGCGCGCCACCATCGACACCGGGCAGTTCGACCGGCTCATCGCCTCCATGGGGCTGGAGCCGGAAAGCGACGCCTTTCTGGTGAACACCGCCGGGGTGCTCCAGACCGCATCGCGCTTCTACGGCGCCGTGCTGGACCAGCTGCCCCTGCCCATGCCGCCCATGACCTATGAAACGGCCACGCTGGAGACCACCGACCCCGCCGGGCGCGACGTGTTCATCACCTACACCTACTTCCAGCACGCCGACTTCGTGCTGATGGCGGTGAAGCCCCGCGCCGACATCTTCAAGCCATGGACCACCCTGCGCAGCGACCTGATACTGCTGTTCGTCACCAGCGTGGCGCTGATCCTGTCCGTGGCCTTCGGCCTGACCGACCTCCTGGTGCGGCGCATGCGCGCCAGCGACGAGCGGCGCATCGCCGCCTTCGTGCAGATGGAGCACACCCAGAAGCTGTCCTCCATCGGGCGGCTGGCCGCCGGGGTGGCGCACGAGATCAACAACCCGCTGGCCATCATCAACGAAAAGGCGGGCCTGGCCTCCGACCTCATGGAACTGGCCAAGGACTTTCCGGAGCGCGACCGCTTCCGCGCGCTGGTGGACGCCATCCTGCGCTCGGTGGAGCGCTGCCGGTCCATCACCCACCGGCTGCTGGGCTTTTCGCGCCGCATGGACGTGAACATCGAGCAGCTGGACGTCAACGACGTGCTCAAGGAAACCATGAGCTTCCTGGAGCAGGAGGCGCTGCACCGGTCCATCACCACCTCGGTCAGCCTCGACCCGGCCATGCCGCGCATCGCGTCGGACCGGGGCCAGTTGCAGCAGGTGTTCCTGAACATCCTGAACAACGCCTTCGCCGCCGTGCCGGACGGCGGGTCCGTGACGCTGGCCACCTGGCTGCGCGACCCGGACACGGTGGGCGTGTCCATCAAGGACAACGGCAAGGGCATGTCCGACGAGGTGCTTCGGCACATCTTCGAACCGTTCTTCACCACCAAGAAGACCTCGGGGACCGGCCTTGGCATGTTCATAACCTACGGCATCATCAGGCGCCTTGGCGGCGACATCGCGGTGCAGAGCAAGGAGGGCGCGGGTACCACCGTGACCGTCTTCCTGCCCGTGAAGGCCGCGCCAACGGCCACCCTCGGGAGCTAAGCATGCAGGAACTGAAGGTTCTGCTCGTGGATGACGAAGAGGAATTCGTCACGACCCTGGCCGAACGGCTGTCGCTGCGCGGCATGGCCACGCGCATCGCCACCGATGGCGAGCAGGCCCTGCGCGCCGTGGAGGCTGACCCGCCCCACGTGGTGGTGCTGGACCTGATGATGCCCGGCATCAAGGGCACCGAGGCCCTGCGCCGCATCAAGGCCGGGCACCCCGGCGTGCAGGTCATCCTGCTGACCGGGCACGGCAGCGCGCGCGACGGCATCGAGGGCATGAAGCTGGGCGCCTTCGACTACCTGATGAAGCCCCTGCGGCTGGAAGACCTGCTGGAAAAGCTGCACGAGGCGGGACGGCTGGCGCAGGCCGCCCAGGGCAACAGCTAGCCCCGGATGCACGCACTCCGGCACAACGTATCGCACAGGAAACACGGCATGGCACACGACGACACCATCCACATGGCCGTCCCCGCCGCCACGGCGGGGGATGACGCCGCCCACGAATGCGTGGGCCGCCTTGCCGCATCGGCCACGCACGAATTGCAGAACGCCTTGGCGGTGATCCGCGAATCCGCCGGGCTGATGCAGGACCTCGTGTCCCTGTGCGGCGAAGGGCTGCCCCACCGCGACCGGCTGTGCACCATGCTTTCGCTGATTCAGGAACAGGTGGCGCGCGGGGGAGACCTGGCATGGAACCTGAACCGCCTGGCCCACGCCTGGGAAGAGGACGGCGAGGGCCCCCGCGACCTTGGCGCGGTGCTGGAGGAATTCGTGGCCCTGGCCCGGCGCGGCTGCGCCATGCGCGGGGTGGAACTTTCGCAAGGGGATGGCCCGGCGGTGCGCGTGAACGCCCCCGGCCTGCCCCTGCGCGCCAGCCTGTTGCGCGCCGTGCGCTGCTGCCTGGGCGAGGGATTGCCCGGCGGCCCGGCAGACGACATGGCGGGCGAGGCCGCCCGGAGTTCCCGGCCCGCCACCGGCGGGGCGCTGGTGCTGCGCGCGGCCCTGCACGACGGTGTGCCCGGCGTGGAGATGGACTTCACCCCGCCCGGAACGCGGGCCGCTTCCGGCGCGACGGAGCTTTCCACGACCAGTGCCGACACAGCACGATGCATGCAGGCCTGCGGGGCAGAGGTGCGACAGGCTGAAGCCGCGCATTTGCGCTTTTTTCTGCCCTGCCCCAACTGCACCGCATGATGCGGCGCCATATTTTCCGCTTTCGCGTTGCAACGGTTTCAGCTACGATATAGCCAACTGCTCTCCTGAAACACTTGTCTCACGCGGCGGCAACATTCTGCCGCCACGGCACAACGGAGGAACGTATGGCAACACTTCGTGAAACGCTGGAACGCTGCTTCGCGGCCGTGGCCTTCGCCGATGCGGCGGACCACGACGAGGCCATGCGCATGGCGGGCGTAACCCCCGCTGCCGCATGCGCCGGGCGGCTTGAGGATGTCTTCGCGGCCGTGGCCTTCGCCGAGGCCGACTGCCACGACGTGGCCCTGGAGATGATGGGATGCGTGCGCCCCGCGCGCCGGGTCATCCACAACAGCTTCCTGGACAACGTGGGCCTTGGCGACGTGGCCGTGTGCTACGGCGTCGTGCCCATCTAGAACACAGCTAGTGCCCCGTGCGGCGGCTTCGCCACCGCCGCGCGGGTTTGCGGACCGAGTTTCACCCGAACCCGAAGGAGAGCAGTCATGAAGGGTATCAAGGTATTGCTGGTGGACGACGAGGAAAATTTCGTCCGCACGCTGGCCGAACGCATGTCCATGCGCGACGCCGGGGCCACCGTTGCCCTGAACGGTGAAGAAGCCCTGCAGATGGTGTCCGCCGGCGAGGTGCCCGACGTCATGGTCCTTGACCTGCGCATGCCCGGCATCGATGGCATGGAAGTGCTGCGCCGCGTCAAGAAGGCCTACCCGCAGGTGCAGGTCATCGTGCTGACCGGCCACGGCACCGAAAAGGACGAGGAAGAAGCCCGCCGCCTGGGCGCCTTCGAGTACCACAAGAAGCCCGTGGACATCGACATCCTGGTGCGCGACATCCGCCGCGCCTTCCGCGAAAAGGTCGAGGACGCCATGGTGGCCGCCACCTTTGCGCAGGCCGGCGACTTCGACAACGCCCGCAAGATCCTGGACGAAGACAAGAAGTAGCGGCGGGCCGCACCCGCCCGGGGTCTCCGGGGGGTCTCCGGGGGCCGGGGCATCCGCAGGGATGCCCGGGGCGGATTCCGGATATATCCGAGGGAAGCATGATGCGCGCCCTGCTCGTGGATGACGAGACGGCCTTCGCCGAACTGCTGGCCGAACGATTGCGTGCGCGCGGCATTGCCGTGCGCACCGCCTATGACGCCGAATCCGCCCTGGCGTTGCTGGACGCCGGGGAAGAATTCGACGTGGCCGTGCTGGACGTGTGCCTGCCCGGCGCCAGCGGCATAGACCTGTTGCGGCGCATGAAGGCCCGCCTGCCGCTGGTCGAGGCGCTGATGCTGACCGGCTCGTCGGACGTGCGCAGCGCCGTTGAGGGCATGCGCCACGGGGCGTTCAACTACCTGCTGAAGCCCGCCGACATCGACGATCTGGTGCGCGAACTGCGCGCCGCCCACGAACGCAAGCTGCGCCAGGAAGAAAACGCCCGCATGATCGAGGCGGGCAAGCTGGCCTCCATCGGGCGGCTGGCCGAAGGCGTGGCGCACGAGATCAACAACCCCGTGAACATCATGACCAACGCGGCGGGCTGGATAGAGGACCTGCTGGACGAGCCGGACCTTGCATCCAGCCCGCACGCGGCGGAAATGCGCCGTTCCGTGGTCAAGATCAAGGCCCAGAGCCGCCGCGTGCGCGAGATAACCCGCAAGCTGCTGTTCTTCGGCAAGGGGCTGGACCCGCGCCCCGGCCCGGTGCGCATGGCCGACCTGCTGGGCGAGGCCCTGCGCCTGCTGGCCGACCGCGCCGCCGACCTGGGGGTGGCGGTGCGGCTGGACGTGCCGCCGGACACGCCCCTGCTGGTGGCCCCACCCGTGGAACTGCGCCAGGTGTTCGTGCACGTGGCGGAAAACGCGCTGGACGCGGTGGAATACGCCCAGCCCCCGTTGGCGCAGCGCGAGCTTGCCGTTACCGTGCGGGTGGAGTTTCCGCTTTCCGCAAGTTCCGCCCCCCCGGAAAGCGCCGCGTCCGCGTCTCCCTCATCTGGCCCGTCCCCCTCTTCCCCTCCATCGGGCGGCGAGATGTGCATCGCCTTTCACGACACGGGCCACGGCATCGCGTCCGAAGTGCTGCCCCACGTGTTCGAGCCGTTCTTTTCCACCCGGCCCGTTGGGCGCGGCATGGGCCTTGGCCTGTCCGTGGCCGTGGGCGTCATCACCGCCCTTGGCGGGTTCATCGACATCGACAGCCAGCCCGGCGACACCACGGTGACCCTGCGCCTGCCCCTGCCGGAAACTCCGGCGGAGGCGGCCCCGCCCACCTGTCAGGGCTAGGTCGGCCACCTGTTCCCGCCCCCACCCGCCTTCCGCCACATCGCCAAAAAAGAACCAGCCACGAGGCAACGCCGCGTGGCTGGTGGTGTTTCAGGCCGCAATCCGGCAAACGCTATCTTCCGTGCAGGCGGTTCCACCCGCGCACCAGCGACGCGGCGCTGGCCTCCACCCCGCTGCGCGCGGCGTCCCAGCGGCCAAAGGCCCGCAACGGGTCCAGCCCGGTGACGGAGCAGCGCTCCACATAGCTCAGCAGCCGCGCCCCGGTTTCCGCGTCGGTCAGTTCGCCGCCGATGGTGATGTTGCCCATCAGCGCCGCCCGGCCCGAATCGTCCAGCCGCGAAAGGTCGATACGCCCGAAGGGGGTGTCGTAGGCGGCATCGCTGGGCACCACCTCGGTGGCCTGCATGCCGAAGATCATCAGCCGCAGCCGGGCCACGCCGGGGCCGGGCGTGTCGGTCACCTCCCACCCGCCGCGCCGCAGCGCATCCACGAAAATATCATGCGTCATGAAGACCATGGCCGCCTTTTCGTCCAGGGATGCGCCCCGGAACGTCTCGGGCCGTTCCTCGCGCAGCACCACGTGCTCCACCTGAAACTTCGTGTAGCGGCGCAACAGTTCCGGCTCGCGGGAGTACAGCATGCCGCCGGTGGCGGGGTGCTCCAGCAGCAGGGGGGATTCTGCGGGGGAAACCTGCGCGGCCTTCGCCCCGGCCTCGGCGGACGGCTGCCTGCATGCGCATCCCGTCAGCATCGCCAGCGACAGCAAGAGCAGTGAAAGCCGAATGACCCGGAGCCGGACGGCGCGGCGGGGGCGCAAGCAACGCGCGGAACGGACGGGAGCACGGAGTTGACGCAAGGGGAACACGCGCATGGAAACCTCCTGGGGTGTCGATGGATCTGGTGGCACGGCCAAAGGGGCGCTGCACGGCACTGACGGGTGGATGCTCCGGGCTGGGCACGACAAGACCGGGGCAAGCCGACCGCCGGACCGAAAAATTCCGGAACCATGCGCCAACGTAGCATCCCTTCACGACACGCGGCAACCGGGCTAGTTTTTTTGCCCCACGCTGACGAGCCCGATCGGCACGGCGCGACACGAGACGTGCGGCAACGCCGCCATGCCCCGTCGCCGCAGCCGCCAGAAAAACGTCGGAGGCGGACCGGCATCACCGGTCCGCCTCCTTATGCGGGAAGGGGGGAAGAACATTCAGGGGGCGCGATACTAGCCGCGCCTCCCCGTAGTGGCCGGCCACCCGCGCCGGACATCGCCGCACGTCCGGCGCGGGTGTGGGTGCCGGCGGATGGAACGCCCCGCCGCCAAACGGGGCGCCCCATCTTGCTATGATTAATGTCCGGTCAATTGGACACGGCCTTCGATGAGATCCTGCACCACCCCCGGATCGGCCAGGGTGGAGGTGTCGCCGAAGTCGGAACCCGCGCCGGAGGCGATCTTGCGCAGGATGCGCCGCATGATCTTGCCGCTGCGGGTCTTGGGCAGCCCCTCGGCAAACTGGATGACCTCCGGCGTGGCGATGGGGCCGATTTCCTTGCGCACCCATGTGCGCAGGGCCGCACGCAGTTCCTCGGTTTCCTCGGTGCCCGCCGACAGGGTGACGTAGGCGTAGATGGCCTCGCCCTTGATGGCGTGGGGCATGCCCACCACGGCGGCCTCGGCCACCGCGGGGTGCGACACCAGGGCCGACTCCACTTCCGCCGTGCCCATGCGGTGCCCGGAGACGTTGATCACGTCGTCCAGCCGCCCCATGACCCAGGTGTAGCCGTCCTCGTCGGTGCGGGCGCCGTCGCCCGATTCGTACATGCCGGGGAAGCGTTCGAAGTAGGTGGACTTGTACCGCTCGGGCGATCCGAACACCCCGCGCAGCATGCCGGGCCACGGCTTGCGCACCACCAGGTGGCCGCCCTCGTTGGGGCCGCAGGGGGTGCCGTCGGCCTTCACCACCGCCGCGTCGATGCCGGGCAGCGGCATGGTGGCGGAACCGGGCTTCAGCGTGGTGGCGTACGGCAGCGCGGAAATCATGATGCCACCGGTCTCGGTCTGCCACCAGGTGTCCACGATGGGCAGACGGCTGTGGCCGATGTGCTCGTGGTACCACATCCACGCTTCGGGGTTGATGGGTTCGCCCACCGAACCCAGCACGCGCAGCGACGACAGGTCGTGCTTCTGCGTCCAGTGCGCGCCTTCGCGCATCAGAGCGCGGATGACCGTGGGCGCGGTGTAGAAGATGTTGACCCGGAACTTTTCCACGATGTGCCAGAACCGGTCCGGCCCCGGCCACGAGGGCACGCCCTCGAACATCAGCGTGGTGCCGCCAAGGGCCAGCGGGCCGTACACAATGTAGCTGTGCCCGGTGATCCAGCCGATGTCGGCGGTGCACCAGTACACGTCGTCGTCATGCAGGTCGAACACCCACTGGGTGGTGTGGGCCGCGTAGGCAAGGTAGCCGCCGGTGGTGTGGACCACGCCCTTGGGCTTGCCGGTGGAGCCGCTGGTGTACAGGATGAACAGCATGTCCTCGCTATCCATCTTGGCGCACGGGCACGACGTATCCAGCGTGCGGTCGGCCATGGCCTCGTGCCACCACATGTCGCGGCCTTCGCGCATGGCGCAGTTGCTGTGCGCGCGGTCGACCACCACCACCCGTTCCACGCTGGGGCAGTCCTTCAGCGCCTCGTCCACGTTGACCTTGAGCGGGATGGACCGCCCGGCGCGCAGCACGGCGTCCGCCGTGACCACCACCTTGGCCTCGCAGTCCTGGATGCGGTTCTGCAGGCTGACCGCCGAGAACCCGGCAAAAACTATGGAATGCACCGCCCCGATGCGCGCGCAGGCCAGCATGGCCACGGCCAGTTCGGGAATCATGGGCATGTACAGCGCAACGCGGTCGCCCTTCTGCACGCCCAGGCCCTGCAACACGGAGGCGAAACGGCACACCTCGTCGTAGAGCATCTGGTAGGTCAGCACGCGCACGTCGTCTTCCGGCTCGCCCTGCCAGATGATGGCGGCCTTGTTGCGGCGGCCATTGACCAGGTGGCGGTCCAGGCAGTTGTACGCCACGTTCAGCGTGGCGCCCTTGAACCATTCGATGCGCGGCTCGTTCATGTCCGCGTCCATCACCTTGTCCCACGGGGTGAACCAGTCCAGCAGCTGCCTTGCCCGGTCGCCCCAGAAGCCTTCGGGATCCTTGTCGGCGCGTTCGCGGTGGGCGAGGTACTCGTCCATGCCGTTCACGTGCGGGCGGCGGCGTTCACCGGAAGGCGCGGCGGGCGGAGCGAAAAGGCGCTTTTCGTCCATCATGCTTTCGATCTTGTCGGACTTGTTCTGGCTCATGCCGTTGCCTCCCGTTCTTTTGGCGGTACGCCGGTTTTCCGGCCTTTGCGTGGCGGCCCTGCTTGTGTTGCGGCGGGGCGCGGCTCACAGCCCTTGTCTAGCCGGGCACCGCAAACATGCGAAGACGTGCGCCACCCCCTTTTCGGTGAACGGTCATCCCGCGCCGGTGAAATTGACTTTTTGCCGGTGGACGGAAAGAATGCCCAAAATGGTGCGCCCCATGAACGGCGCAGGACGGCCCGTCACCGGACGGGGACGGCACGCCGGGGCAACAGCAAGCGCCCCGCCCGCGCCATGCCCCGACCGCGCCGACACCGCCGTGGCCGCCGCAACCGCGCACCGCACGACGCCGGGCAACCGCCCGGCGCGCCCGCACCTGCCCGCACGCGGCGGCACGACGGAAGGGGGTTCGCACGGTGGCCACGCAATCGTCCCTGGAACAGATGTTCAAACCCAATTCCGTGGCCGTCATCGGGGCCACGTCCACGCCGGGCGAGCCGGGCTGCGTCATCATGGAAAACCTGATGTCCGGCACCTTTCTGGGGCCGGTGCTGCCGGTGAACGAAACGGGAGAGGCCGTGGCGGGCATGCCCGGCCACACCGCCATCGACACCCTGCCCCTGACGCCGGACCTTGCCATCATCTGTTCCCCGCCCGAAACCATTCCCGGCTACATCGAAGACCTGGGCAAGCGCGGCACCCGCGCCGCCGTAATCATGAGCCGGGGGTTCTTCCGGTTTGACCGAGAACGCCGCGAAGTGCAGAAGGCCGCCCTGTTGCAGGCCGCGCAGCGCTGGGGCGTGCGGGTGCTGGGGCCCAACTGCCTGGGGTTCATCACGCCGTCGGTGGGGGTGAACGCCAGCCTAGCCCCGCGAGAGGCGCTGCCCGGCAAGGTGGCCTTTCTTTCGCAGTCCGATTCGCTGTTCACGTCCGTTCTGGACTGGGCCACGTCCAAGGGCATCGGCTTTTCGCACTTCATCGCCCTGGGCGACCGGTACGACGTGCATTTCAACGACGTGCTGGACTACCTGAACGGCGACGTGAACACCCGCGCCGTGCTGCTGTACATAGAGACCATCGACAGCGCCCGGCGCTTCATGTCCGCCGCGCGCGCGCTGGCCCGCAACAAGCCGGTGCTGGTGATCAAGGCGGGGCGGTCGGAGGCGGCTGCGGCTGCGGCTGCCGCGCATTCCGGCATGCTGCTGGGCGCGGACGAGGTGTACGACGCCGCCTTCCGCCGGGCGGGCATGCTGCGGGTGGCCGACATCGACGCCATGTTCGACACGGTGGAAACGCTGGCCCTTGCCAAACCGCTGAAGGGCGACCGGCTGGCCATCCTGACCAACGGCGGCAGCCCCGGCTTTCTGGCCACCGACGCCCTGTTGCAGGGGCGCGGCAAGCTGGCCGAACTTTCCGACGAGACCTGCCAGGCGCTGGACAACGAACTGGGGCGCGACTGGTCGTACTGGAACCCGCTGATCGTGCGCAGTTCCGCCGACGGGGCCATGTACGCGAAAGCGTTGCAGATACTTCTGGACGACCGGGGCGTTGACGCCGTGCTGGTGATGCACGTGCCCACCTTTTCCATGCCCAGCGACGACGTGGCGGGCGCGGTCATCGAAGTGGCACGCCGCAGCCGCAAGCCGGTGCTGACCAGCTGGCTGGGCATAGACGACGCCGCCGGGGCGCGCCGCAAGTTCGCCGCCGCCGGGGTGCCCAGCCACTTCACCCCGGACAACGCGGTGCGGGCCTTCCTGAACATGGTGGAGTACCGGCGCAACCAGGACACCCTGATGGAAACGCCGCCCTCGCTGCCGGAGGCCTTCAACCCCGACGTGACGGCGGCGCGCATGGTGGTGAACGACGCGCTGGAGGCCAAGCGCATGCTGCTGACCCCGGCAGAGGCCCACGCCGTGCTCACCGCCTATGGCATACCCGTGGCCGAGACGCGCCACGTGAAGACCCCGCGCGAGGCCGTGGCCGCCGCGGCGGAGATAGGCTACCCCGTGGCGCTGAAGGTGGAATCGCCCGACGTGCCGCGCACGTCGCTGGCTGGGGGCGTTGCCCTTAACCTTGCCAGCGACGAAGAGGTGATGGACGCCGCCCTGTCCACCGCCAACAACGTGTGCGACCAGGTGCCCGGCGCGCGCATGGAAGGCTATGCCGTGCAGCGCATGTGCCGGTTGGCCGGGGCGCACGAACTGGCCGTGGAAACCGCCACCGACCCGGTGTTCGGCCCCATCATCCACTTCGGGCAGGGTGGTTCCATGGCAGAGGTGCTGGCCGACCGCCAGACCGCCCTGCCGCCGCTGAACATGGGCCTTGCGCAGGAACTGGTATCGCGCACGCGGGTGTACCGCCTGCTGCGCGGCAGCGGCCACAAGGCCCACGTGAATCTGGACGCCGTGCGCCTGCTGCTGTGCAAGGTGTCGCAGCTGATCATCGACATTCCCGAGATATTCGAGCTGGAGATAGACCCGCTGTTCGTGGATGCCGACGGCGTGGTGGCGCTGGATGCGCACATGCGCATTGCCTGGTCCACCACCACCGGCACGGACCAGCTGGCCATCCGCCCCTACCCGCGCGAGCTGGAGGAATGCGTGGCCCTGCGCGACGGGCGGCACGTGGATCTCTTGCCCATCCGCCCGGAAGACGAGCCGGAGCACTGGGAATTCGTGGAGAGCCTATCGGCGGAGGACAAGCGGTTCCGCTTCTTCGGCAACGTGGCCAAGCTGCCCCGCGCCGAAATGGTGAAGCTGACCCAGATCGACTACGACCGCGAAATGGCCTTCATCGCCAAGGGGCCGGACAACGACGGGGTGGTGCGCACGCTGGGCGTGGTGCGGGCCATGGTCAGCACCGACAACAGCGAGGCGGAATTCGCCGTGGCCGTTCGATCCGACCTGAAGCGGCAGGGCCTGGGCAAGCTGCTGATGCAGAAGATCATCCGTTACTGCAAGGCGCGCGGCACCAAGCGCATTGTGGGCGCTGCCCTTGGCGACAACAAGTCCATGGCCGAACTGGCGCGGTCAGTCGGCTTCATCGTCAGCAAGGACTACGACGAGGATATCTGGCAGCTGGACTTGCCGTTGGAGGATGGGAAGGGGGAAGAAATGGGGATGTAATGACCCGCGAGTCTCCCCTAAAGTAAGATCCAAGAACCGTGCGACAGCACCCGCCACATGAGGCTACTTGGCTCGAAAGCCCAATGTAATACTCTTATTACTCTGCGGGCACACCCCTCTCATCGATCATACTCTTATAGTGCTTATTGATTAGTTCTTTAATAATTATTTCAAGATCGCTATTAATATTCTTCTTTGACTCTGTGTTTACTGCATTGTCATATACAATTTTAACAAATGAATACGCTAATTCTCCCTTTTTATATGCACCCTCTGTGCGTGCTGGAGCACTAAAAGAAAAACAAACGCCACATGACCCTGAATTCGCGCCCAAACTAAAGTCAAACTCTACATCTATTTTTCGCACGTGGTAGTACTGGTAATACATCTCATCTGCAATCAGAAAAATATTATTGAGCCTTTCCCCATCAATTTTTAACCCCTTAACCGCATTTTTCATCCAAGCAATTTGAGGATCCGAAGGAAGTTCCGGCGCTGCTTCATCAAGCACAATATCCATATTATCCACGTTCCCAACTTTTAAACGCGGAGGCATGCCTGATGTCAACCTTTTAAAGAAACGAATCCGCTCTATGTTATCAAAAGAATCAAAATTTATCCCTTGGGGTGTCACCGAACTCGTTGCCCCAGAAGTATTCAATATTTTTGAAACCAATGAAATTATCTTACGATTAATACTTTCCGTTTCTTTTGCAGTATGGTGTGACAAGAACTCCAAAGCAAGCGAATCACCGACTTGCCTTACACAAACGTCCCCGCAAAATTTTATCTCTCTCTCCAACCAGTCTTTGCTATAATCTTTTTTTACAACTACATATTGTATTTTCACTACACTTTTACCTTCAATCACTACATCCGGAGACTCTACAAAATTCAAATTTTCAGATTCTTCAATAAGAATCACATCGTCATCAAAAATATCACCCCGCAATGGAGTACGCCAGTCCACGTCTTTATTTATTAACTGAAGTGTAGATATCTTTGTTTTAAGCTTAGACTCACGCACGACACTTGCTTCGATAAGCCTAGAAAAATTATCTGGTGTTAAAAGCATAGCAGACAGCAACGGCACTGTTACTGACTTGTCGATACTTCCGACAAAAACCCCCTTCTCTTTTAGCGTTGTTTGTACCTCACCATATGAAATGTGATCACTATTAAGAAGGACTCTAAGCTCAGCCCCGGAAAGAATATTTGAATTCAAATCGAATTGATTTTTCATATCAATCTTCACTAGCAGGATTAAGAATGGTTTTATTAAAACAAAACGGGACAATTTCCTCACGCCTATCTGAAAATTTCATTCTCGCAGACTTTACGTCATTTCCATGATATGCAGGATTAAAGTCAGGCATTCCTATTCTTATTCTTGATACAAGGCCATATGAGAAACGCATAGCATACGTTAGCAGCTTCGTATACGCATCCAATGAGAAATGTTGATTTGCATAAAACACAAGTTCAACACGCTCACTATCTTTATATAATACAGGGAGGATATCAGACGCGACAAGCTCAAGTGGTAAAAAAAATCCAGATCTTGGCTCAGTTGCAGTAATAGCTGTGCCCATCTGTGGATAAAAAAACTCCACCTCTTCAGCTTTAAAGCATTCTTTCGCCCCACTAACCGCGTTAGCAAGAAAGTGGGCCCTGGCATTGTCAATTAAGTACACCGGGTACTTCCACTCACAATCTAAACGCACATTCACTAAGTCACGAATAATATTTCTATTCACCTCATCCGGATGGCTACTTACCCAAACTAATAGACCAGAATGTTTCTTGTTTTTCCGAAGCACGTGTGATGAAATCGCAGTTTTAAGCTCTGGACTATACCTAGCGCAATCGATCGTCTCCTGAAGCTCGCTTATGTATTCTTTTAGATGCGTCTTCAGCGTTGCCCCTGACGGGTATTTATTCAGAGTATGCTTAACCGATATATGAACTATTTCACTAGAGTCATCATGAAACGGGTTATGATAAATATAAACCCTATCTTCACCATGGCTCACCTTAGAATTACCATTTTTATTTATATGCAAATCATTGTTGCATGCCACCGAAAAATTATCCAACGTTAACTTCCACCCCAACTGAGCAAGCAAATTTTGCGCAATATCTTCGCCAATCTCGCCAGATTTTTTTGATAACTCCCCTCCCATTATTCACCCTCCTCAACCTTCATATCAATAATTGCGCGAAAACCGCCTACACGCGGCTCAATTGAAACATCTGAAATACTCACCAGATGATCTGAAACAACAATATTAACACCCTTTGCTATGCATATTTTACTAGCCATCTTCCGCACATATGGGAGGAGTGCCCCTGAATCAATCTGTAGCCCATCAGACAAATCAAACCCCACACCTCCGCGCACACCCTCAACAATCCCAGAAATAGCACGCTCACTTACAAAACCTTTGGAAATATCGATAAGTTCACCCAACGACAATGAGTGGTTAGATGAGATTTCATCCTTTATTTTTTTATTCAACGATATCCGTTCTGAGCCATCCTGCACCTTAGCTGCGATAGACTTTAAAATTGTGCCACCAGCTTTTGCACAAGCATCCATCGTTCTCTGTGGCCTTATTTTAAGAAAGGAATCATTCCAGTATTTAGTTTTTTTACTCAAATTATCAATAGCAACTACGCTATTGCCACTTGAAAACACAAGGCACCCTTTCTGTATTTTATTCAATGAAATTCCGTACTTTGTCATCAACTGAATTGTTCCAAATTCATCAACGACATCAAGATAGCTATCCTTGTTCTCCATCTTTAGAATCGCCAATCCATCCATTGCCAACTCACCGAGTCGAATACCCAAAAACAAAATAATTATTAACTCACCTTCTGAAACGTTTGGGTGCGTCGATACACTGTATAAATGCCTCGCAATATTACAAGACTGCTCAAAAAATGACTCATTATCTTTAAAAACATTCGAAGAATACCTATACAATTCATTAAGGCCCAGATCGGATTCATGAAAAAATTCAAAAAAATCTGTTTGTTGCGACAGCGGAAGCAGGTAGTGCTTAAGGAGAAGCTCACAAAGGTCAGCCTGTGCAGCAGATTCCTTCGAAGATAATATGTAGCCTTCTTCTCTTAGCTTGTTACCTACGTGATGAACGACAAACCTTCCAACTCTTGCCGAACTAATGTCAATCACAACATCCCCTTGCCCATGTTATAAAAATGACAATTATCGCTTTTTTTATTGAAAATAGCATCAATTTTAAATGCCGTAAATGCCAATGTTAACATTTATACTCGTACTAACAATTCACACACACTTGGCGGCCTGAATGAGGAATCGGCTATTCGGCTGACACACCTCGCCAACTTGCCTACAGTGCAAAACGGGCGAGAAAAGAGGAGGTGGCACTGTATGTCCAAGCAAATTTCCACTGAAGAATTCGACCGCCGCTTTGACGAAGGCGAGGACATCACCGCCTTTCTGGATACCAGCGCCATCCGCCATCCCAACCGCGAGAAGAAGACTGTCAACGTGGACTTTCCGCTGTGGATGGTGAACGCGCTGGACAAGGAAGCCAAGACCCTTGGCGTATCGCGGCAGGCGCTCATCAAGACGGTGCTCGGCAGGCACTTGCAGGAACGCAAGGGCCAGTAGGTCCGGCTCGATGTCGGGTGACGGGGAGCCATCCGCCGTGTCTCCGCAGCCTCTCCTCCTCACGCTTCCCCTTTCTCCAGAACGCCACAAGGCCCGCCGTATCCGGCGGGCCTTGTGATTTGCTACCCACTCCCCCCCAAAAGGGAGGTCAAGGGGACGGCAGCCGTTTGACGAGCTTGTGAGCCTTACGGAGGCGATCACAACGCACGCGGCTCCCTTGCTTCAGCCGTTGGTGAGCGCGCAGCGCGAACCTTACGGATGAGGACAGCAGAGCTACAGGGGTGCGGGGCAGCGCCCCGCTCTCCCGGATTCGCCCCTCGCAACCGCCCGTCCCGCTACAGAATGAAATCGTTCGACAGGAAGTTCGACCGCCTGTCCCGGATGATGCTCGTCAGAATTTCCTTGTTGGCGTCGGTGCCCTTGGCCGCCACCAGCGTGCGGATGGAGAAGCAGCGCAGCGCATCGCTGACCGAAAGGGTGCCCTCGGCAGAATCCTTGCGGCCGGTAAAGGGAAAGGTGTCCGGCCCGCGCTGGCACTGGCTGTTGATGTTCACCCGGCACACCTGGTTGACCATGGGATCGATCAGCCGGGCCACGTCGTCCGGGTCGTTGCCGAAGATGCTCAGCTGCTGCCCATACTGCGACCCAACCACGTAGCGCACCGGAGTTTCTATGTCCGTGAAGGGGATGACGGGTATCACCGGGCCAAACTGCTCCTCGTGGTACACGCGCATCTGCGGCGTGGCCGGGCAGACCACCGTGGGGTGGTACAGGGTTTCGGCGTGGGAGCCGCCGCCGCTGTTGGCCACCCTGCCGCCATGCGCGGCGGCGTCCTGCACCAGGTCGTCCAGATAGGCGGACTTGCCGGGCACCGGCAGCGGCGTGATGCGCACCCCCTCGTCCCACGGCATGCCGATGCGCAGCTTGCGGATGCCCTCGTCCATGCGGGCCAGAAATTCGTCCAGCCGCTTCTGATGCACGAACAGCATCTTCAGCGCGGTGCAGCGCTGCCCGTTGAACGAAAACGAGCCTTGCAGCGCCTCGGCCACGGTCAGGTCCATGTCCGCGCAGTCCAGCACTATGCCCGCGTTCTTGGCGTCCAGCCCCAGCACGCAGCGCAGCCGGTGCGGGTACGGATGGGCAAGGCGCAGCGCGTCCGCCGCCGTGCTGGACCCGATGAACGCCAGCACGTTGATGCGCCCCGACGCCATGATGGGCTTCACGATGCGCCGGTCGCCGTGCAGGATGTTGACCACCCCGGCGGGAAAGGCGTCGCGGAAGGCTTCCATCAGCGGCGAATACAGCAGCCGCCCCAGGCGCGGCGTTTTCACGATGACCGGGTTGCCCATGATAAGCGCGGGCATCAGCGTGCAGAAGGTTTCGTTCAGCGGGTAGTTGTACGGCCCCATGCACAGCACCGGCCCCAGCGGCGCGCGGCGGATCTGCGCGTAGATGCCTTTCTCTATGACAAAGCGCGACGAGGCGCGGTCCAGATCCTTCAGCGCGTCGATGGTGTCGCGCAGGTACTCCATGGTGCGGTCGAATTCGCCGCTGGCGTCCTGCCACGACTTGCAGATTTCCCACATCATGATGCGCACCACCTCGGTGCGCCGCGCCGCCATGCGCCGGGCAAAATCCTCCACGTGGCGGATGCGCTCTGCCACGCCCATGGTGGGCCATGCGCCCATGCCGTCGGCCCAGGCGCGGTCGGCGGCGTCCACGGCGCGCAGGGCGGCGGCCTCGTCCAGAATGGGACAGCTGCCCAGCAGGCGCGGAGCGAAGCCGCCCGCACCGTCAACTTCCCCGATGGGCGAAAACACCTGCTGCATCTCGCCGGGCCATTCCTCCAGCTTGCCGTCGATGAGGCAGGTGCGCTGCTCTATGGGCGCGAAGGCGTGGGCGGCTTCCGGCAGGGGCTGCCCGGCCACGGGGAAAAGGGCGCGCAGACTTTCGGGGGTATGGGCGTCGGCAGGGCTGGCGGCGGGACCAGAGGCTGTGGCAGACGGCTGGGACGACATGCGAAACTCCTTCATCCGGCGGTGGGCCGGGCTGTGGGATGGCGGCGATAGTTGCAAAGCGGCGCGGGGCTGGTCCAAGCGGGCCGAATCGTGTCCAATCGGGTCCAATCGGTCTGATGCGGAACAATCGAACAGGACCGGACTCGACCGAACAGGACCGCACAGAACCGCACAGAACCGGGCAGGACCGAACTGGACCGGGCGGGGCCGGGCAGGACCGCGACACGGAACCAGCATAGCAGGCTTGCGGCCCGATGACAGCAGGGAAGGCGGGGCGGAGATGATTATGGCCGGGGCGACGAAATGGCCAAACGGGGCGAAAAAGCCAGACACGGCGCACGGGGCACGGCGCGCGGGGCGCAGGGGATGGGGGGATGCGCCCGGCACCGCAGTAATGGGGAGCCGGAGCAGGACAGGCGAAGCGGAAGGCAGACAGGCAAAGCCGAAGGGGGTCGGACAAAACAGAAGGTGGGCGGACGAAACGGAAGGAGGCGGACACACCGCCGCAGGCGACAAGCAGCGCGCGCCGGAAGCAATGAATATCCGGGCGGGATGCGAACCGGACACGGCGCGGGCCGGAAAAAAGCGTCGCGGGTGAGAGATTCGAAAAATCGCCCCACGGCGTCCCTACCCCGCCGCCTCCCACGCGGCGGCCTGCTCGCGTTCTTCCGGCGTCAGCAGTTCCAGCCAGCGGCGCCGGAATTCCATGTAGTGGTTGATGCGCAGGTCCTTCCACAACGCGGGTTTGGTGTCCCACGGCTTGGGGCCGTGAAAGTGCACGATGCGCGCCCGCGTCAGCGCGTCGGCCCGGTAGGGCGGGCAGTTCCACGAAGGGTCCAGCTTGGTCACCCGCTTGCCGAAGAAATAGTTCAGCAGCGACTGGTCCAGATTGCCGATGCGGTGCAGGTTCTGCACGCAGAAGGCCAGAAAGTTGTGGATGTGGTCGTGCCGCCGCAGCCGCTCGAGGTTGAACAGCACCACCCCGCTGCTGAAGGTCCAGATGGGAAAGGGCAGCGGCACCACGTAGCGGCGGCCCCGCCATTCGTAGTCCAGTTGTTCGTGGGCGTGGTGGAAGGGGGCCGTGGCCTCGCGGGCCATGGCCATGTACTGCGGGCGGATGTGCTCTGCCCCGCCGGATGCGGCATCGCCCCCACCGGCTCCCAGAATCGGTTGGTGAAAGTACACGTCGGCGTCGCAGTACAGCACGTACTCGTCGTCGGCCAGTTCCGGCAGCAGGGCCAGCTCCAGCTTCAGAAACGCGCCGATGCAGCGGTGGAACTGCGGCGGGGCGTTGTGCACGCCGATGACCGGGGTGTGCCGGACAAGCTGCACGCCCTCGGCGCGCACCGCGTCCATGACCGCCGGGTTGCTGCCGCCGTACACGCACACGCAGGGGGCCGCATCGCCATGCAGACGCCGCAGCGAACGCACGGCGGCGCGCATCATCAGCAGGTAGCGGGGGTTGTCGTCGATGCAGAAGACGATCTTCATGCGGCAAGGGTCCGGCGTGCGGGTGCGTGGGGAATGGGGGTCTGCCCCCGCTCGTAGCCCATTTCCGGGGGCAAGGCCAGCGTGCGCGGGCGCGCTGCGGGAGCGGACGGCGAAATGGAGGGGGCAAAATCCGGGAACGAAATCGGGGGACGAAACCCGGCGCGAGCTGTCTGGCGGGATTACCCGGCCCGAGCTATCCGGCCCGAGCGACTAGGCCCGAGCCATCCGGCGCGAGCCATCAGGCGCGAGCTATCAGGCGCGAGCTATCAGGCCTGCCCGCCCGGCTCGCCCGAACCATCCGGCTCGCCCGAATCAGCCGGGCCGTCCGAACCAACCGGGCCAGCCGCCCGGCCCGAACCACCCGCCCGGCCCGATTCGCCAAACGGGACGGGACCGGGCCACGGTTCCGGCCTGGCGTCGTACGACCAGGCCGGGGGCTCGGCATGACGGCCACGCCCGGTGCGGCCCGCGCCTCGGCCCTGCTCGGCCAGGCTGCGGCGCAGCAGCTTCACCCACACCTCGCCGGTGCCCGCGTGGAACAGCAGCTTGCGGCCCCGTTCGCCCAGCACATGTTCGCTGGACACCACCAGCCCCCTGGCGCGCAGCAGGTCGCGGGCCACCTGCACGTTGCGGCCACCCACGTCCACCAGCGATCGCACCAGCGACTTTTCTTCGGTGTTCATGCTGAAGGCGCCGCCGAACAACTTGGTTTCGATCTCGATGACCGGCACGCCCTTGCGCAGAAAATGGGCCAGCACCGCCTCCACGGCGGTATCCACGTATTTGCAGGGGTTGCAATCGAAATCGCGGCTGCCTTCCGCCGTGGGCAGCATGGCGTGAAAGATGCCCGCAAGCCCAGTGGACCTATGGAAAAACGTGGCGGACACGCACGAGCCGAGCACCGTGGCGATGATGGCCGGGCGCCGTGCCACGATGCCCTCGCCTATGCGCAGGTGCAGATGGCGCAGCCGCTCTTCCGCCAGTTCGCGCGGCATGACTGCCGGGACAGGACATGCCCTGTGCCCGTGCAATGTGTCTTCCGTGCCGTTGCCCATCATGCCCCCCTGTGCCGCCCGCCGGGCCGCACGCATCCACGCTGCTCATCCCCCGAACCAAACACGAGCGCTCGCGCAGCCAGCCCCCCGACCGGCAGCGCAACCGCCCGCCTGGCGGCGCCCTGCGCGCCGCCCCACCAATGACGAAAACGAAGGCTCTCGCCGCCCCTGTCTCCTAGGGGTTCAGGATGTCCTTCAGTTCCTTTCCGGCGCGGAACACGGGCAGCCGCTTGGGCGGCACCGCCACGGAATCGCCGGTCTTGGGGTTGCGGCCCTTGTAGCCGCGATAGCCCTTGATCTTGAACGAACCAAAGCCGCGAATCTCCACGCGGTCACCTTCCAGCAGCGCATCGCGCACGCAGTCGAAGAAGGTGTTCACCACCACGGTGGCGTCCTCTACAGGCAGTTCGTGCTCTTCTGCAAGCGCTCGTACCAGTTCGCTCTTGTTCACGTGGACCTCCAGTCGGACCTGTCCGTGCGGGGCATGGCGTGTAGGTGCAGGGCCGCCGCGCGCGCCCCGGAACCCCGATGCGGCGGCACCATGTGCGAAACATGTTTAGTGGCGGCATGTTATACGCGCGGACAGCACTGTTCCGGCATGTTCCGCGCCCGCCAACGGGAAGTTGCGGATGCATCCCGTGCTGTTGCCGCATGGCGTCACCACGCCATACTCCCCAATATTTCATCAATATCGCGTCACCCCTCATGTGACAAGGGGTGTGGACACATTTCATCGGCTCGTATGCAATGCCATGCCGCCCTCAGCGCGGCACGGGCACCCATTCGCCGCCGCCAGTTCCGCCAGATTCACCAGTCGCGCCAGTCCCGCCAGACTCACCAGTTCCGCCAGCCGCGCCAGCCGCATCGCTGCCGCCCGCGGCGCGCCCCTGCACGAAACGGAACCCTTCCAGCCGCCCGTCGGTGGAAAGGCGCGCCCACAACTGGAAGGGCACGCCCTCGCCGCGCAGCATGCGCATGAACGGCACCGTGGAGGCAAAGCGCAGGTCGCGATAGGCGATCACGGACGCCCCGTTTTCCTGCCGGGTTTCCTGGGTCATGAACATGGCAAAGCGGCCATACACGCGGAACAGTTCTTCCCCCTCGGACAGGCGGCGGTACAGCACCGGGTCCGCCTTTTCGAACAGTTCGAGGGCCAGCGGCGCATCCGGGTTCAGCAACTGGTAGCGGGCCATGCCGTAGCGGCGGCCATCGTCCACCACCACCTTCCAGTTGAACGGGGCCAGCACCTCGGGGATTACCGCCACCGACACGGGCGGCACGGGCTGTGCGGCCAGCTTCGCCACCAGGCCGGACTGCACGTGCTGCTGCACCGCCAGGGAAGCGCCGGGCCACAGCACGGTCCAGGCCAGGCCCAGCGCGGCAAAGGTGCGCCGATGCGCCCGGCCCATGGCCGCCACGATGCACGCCAGCATCACCAGGGTCATGACCGGGTCGATGATGAACACGGCGGGCAGGGCCACCCGGTAGTCCGAGAAGGGCAGAAACACCTGCGTGCCGTAGGTGGTGATGCAGTCCAGAAAGATGTGCAGCAGGATCAGCCCGTAGGCGGCCAGCGCATGGCGGGCATAGCCCCAGGTGTGCACGCCGCCGCTGCCCACGGCATCGCGCGGAGCGCGCCGCAGCAGCGGCAGGAACAGCAGCGCCGTCAGCAGGGCCATGACCGCACCGCCCGCGAAGGAATGGGTGATGCCCCGGTGCATGGTCAGATAGTCCAGCGGCGTGGAGCCGAAGAACACGTCCACGTCGGGCAGCACCGCGCAGGTCAGGGCAAAGGGCATGAACCAGCGGCTGCGCCGGGTATCGGGCAGGGCCATGGCCACAAGCGCGCCGCTGGCAAGATGGGTTACCGGGTCCATGGGGCGACCTCCGTGGGGAGCATATTGGGGATGCGTGCGTGGCGCGCGGGTGACGTCGCTGACAGAAGGGAACGGAAGGGGCTGGAAGAAGCCGGGGAACGGGAGTGCGGGCGCGAACGGAATACGCCGGGCTTCCGCCCGCGTGGCGGGACGGGGCGTACCGGCGTGGTTGCTCCGGATATATCGTCATCGGGACGGCGGATGGCAAGATGGGTGCGCGGCGCGGGACGGGGCAAGGCGAGGGGACGGGAGGAACGGGCCTGCCGCAAGCAGAAGGCGCCCCGGAAATGCAAGGCGGACAGACTGCATGGCAATCCGTCCGCTCATGGTCGCATGCGCGCGCCGACACGCCGCAGCGGTCGCCGCCATGGCGTGCTCGTCAGGCTTCGGTATGTTCGCGGTTGCGGTTGCCTTCCTGCCGCACGTATTCCCGGACCAGGTCGCGCACCTCAAGCAGCAGGTAGAGCGGTCCAAAGGAGACGACCACCCCCGACAACCCGATGAACAGCAACGAAAAGAACGGAAGGAACGCAAACCCGCCGCCCTTCTTGTCCAGCATTCCGGCTCCCACCGCAAACCCCACTGCCCCTATCAGCCCCACCACAAACCCCACGTCGAGCAGCTTCGGAAATATCCTCATCAACCAGCGTCTGATCATGCGTGCCTCCTCGCGGTTTGAAGGCACCGTAACCGCACCACGCATATGCGTCGATACATAGTGCGCGCGAGCCCCCCTGACATCCGGTCGTCGCCAGTCCGACGGCGCACGCTGCAAATCATTGCATGCCATTTCAGCATGATATGGAGCAAGACCTTTCCGCTGCCCGCACGCGCGCAACGAACGGTCCGGGTGCGAAACCGCTCACGCGTGGTTGCGCAGCTTCAGCTCCACCGGGTGCGGGTTCAGGTAGAACTGCCCGGCCAGGTACGGTTCGCCGTACTTGCGCACGTAGTGGTTCAGCAGGGTCACCGGCACCACCAGCGGAACCTGCAACTTGCGGTAGCGCTGGATGACCTCCAGCATTTCCATTTTTTCGTCCGGGGTCAGCACCCGCTTGAAGTAACCCATGCAGTGTTGCAGCACGTTGGCGTGCTTGGCCGTGGTGGCGGGCAGGCGCAGCCCGTCCATGAGGCCGGTCAGGTAGTCGCGGGCAAGGCTTGCCTGGTCGTGGCTGGCCGCATGGGCCACCAGCCTGCCCAGCGCGCGGTAGTGCTCCACCGAATGCGACATGAGCAGCAGCTTGTGCCGGGTATGGAAGTCCACCAGCCCGCCGCGCGACATCCCGGCCTCCGCCAGGGCGCGCCAGCGGCGCATGACGAACAGCCGCTCGATGAAGTTCTCGCGCAGGCGCGGGTCGTTCAGGCGGCCTTCCTCTTCCGTGGGCAGCAGCGGAAAACGGTCCATGAACACGCGGGCAAAGATGCCCACGCCCTTTTCCTGCGGCGGCCCCAGATTGACGCGGCCCGCGCCTTCCGGAACGTCGCGGGGGTCGTGGTCGGCGTACACCTTCACCCGCTCCATGCCGCTGGAGGGCGAGGCCCGCTTGAAGATGAACCCGTCCAGCCGCTCGGCGGCCAGTTGTTCCACCCGGCGCAGGGCAAAGGCGCGCACGCGCTCCGTCCAGTCCTCGTAGCCCTTCACGCTGACCAGCCGGGGGTTGGCCGGGTCGCCCACCAGCCGCAGCGCCTCGCGCGGGATGGGCATGCCGCATTCCACCTCGGGGCAGACCGGCACGAAGTCCATGTACTGGCCCAGGGTTCCGGTAATGTACGGGTCGTGCTTGTGCCCGCCGTCGAAGCGGACCTTGTTTCCCAGAAGACACGAGCTGATGCCCACCCGCAGCCTGTCGTCGTCACCGGCGGAGTGCGCCGCCTCCGAGGCCCCGGCGGACATGGCGGGGCCGGTGGTGTCGGTGGGGCCTGTGGATGCGGGCCGAGTGGATCCTGCCATTGCGCTTTGCCTCCGCGTGGTTATCCTGAGCGGGTTGCCGTGCGCGTCCGCGCCGACTTTCTGGCGCGCGGGAGCGGCGGCATTCCGGAACCGGGGCACCGCGCAGCATGCACGGCGTGGCCCCGCAGACGCCAAGGATATCCCATGACACACTCGCGCGGCAATGCCGCACCCCACATTGACGTCATCTTCTTCGACTTCAGCGGCGTGCTGGCCGAGGAAGGCTTCATCGAAGGCCTGCGCGCCATCGGACGCACCCAGGGCCTGGACCCGGAAGCCGCCATGCGCACGGCCACCGACCTTTGCTACGCCACCGGCTACGTCAACGGCAGGGCCGACGAGGCCGCATGGTGGAACGCCGTGCGCGCGGCCACCGGCATGACCGGCACCGACGCCGCCCTGCGCGCGGAGATCATGAGCCGCTTCACCGTGCGCCCGGAAATGCTGCGCGCCGCCGACGCGGTGCGCGCCGCCGGGCTGCGCACGGCCATCCTGAGCGACCATACCAACTGGCTGGAGGAAATCGACGCGGCGCACGGCGTGTACCGCCACTTCGACCGGGTGTTCAATTCGTTCCGCGAGGGGCTGAACAAGCGCGACCCCGGCTTCTTCACCCACGCCGCGGCTCTCATGGGCGTGGACCCGACGCGCGCGGCCTTTTTCGACGACAACGCCGGGCACATCGGGCGGGCCGCCGCGCTGGGCATCCATGCCCGGCTGTTCACCGGGCACGACGCCTTCCGCGCCGACCTGGCCGCGCTGGCCCCGCAGGTGGCGCTGCCCGCAGGGTGGCCGGGGTAACGGCAGTTCGAAACTGCGGCGTCCGTGAAGCTGTCGGCCAGTTGCCGCGCAGCGAACGGACGCCCACCCGCGCAGGGACAGGTGACGGCGCGGCGCACACCGGCATCGTTCGCGTTCCGTCACCGGGACATCATCATTCCGCCACTGGCATGGGGCATGCTGCGCATGGTATCGCCTTCCTCCGCGAAGGCCGCCCATACACCGGCAGGCAGGCCCGTCCGTGCGCATTCCCCGTCGCCCCCCACCCCCAGCCCGCACCCCCCGCATCCCCCTTGATGGGGGGCACGACGGGCCTGCCGCCGCATGTGTACCGCTCCCCGCCACAGAGGCGTCCACGCGCGGCACAGCGACACGGGTACCCATCCTGAAAGCGGTGGCCGCCCTGCTGCTGACCACCCTTGCCCTGCTGTTCCTTACCGGCAACCTTCCGACTCCGGGCCCGGACCAGGCCCTGGCCCTGCGCGAGCGGCTGCTGGACCTGCACGCCCGCCACCCCGTGGTCAGTGTGGCCGTGTACATGGCGGGCTATGTGCTGATGACCGCCTGTTCCATCCCCGGCGCGGTGTTCCTGACCCTGACCGGTGGGGCCGTGTTCGGCTTCGGCATGGCCCTTGCCGCCGTCAGCGCGGCCAGCACCGCCGGGGCCTGCCTGGCCTTCCTGAGCGCCCGCCACCTGCTGCGCGGCACGGTGCGTCGCCTGTGGCCCGGCCAACTGGCCCGCATCGACGCGGCCATGGCCCAAGGGAGCGGCAGCCCCGATGGGCCGACGCAGGCCGGGACGCAGCCTCCTTTCCCTTTCCCGGATCCTTCGGACCAGGCAGCGACGGGCCATGCGTCGGCAGGCCAGGCTCCCACTGCCCGGCCACCGTCCGGGGTGCCCGGCTCCGGGTTGCTCTCGCCAGGCGCGCTGTGCCTGCTGGGCCTGCGCTGCGTGCCCGTGATGCCCTACTGGCTGGTGAACCTGCTGTTCGGGGTCACCGCCATGCGTCTTTCCACCTTCGCCACGGTCTCGCTGCTCGGCATGGTGCCGCTGAACGCCCTATACGTGCACGCCGGGGCGGAACTGGGACGCATCCGCCATCTTGGCGACATCATTTCCCTGCGCGCCGGGCTTGCCCTGTGCCTGCTGGCCGTGGCCCCCCTGCTGTTGCGCCGGGTAATGGGCACGCTGGTGGCGCGACGATGCGCGGGCGACCATCGCAGCCCCGCCCAAGGGTAAACCCACCGGCCATTCGACGCCCCCTGCCCTCCCGCCGACGATTCCCGCCCCCGTCCCCATTGCCTCATCAGTTGCCCGCAGGTTGCCAGCGCGGCGGCTTTTGCCTACACTCCCACCACATTGCCCGCACGCGGGCCGCGCACCGCGGCCCCGGCATACCGCACACCACCGCAACCAACGGCACCCCACATGCGCAAAGCCTCCATCGGCATCACCCCCGAAGGCGTCCCGGCCATCGGCCTGTGCGCCCTCGTCACGCTTTCCCTCGCCATGCTCGGCTGCGCCACCGGCAGCTTCGTGTTCATGCTGCTGACCTGGTTCTGCTGCCACTTCTTCCGCGATCCGGAACGGGTAACCCCCACTGCGCCCGGCCTTGCCGTCAGCCCCGCCGACGGAAAGGTGGTGCGCGTGCAGACCATGCCCGACCCGTTCACCGGCCAGCCGCGCACCGCGGTGTGCATCTTCATGAACGTGTTCAGCGTGCACGTGAACCGCGCCCCGGTGGCGGGCACCGTGACCGGCATTGCCTATCATCCCGGCAAGTTCCTGAACGCGGCATGGGACAAGGCCTCCACCGACAACGAGCGCTGCGCCTACCAGATGACCGAGGAAGGCGGCTCCGCCTGGACCTTCGTGCAGATCGCGGGGCTGATCGCCCGGCGCATCGTGTGCCGCACCGATGAAGGCGACGTGCTGGCCCGTGGCGAACGCTTCGGCATGATCCGCTTCGGTTCGCGGGTTGACCTTTACCTGCCGGACGACTATTCTCCGGCGGTGAACGTGGGTGAACAGGTGTTCGCAGGGCAGACCATAGTGGCGCGCCGCAACGCCTAACCCCGTCAATTACAACGGTTCACGGACCGAAAAAAGGCACAGGACAGCCGCAAGGCCATGGAACAGCCCGCCCGCCCGATCCACAAGGGAGTGTACATCCTCCCTAACCTCTTCACCACGGCAAGCCTCTTTGCAGGCTTCCTGGGGATGTTGTGGGCCGTTTCCGGGCGGTACGAAGACTGCGCCATGGCCATTCTGTTCAGCGCCCTCATGGACGGCCTGGACGGCAAGGTGGCCCGCCTCACCAATACCGCCAGCGAATTCGGCGTCCAGTACGATTCGCTGTGCGACCTGGTGGCCTTCGGCGTGGCCCCCGGCTTCATGATGTACCAGTGGCAGTTGCACCAGTATGGCCGCCTCGGCATTGCCGCCGCCTTCCTGTTCGCGGTGTGCGGGGCGTTGCGCCTTGCCCGGTTCAACATATCCACCGCCACCACCTCCAAGAAGTTCTTCATCGGCCTGCCCATCCCGGCGGCCGGTTGCGCCGTGGCCACGCTGGTGCTGTTCAGCCCCTACGTGCCCGAACAGTTCGCGGGGTTCTTCCCGCGCCTCTGCCTTGCGCTCGTCTTCGTGCTCGCCTTCCTCATGGTGAGCCGCGTGCGCTACGCGTCCTTCAAGGAATACGGGCTCATCAAGGCCCATCCGTTCAGCTCGATGGTTACCGCCATCCTGCTGTTCGTACTCGTCTCCTCCGAACCCAAGCTCTTGGGTTTCCTGGTGTTCGCGGGCTACCTCATCTCTGGTCCCGTGTACACCTTCGTCATCATTCCCCGCCGCAATCACAAGCTACTACGCAACCTATCCTAGGGTTGTCGTAGCAGCGCCCCGTACCTCCGTGTCAGGAACGCACGCCGTTCCCGGGCGGACGTGTACCCTCCTCTCAGCCAGAGTCCCGTCTCCCGGGCCGGCGCGCAGCTAACGAACAGATGCAGCAATCCGTCAGGCGCACACGCCGCACGTGACGACCGCGCATCAGCGCCATGGTCCCGTCCCCAACCACAACGGGCGCGGACCACAGCCAGAGGAGCACGAACCATGACCATCGAATCCGGTCGCATCCGCATTTTCGACACCACGTTGCGCGACGGCGAACAGTCGCCCGGCGCCACCATGAACCTTCAGGAAAAGATCCGCCTGGCCCGCCAGCTGGAAACCCTGGGCGTGGACATCATGGAAGCCGGGTTTCCCGCCTCCAGCCAGGGCGACTTCGAGGCCGTGCAGGCCATCGCCCGCGCCGTGAAGGGTGTGGAGGTGGCGGGCCTGTGCCGCGCCATGCCCGCCGATATCGACCGGGCCTGGGAGGCCGTGAAGGTGGCCGAAACCCCGCGCATCCACACCTTTCTCGCCACTTCGCCGGTGCACATGCAGTACAAGCTGCGCAAGGAGCCGGACCAGGTGGTGGAAATGGCCGTGGCCGCCGTGCGCCATGCCGCCAGATACACCAGCAACGTGGAGTTCTCTGCCGAGGACGCCTCGCGCTCCAACCCCGACTTTCTGGTGCGGGTCTTCGAGGCGGTGATCAACGCCGGGGCCACCACCATCAACGTGCCGGACACCGTGGGCTATGCCCAGCCCGAGGAATTCGGGCGGCTCATCAGGTACGTCATCGAAAACACGCCCAACAGCCACAAGGCCGTGTTCAGCGTGCACTGCCACAACGACCTCGGCATGGGCGTGGCCAACACCCTTGCCGCGCTGAAGGCGGGCGCCCGCCAGGCGGAAGTGACAATCAGCGGCATTGGCGAACGGGCGGGCAACGCCTCGCTCGAGGAAATCGTCATGGCCCTGCATACCCGGCGCGACTTCTACCAGCTGGACTGCGGCGTGGTGACCGAGCAGCTGTTCCCCACCTGCCGCCTGCTGTCCATGATCATCGGCCAGCCCATCCCGCCCAACAAGGCCATCGTGGGCGCCAACGCCTTCGCGCACGAATCGGGCATCCACCAGGACGGCATGCTCAAGAACCGCGAAACGTACGAGATCATGACGCCGGAATCCATCGGCAAGACCAAGACCGACCTCGTCATCGGCAAGCATTCGGGCCGCAACGCCGTGAAGAACAAGCTGGACGAGCTTGGCTACCGGCTGGAGGAAGCCCAGCTCGTCACCGTGTTCGAGGCGGTAAAGAAGCTGGCGGACAAGAAGAAGCAGATTTATGACGAGGATATCGAGGCGCTGGTGCTTGAAGAGGTCTACCGCCTGCCCGACCTGTACCGGCTGGTGAACCTTTCCGTGCAGTGCAGCGACACCGGCATGCCCCCCACCGCCGCCGTGGTCATGGACGTCATGGGCGAGGTGAAGCGCGCCGCCGGGTTCGGCGTGGGCCCCATCGACGCGGTGTTCAACGTCATTGGCGAAATAGTGGGCCGGGCGCCCGTGCTTGAACGATACTCGGTCACCGCCATCACCGGCGGCACAGACGCCCAGGGCGAGGTGACCGTGCGCCTGCGGCAGAACGGCAGCAGCGCGGTCGGACGCGGGTCCGACCCCGACATCATACTGGCCAGCGCCCGCGCGTACGTGAACGCGCTGAACCGGCTGGCAAAGAAAGAAGAAGAGCAAGAGAAGGAGGGAATCTAGATGGCACACACGCTTGCGCAGAAGATCCTGCAGGCGCACACCGACGAGGCGATCACGGCCGCGGGGCAGATCGTCCGCTGTCGCGTCTCGCTGGCTCTGGCAAACGACATCACCGCTCCGCTCGCCATCAAGTCCTTCCGGGCCATGGGGGCGAAAAAGGTGTTCGACCGCGACAAGGTGGCGCTGGTCATGGACCATTTCACCCCGCAGAAAGACATCGCTTCGGCGCAGCAGGTGAAGCTGACCCGCGAATTCGCCAGGGAAATGGGCGTCACCCACTACTACGAAGGCGGCGACTGCGGCGTGGAGCACGCCCTGCTGCCCGAACTGGGGCTGGTCGGCCCCGGTGACGTGGTGGTGGGGGCAGACAGCCACACCTGCACCTACGGGGGGCTGGGCGCCTTTGCCACCGGCTTCGGCTCCACCGACGTGGCCGGGGCCATGGCCCTTGGCGAAACGTGGTTCAAGGTGCCGCCCACCATCCGGGCCACCTTCACCGGCACCCTGCCCAAGTGGGTGGGTGCAAAGGACCTGATCCTGCGCCTTATCGGCGAGATCGGCGTGGATGGCGCGCTGTACCGCGCGCTGGAATTCGACGGCGCGGCCATCGAGGCCCTGTCCGTTGACGGCCGCATGACCATCGCCAACATGGCCATCGAGGCGGGCGGCAAGGCCGGCCTGTTCGCCGCCGACGCCAAGACCCTTGCCTACACCGCCGCGCGTGGCCGCAAGGACGCCCCCCTGTCCGCCGACCCCGGCGCGACCTATGAACGCGAGCTGACCTTCGACGTGTCCGGCATGGAACCCTTGGTGGCCTGCCCGCACCTGCCGGAAAACGTGAAGCCCGTGGGTGAGGTGCGGGGCGTGACCCTGGACCAGGTGGTCATCGGCTCGTGCACCAATGGCCGCATCAGCGACATGCGCGAGGCGGCGGAAGTGCTGAAGGGCCGCAAGGTGGCCAAGGGCGTGCGCTGCATCGTGCTGCCCGCCACCCCCGGCGTGTGGAAGGAAGCCCTGAAGGAAGGGCTGATCGAAACCTTCATGGAATCGGGCTGCATCGTGGGCCCGGCCACCTGCGGGCCGTGCCTTGGCGGGCACATGGGCATTCTGGCCGACGGCGAACGCGCCATCGCCACCACCAACCGCAACTTCCGCGGGCGCATGGGCAGCCTGGAATCCGAGGTCTATCTGGCAAGCCCGGCTGTTGCCGCCGCATCCGCCGTGGCGGGCATCATCGCCCACCCCGGCAGCCTGTAGGCCCCTGTAGACCAGGAACCGTTCCACACGCCATTTACGGAGGTTTACGCATCATGAGCTACACCGGCACCGCCCACAAGGTGGGCGAGCATATCGATACCGACGCCATCATCCCCGCGCGCTTTCTGGTGACCACCGACACCCAGAAGCTGGGCGAAAACTGCATGGCTGGCCTTGAAGAAGGCTGGGTGAAGCGGGTGAAGCCCGGCGACGTGATGGTGGCGGGGCGCAACTTCGGTTGCGGTTCGTCGCGCGAGCACGCGCCCATCGCCATCCTGGGCGCGGGCATGCCCGTGGTCATCGCGCACAGTTTCGCGCGCATCTTCTACCGCAACGCCTTCAACATGGGCCTGTTGCTGCTGGAAGTGGGCGACGAGGTGGACAAGATCGCCGACGGCGACACCGTGGAAGTGGATGCGGCCAAGGGGCTGATCACCAACCGCACCACCGGGGCCACCATCACCTGCCCGCCGCTGCCTGCGTCGATGCGGGAGTTGCTGGATAAGGGTGGCCTCGTCCCCTACGTCCGCGAGAAGCTGGCTTAGGCATTCGGGTCTTTTGCCCTCCGGCTTCGTCAGATGCGCCTTTCGCTCCGGTCACGTACGAAAAGAGTACGCTCCCTCCGCGAAAGACGCCTCTTCCTCGCCGGAGAACAAAATCCCTCGCATGCCGGTTTTGCAGGCGCGAGGAGAAAAGGCGGAAGCGAGATAAGCCAATCCTGACCATTCCGGCGGCGAGCCGTACACCCCGCCGCCGCACCACCCATAGCGCGCATCGGTCATCGAGAAGGGATATCCAGATGGACATGAAGATCTGCCTGATGCCGGGCGACGGCATCGGCCCGGAAATAGTGGAACAGGCCGTGAAGGTACTGGACAAGGTGGCCAAGAAGTTCGGCCACACCGTCAGCTACACCAATGCGCTCATCGGCGGCGCGGCCATCGACGCCACGGGCGGCCCCCTGCCGGACGAAACCGTGGCCGCGTGCAAGGCGGCGGACGCCGTGCTGCTGGGCGCCGTGGGCGGCCCCAAGTGGGATACCCTGCCCACCGCCATCCGCCCGGAAAAGGGGCTGCTGGGCATCCGCAAGGCGCTGGGGCTGTTCGCCAACCTGCGCCCGGCCACCCTGCTGCCCGAACTGGCCGGGGCCTGCCTGCTGCGCGCCGACATCGCCGCGCAGGGTCTGGACGTGATGGTGGTGCGCGAGCTGACCGGCGGCGTCTACTTCGGCGAGCCGGTGTGCGAGGAAGAGCTGCGCGACGGCCTGCGCACCAGCTACAACACCATGATCTACAATGAAGAAGAGGTGCGCCGCATCGCCCGCGTGGCCTTCGAGGCGGCCCGCAAACGCAGCAGGAAGGTCTGCTCGGTGGACAAGGCCAACGTGCTGGCCGTGTCGCGCCTGTGGCGCGCCGTGGTCATCGAGGTGGCCAGGGAATACCCCGACGTGGAGCTGACCCACATGTACGTGGACAACGCGGCCATGCAGCTGGTGCGCTGGCCCGCCCAGTTCGACGTCATCGTCACCGAGAACCTGTTCGGCGACATCCTGTCCGACGAGGCGGCGGTGATCACCGGGTCCATCGGCATGCTGCCCTCGGCCTCGCTGGGCGCCAGCGGCCCCGGCATCTTCGAGCCCATCCACGGCTCCGCCCCGGACATCGCCGGGCAGAACAAGGCCAACCCCGTGGCCACCATCCTTTCCGTGGCCATGATGCTGCGCTACACCTTCGGTCTGGAGAAGGAAGCCGTGGCCATCGAGCAGGCCGTCAGCGGCGTGCTGCGCGAAGGGTACCGCACCGGCGACATCATGGAAGAAGGCAAGACGCTGGTGGGCACCGTGAGCATGGGGAACCTGGTGACCGAGCGGGTGTAATGCCCTGACGGCGTGGCCCGGCATGCGCCCATAGGCCGGTTTTGGAAAAGAATGGCGCGCCGTCGTTGCAGGTTTGCAGCGGCGGCGCGCCTGTTTTTCATGGAGATGAAGCGAAAGGGAGACGTGTCGCGCCTTGGCGGACGCGCCCTCCACGAAGGCAGTGGCGCGCTGGTGAACACCCCCTGCCCGCCGGAGGCATGACGAAACCGAGGGGAACCAAAAAACGCGGGACTGTCCGCGCAGAAGCCGTCACCGCGCAGCCACCCCACATCACCGCGCCATCAGCGCAAACACACCCCATCCAAGATATTCACGCGTGAAGGCTGCATAGCGTTGTGGTTCCGAGGTCAGCTGGGCGCGAACTTCCTGCGCAAGATCGTCGTCGGGGTTCGCTTCAAGCCAGCGCCGCATGGTAAGCCACTTGGCGGCCTCGTACCTGTCCCAGCCTTCCTGATCCGCCAGCACCATTTGCACCACGTCGTAGCCAAGATCGCCAAAAGACCCGAGAAGTTCCGGAAGTACGAGAAAGTCCGAAATGGCATTGGCATGGCACCCTCTGGCAACGTCTTCCGTAGGCGGCACCCGAAGCCAGTAAGGCTCACCGACTAGAATGATGCCTCCGGCGCACAGGCTCTTCGCCAGAAGCTCGATGGTGCCTGCCACGCCCCCGCCGATCCATGTGGCGCCGACGCAGGCTGCCACCCCCACCTTTGCGGCGGCGACATGGCCCGCAGCATCGCCGTGGATGAACTCGACCTGCTTGGCGACGCCAAGTTCTTCGGCACGAAGCTTCGCTTGCCGGGTGAACAACGGGCTCATGTCGATGCCGACGCCGGTAATCCCGTAATCGCGCGCCCATGTGCACAACATCTCACCAGAGCCGCTGCCAAGGTCAAGCACACGTGTCCCCGGCTCCAGATGCAACACCGCACCAAGCGTGGCGAATTTTTCCGGCGTGAACGGATTATGGATACGGTGATTGCTTTCCGTAATAGTGAAAATACGCGGAATATCCACCAGGCAAACCTCTTGCACAGCCACAACCGTGTAAAATTGCTGCGCGTGATTACACGCGCACTCGCGCGTACCGCCGCATAAAGGAAAGCGCCTTTCGACAAGGCACGCCTTTTACCCTGCCCTTACCCCCCAAGCCCCATCCCCTTCTCCATCACCCGGCCCGACAGCGTCGTCTCGTACCCGCCCATGGCTTCCACCCGCTTCAGGAACCGCTCGTCCCGCAGCAGGGCCAGCATGGCCTGCACCCGCGCATCGTCCATGTGCGCGGCGGGAATCACGATGTCGTACCGCTCGCGCGCCAGCGGCACGAAGTCCAGCCCCAGCGCCCGCGCCGCGGCATGGATGCCCAGGCCGCAGTCCGCCGCGCCGGTCAGCACGTTCACGGCCACGGCCATGTGGGTGAATTCTTCCTTGTCATAGCCCTGCACCAGCGAAGGGGCGATGCCCGCCTGCCCCAGATGCCAGTCGAGCAGAATGCGCGTACCCGCGCCGCGCTGACGGTTGATGAACCGCACATCGGAGCGCGCAAGGTCTTCCACTCCGATGATATTCCTGGGGTTACCCGCCGCCACGATGAGCCCCTGGTGCCGGATGGCCAGGTTCACCACCCGCACGTCCATGTCGGGCAGGTACTTTTCCAGGAAGGGAAAGTTGAAGTCGCCCGTTTCCGGGTCGAACAGGTGCGCCCCGGCGAAATGGCACGAGCCCCCGCGCAGCGCGGTGATGCCGCCCATGCTGCCCACGTGGGTGGAGATGAGCCGGAAGGGCCGCTCGCCGCCCATCAGTTCGTCGGCCAGCACGTCCAGGGTGTTGTCGTGGCTGCCCACGCAGACCAGGATGGAGTCCAGCACCGCCTCGGGCACGGTCAGCCGGGCGCGCAGCACCTCGTGCTCGGTGGCGCCCTCGGACAGGGCGGGCACGCGGGCCACGGCCTGCGCCCGCGACAGCGTGGTGATGTTGCCCGCGCCGCGCCCCAGCGGGGTGCCCACCAGCCGGTTGCCCACGCGGCCCACGGCCAGTCGCACGAATTCTTCCACCCCCAGCTTGGAGGGCACCTTGCGGGTCAGATGCACGTCTGCTGCGGGGCGGTCCGCCGGTACGGTGCGTCCCATCCACGCCACCAGCGGGGCCACCAGTTCGTCGAAGCAGACCACCGCGCTGACGGGGTAGCCGGGCGCGCCCACCACCAGCCGTCCGCGGCATTCGCCCAGCAGCGAAGGCTTGCCGGGCATGGCCTGGATGCCGTGCACCAGCACCCGCCCTTCCGCCGCGATGACCTGCCGGGTGAAGTCCTTGCTGCCCGCGGACGATCCCGCGCACAGCACGGTGACGTGCACGCCCTCGTCCAGGCTGCGGGCCAGTGCGGCGCGCAGGGCGTCGGGGTTGTCCGGCACCGGGGGGATGCGTTCTACGATGCAGCCCATGTCGCGGGCCATGGCCGCCAGCACCTGCGAGTTGGATTCCACCACCTGCCCGGCGCCCGGCTCCGGCCTCGTGGTGAAGTCCAGCACCTCGTCGCCGGTGGGGATGATGCGCATGCGCACCCGCTCCCACACCTGCACGTCCCAGATGCCGCCGGACAGCAGCGCGCCCACGTCGCAGGCGGCCAGCCGGTGGTTGCGCGGGAACAGCAGTTCCGTGGCCACGATGTCTTCGCCGATGCGCCGCACGTGCTGCCACGGAAAGGCCGGGGCCTCTATCTCCACGGTGTCCGCGTCGATCTGGGCCACATGCTCGATCATCACCACGGCGTCGCACCCTTCGGGCATGGGGTGGCCGGTGTTGACCGGGTGATAGCCTTCGCCCCGGCGCAGGGCCACGGGATGCCCTTCGCGCGCGGCAAAGGTGTCCGCCGCGCGCACGGCAATGCCGTCCATGGCCGCGCTGTGCATGGTGGGCGAGGAATAGCGCGCGTACACCGCCTCGGACAGCACCCGTCCGGCGGCCTCGTGCGAGCCCACGGTTTCGGCGCGGACCAGCGTGGCGCGGTCCAGCGCGGCGCGGGCTCGGTTCACGGCTTCCGCGATGGGCAGGGTTTCGAGGTAGATGTTGCGGGTACCCACGGTGGCGGACGTATCGGAATGGGACATGGCGTGCCTCTTGGTGCTGAGGTTGAGCGCGCGGTGCGGTGGGGTGGGGTGACGGCTGGTTACGGCGGATTACGTTTCCATATCCTGCCGATGGCGACGGTACAAGCCGCGGAATTGATCGTACGAGATGCCCAGCAGTTCGGCGGCCACGCGGCGGTTGTGCCGGGCACGGTCCAGCGCGGCGCGCAGGGCGGAAAGTTCCAGTTGGCGGATGGCCTCGGGCAGGGGCATGCAGGGCAGGGGCGGCCCGATGGCGGACGGCGCGCCGACCGCGCCCGGGTGCGCATTGCACGGACCGGTATTGACCGGGTCGGCATTGACCGGGTCGGCATTGACCGGACGGGCATCATGGGGGCTGGTGCCATCTGGCCTTGCATCATCAGGCGGTGCGGTGCCGGGACCGCGCCTTGGCCCGGCACCGCCCGCCATGGCCCCCGTGGAGGGTGGGGGCTGCGTGGCCGGGGCGGGACGGGGGACTGCCGGTCCCTGCCGCCATGGCCGCGCGAAAGGATCAAGGTCGAAATGTTCAATGCGCGGGGCACGGCCCGCCGGTCTCGCGCCGCCCGCGCCTGCGCTTTCCCGCCGCCTGTCACCGGACCGCATGCCGCCGTCATCCAGCCGGGCCACGGCCCGTTCCACCGCGTTGCGCAGTTCGCGCACGTTGCCCGGCCAGGGGTGGGCCAGCAGTTGGGCCAGCGCGGCGGGGGCCAGTTCCGGCGTGTCGGGCAGGTCCAGTTCCGCCGCCATGCTGGCCGCGAAATGGCGGGCCAGCAGGATCACGTCGTCACCGCGCTCGCGCAGGGGGGGCACGGCCAGCACCTCGAAGCTCAGCCGGTCCAGCAGGTCGGCCCGAAAGAGTCCCCGCGCCACCATGGCGGGCAGGTCGGCGTTGGTGGCGGCCACCACCCGCGCGTCCACGCGCACGGGCTGGGTGCCGCCCACCCGTTCCAGCATGCCGTATTCCACCACCCGCAGCAGCTTGTCCTGCACCCCGGCGGGAATGTTGCCCACCTCGTCCAGAAACAGCGTGCCGCCGTCTGCCCGTTCGAACCGCCCGGCCCGGCGCGCCGCCGCCCCGGTGAAGGCCCCGGCCTCGTGGCCGAACAGTTCGGCCTCGGCCAGGGTGGGGGCCAACGCCGCGCAGTCCAGCACCACCAGCGGCCCCTGCCAGCGCGGCGACAGGTAGTGCAGCCGCGCGGCGGCCAGTTCCTTGCCGGTGCCCCGCTCGCCCGCCAGCAGCACGGGCCGGTCCACGCGCGCCACGCGCGAAAGCGCCTCCTGAAAGGCGAGAAACGCGTCCGACTGGCCGATGGCCTCGGCCAGTGCAGGCGACGCGGCAGCGCGCGTGCGATCGTGCATGGTTGATTCAACCATATTTTGGTGATTTTCACCAGATATTGGTGTAAATCAATTTTACGGGCGGTACGCATCGCCCGGCATGTTGAGGCCATTCCCAGTGATTGCTCATGGTTGCCTTCTGCGGGCGGGCTGGCACGGTTGCTGCTTTCCCGCTGGCACGAATGCACGACGCACCGCAGGAGGCGATCATGGGTATCTTTTCTCGATTCAAGGACATCGTCAGTTCCAACATCAGCGCCATGCTGGACAAGGCCGAGGACCCGGAAAAGCTGGTCCGGCTGATGATCCGCGAAATGGAGGAAACGCTGGTGGAACTGAAGGCCGGGTGCGCTTCCAGCATGGCCGAGGCGCGCCGGGTGCGCCGCGAACTGGACGGCGTGCTGGACCAGGTGGACCGCTGGGATCGCCGGGCCGAGCTGGCCGTGACTTCCGGGCGCGAGGACCTTGCGCGCGAGGCGCTGCTGGAACGCCGACGCGAGAACGAGCGCGCCGACGCGCTGCGCCGCGAACTGGACGAGATCGACGCGCTGGTGGCCCGCACGCAGGCCGACATGGACGTGCTGGACGAAAAGCTGGCCGCCGCGCGCGAAAAGCAGCGCATGCTGGTGCAGCGCCACGTGCACGCCCGGGTGCGCCGCCAGGCCCGCGAGGACGTGCGCCGCGCCGCCTCGCTGGAAGTGATGCACCGGTTCGAGGAACTTGAGCGCCGCGTGGAACACATGGAGGCCGAGGCCGACGCCGTGCGCGTGCCATCCGACAGCCGCAACGGTCTGGACGCCGCCTTCGCGGACCTGGAAACGCGCGACGAACTGGAGCGCGAGCTGGCCGCCCTGCGCGCCCGCGTGGGTGAACGGGCTGGCAATTCCGGCAAGGGCGATACCACCCCGCGCCACGATGAAGTTTCCGGCGCGGGGGAGTAACCGCCTTGCGCCCACCGGTTGCAGGGGCTAGTCTGGCGGTTGCAGAGGCTGGCCTGTATGCCCGCGCGGCATCGCCCCTGCGGGCATGGGCCGCACGCCGCCCCGCATGGGGCCGCGCCAGGCGCATCAGAAGCATCAGGCGCATCAGGCGCACCGCACGTGTTGACGTCCGCCATTCCATCCGGGCTTGCCACCCCGCTGCCCGCGCCACGGGCCACGCCCCGGCGCGCGGCGGCACGACAGTTCGAGGCCACGCATGCATGAGCCATACATGTTCGAGGAAATGTTCGCCGTCATGGCGCAACTGGGGCCGGTCATGATGTTCTGGTTCATGGTGCTGCCCGCTCTGGTGGCCGTGCTGTTGCTGGCCATCCTGTACCGTCTGCTGCGCACCCGCGAGGGCGCCACCCCGGCGCACGACGACGAGACCCGGATGATCCAGGAGATGTACCGGGCCATGGGCCGCATGGAGGAACGGGTGGAGGCGCTGGAAACGCTGCTGCTTGATCCGGACGGCACGGCGGGGCGTGCCCGGCATGACGCCGGACGCGATGCCCCGCGCGGGCAGGGGAGGGAATGACCATGGACGGTCACGAAAGCAGGTTCGACAGGCGTTCCGGCTGGGGCCGGGGCGGACGGAAGTGCCCCAACGGGGCAAGCCGCGACGGGAACGGATTCGACCGTGACGGCTCGGGCCGGACCGGATGGCATGGCGACGGTTCCTGCCGCGACGGCGCACGCCAAGAAGATGCCTGGGGTACGCTGCGCGGCGGGCGGGATGCCTGGCACGACCGTGGCCCCCGCACCCTGTACCGCGCCCGCGACGGCAAGTTGATGGGGGTGTGTAAAGGGCTTGCGCAACATTTCGGAATGTCGGTATTCATGGTGCGCGCGCTGTTCGTGGCGGCGGCCCTGTTCACCGGGTTCTGGCCCGTGGTGGGACTGTACGTGCTGGCCGGGCTGGTGATGAAGCCGCGCCCGGTGCTGCAACCGGCGGACGCGGGCGAACGCGACTTCTACGGCAGCTACGTGTCCTCGCGCGGCGAGGCGCTGCGCAGGCTGAAGGAAAAGTTCGACCGACTGGAAGGCCGCATCCGCCGCATGGAGGATGTGGTCACGCGACGGGATTTCGACTGGGACCGCAGGTTTGGCGCACAGCGATAGCGCCGGAACGGGTAGGCGCCAGCGCGGTGAAAACGCGGAAAAGGCGTTGCCGCGCAGGACTCCGCGCAGGCCCGGCGGTTCCGGACACCATAGTCCTTAGGGATGGAGAGGCGTCTCCGGACGGGGGCGAGGGCATAGGCTCTCGTCCCCGTCCACTTTTTGGGGGAATGGGTGCTGCGCCTTGTTGGACGCGGCCTCTACGAAGGCACTCCAGCCACCACGTTAGCGCTCGATTTCGTTATGCCTCCGGCGGATGGGGAATGGCGGCGCGCCTTGTTGGACGCGGCCTCTACGAAGGCAGGCGTGCCCTGCCGAACACGCCCGATTTCGTTATGCCTCCGGCGGACAGGAGGTGTTGTAACGAACACCCCCTGTACCCCCGCGTTCCAGGGGCTCCGCCCCCTGGACCCCCAACGATTCTTGCGCGGCGTTCCTGCCGTCGGCAACTTCCCTCCGGCGCCAAGCGCCTCCGGGTGATCTGCCGACGGGAACGCCAATGCGCGCTACGCTTCCGTTGCCACGGCGAGGGTTCGAGTCGTGCCCTTGGCGTTTGTCATCCTGCACCGCATTCCCTGCCGGGCAGCTTCCCTGCGGCGCAAGGCGCCTCCGGGCGATCTGCCCGGCGGAATGCGCATGTGCACGAATCTCCCGCAGCCACGCCGCCACTCGGGTGCCCTTCCGATGCCCCCGTTGCTGCCCCGATCTCCTTCCTCCAATCCCGTGCGCGGCCTTGGACGCACGGGGGGGCTGGTGCCGGGAAGGCGGCGTGAAAACAAGAGTTTTTTCCGCTGGCGAGGAAGGACGCGTTTCGCCGCAGGGAGTGTATACGGATACTCGACCAAGGCGAAACGCGGACTGACGACGCCAGCGGGGAACAGGCTGTTTTTGCGCCGCATTCCCGGCGTTCCCAAGCAGGCGCCTCTCTCCCCCCGCCAGCTCCCCCGCGCTACCCCCGGCGCTGCAACAGGTTGCCCGCCACGATCAGTACCAGCCCCGCCAACGTGGTGGGCAGTATCCGCTCGCCCAGCAGCAGCGCAATGAACACCAGCGACAGAAACGGCGAAAAGAAGATCAGGTTGCCGATGCGCGCCGCAGACTCCGTCAGCCGCATGGCCTTCAGCCAGAACACGAAGGCAATGCCCATCTCGAACGCCCCCACGTACGCGGCGGCGGCAAGCCCCGGCCACAGTTCCGCCCCCAGCGGCAGCGTCGAAAAGATGCACGTGGCCGCCAGCACCAGCGGCAACCCGGCGGCAAAATTGCAGAACAACCCCAGCACCGGTTCCAGCGGACTGCGCGCGTTGCCTATCCAGTACAGCGCCCAGATCACCGTGCTCACCAGCGCCAGCGCCACCCCGGTCACGTTGCCCCCGGCCAGCGCGGCCACGTCGCCCCGCGTGGCGATGACCACCACCCCGGCATAGCTCACGGCCACGGCCAGCAACTCGCGCCGGGTCACCTTGTGCCCCAGCAGCGGCACGGAAAGCAGCGTCAGGGTGATGGCCCAGGTGTAGTTCACCGGCTGGGCCACCTGCGCGGGCAGCAGGGCGTACGCCTTGAACAGCACGATGTAGTAGGCGAAGGGGTTCAGCACGCCCAGCAGCGCGGCCCGCAGCAGTTCGCGCCGGGGCGCGGCCGCCAGTTCACGGGCCAGCCCCCCGAATCCGTGGCGGACCAGCAGGATGGCGGCCAGCACCAGCAGCGACACCGCCGTGGACACCAGCAGCAACTGCAACGGATCCAGCTGGCGCAGTGCCAGCTTGAAGGCCGTGGCCACCGTGGACCAGATGGCCACCGTGGCGATGCCGTACAGGTAGGCCTTGCGCTGGTCGGGGCGCTGTCCGGCAGCGACAGGCGTGGCAGAGGCGGAGACGTCAGGCGCAGGCGGGGCGGATGCGGACGGTGCGGACGCGCAATCGCCGACAGGTCCGGCACCCCCGGTGCCGGGTGTGATGTCGGTCGGAGCGCCCTGCGCAGCGGTCGTGTCGCCAGGCGGACTGTCGTGAGGAGTGGTCATGTGCGCCTCCTGCCGCGTGTACTAGCACCGCCCGGCAGACAATGCCAATGGCGGCGGCCTCCTGCGTCCGGTGCTGGACCGGGTGCAATGGGGCACGCCTTTGCGCAATCCGGATTCCTGCTGTATGCTCCGCAATACTACGCACCGCCAGTACCGGAGACCGCCATGCCCTGCCGCCACACCCCGGAAATGCCGCGTCCGGCCAGACAGGCCGCAACAATCGCACGGAAGGCCCCCCGCCATTGGCACCCCGGCCAGCCACATAGCACGGTCATCCCCCTGCCGCTGCTGCGCACCCTGCTGCTGGCAGCCCTGCTGGCCCTGCTGCCCGCCTGCGCCACGCCCACCCTGGCGGAGCCTGTTCCGGCCAGTTCACCATTCCCGGACATTCCTCTGGAAAACGCCGCCACGCCTGCTCAACTGGCCGCGCTGGGCCTTTCCGGCGAGGGGCCGTGGAAGCTTTCGGACATCCGCCCGGCCACGGGCAGCAAGGCGCAGCTGGTGCTGATCGAAATCTTCAGCATGTACTGCCCGCACTGCCAGCGCGAGGCCCCGCACATGAACCGCCTTGCCGAGTTGCTGGCCGCCTCGCCCCTGAAGGACCGCATCACGGTCATCGGCGTGGGGGCGGGCAATACCCGCATGGAAGTGGACCTCTTCCGCGAGCGGTACGGGGTGACCATCCCTCTGTTCGCCGATCCGGACCTGGCCGTGCATGAGCAGGTGGGCGAACCAGGCACGCCGCATTTCTTTCTGGTTTCGCTGAAAAATCCCGCCGCGCCCGCCACGCTGTTCTCGCGCACCGGGCGCATGGCCTCCCCGCAGGCCTTTCTGGACGAGCTTTCCGCCATCGCCAAACGCAGCAACTGATGCCCACGGGCGCCCCCCCCCGGCTGCCCCGCCGCTCCGTCGATACGCCGCCCCGAAAGAGGGTACCAGCCATGCCACGCACTACCGCATCCTGCACGGGCAACCCGCCCCCGGGCCGCACTGTTCCCGCTGGCCGCACGGGTCGCCCAGGTCGCCCAGGTCGCCCAGATCGCCCAGATCGCACGACCCAGACATCTTCGGCCCCCGGCACGCCGTACTGGCTCACTGGCCGCACTGGCCTCCTTCTGGCCGCCGCCATCCTGGCACTGGCCCTTCTGGGCGTGCTGGCCGTTGCCGTGCCGTTGCAGGCCGCCGGTCTGCAAGACCTGATCTACCCGGATGCCCCCCGCAAGCCGGTGGACAGCGTACTGAAGGTGGCAGTAGGCGACACCGCGCCCGACTTCGTCCTGCCTGCCCTGCCCGGTCCGTACACATCAACCAGCGGCACAGACACCGGCACGATCCGGTTGTCCGACTTCCGGGGCAAGCGCGCCGTGGTTCTTTCATTCGTGCCTGCCGCGTTCACCCCGGTCTGTTCCGGGCAATGGCCGGGCTACAACATTGCCCGCGAGGAATTCGAACGGCGCGGCGCGGTGCTGCTGGGCATCACCACCGACAACCTGCCCTCGCTGTACGCGTGGACCCGCGAGATGGTCGAGCGCACCCCCGGAAACGGTAACGATGAGGGGCACGGCGCGGGCCAGTCCTCACCTCCGCCCCGCAAGGGGCAGACAGCCGTACCCCGGCAAGGCGAAGTCGGCGGCGCTGTCGGCGGCGTGTGGTTTCCGGTGCTGTCCGACTTCTGGCCGCACGGCGCGGTTGCCGCGTCCTACGGCCTGCTGCGCGGCGACGGCATGGCGGAACGCGCCCTTGTCATCATCGACAGGCAGGGCATCATCCGGCACATCCACGTATCCGACGTGAACAAGCGCCCCCCGCTGGACATCATCCTGCGGGCGCTGGATGCCCTGCCCTCCCCCTAGCATCTTCACGCAAGCCATCAGGAGCCCCGATGCCCCGCTATACCGGCTTCAACCATCTGGCCATGGTCACCGGCGACATGGAGTCCACCGTTCGTTTCTGGCGCGACCTGCTCGGCATGCGCATCGTGGCCGGGCTGGGCCACTCCGGCTACCGCCAGTACTTCTTCGAAGTGTCGCCCGTGGACATGATTGCCTTCTTCGAGTGGGACGGCGTGACCCCCGTGGAGGAAAAGGACCACGGCGCGCCCGTGCGCGGAGCCGTGGTGTTCGACCACGTTTCCGTGGGCGTGGCGACGGACGACGACCTGTGGGAACTCAAGGACAGGCTGGAGGCAGCGGGATTCTGGTGTTCGGAACTGGTGGACCACGGCTTCATCCACTCGCTGTACAGCTTCGACCCCAACGGGCTGGCCATCGAGTTTTCCGCGCCGGTGCACGGCGTGGACGTGCGGGCGAATCCGCGCATGACCGATACCCAGCCCGTGCCCGCCGCACTGGAGGGGCCGGACCCGACGCCCGGTCACTGGCCGCCGGTCACCACACCCACGCCGTTGGCCGACCGCCGGGTGTACCCGGGAGAAGGCGACGATTTCCTGCGGACCAAGCGCAACGCCTGGCCTCCCCTGAAACACGACCCGGCATGACGCCCGGCAGAGGGGCGTAACGGTTCCCCGGCATGGCATCGCATGACGCCGCACTTCTCTGCCCGCAGCTTCCGCATGCGCGCACCACCTATTCCGCGAGTGCCGCAACCCATTCGCCGCTCCCCTATCACATCCTGGAGCGGCGTTGCGTTTTCACCCACTGCCACGCTGCGCCAGGTGTGTAATTTTGCATGTAAAAAAATAATGGTATTGCACATCGCATGGTGATAATGCAGTGCGCATGCGCGTTGCTGAGCACGAAAGAGCATGACGTCTACCGGAAAAATTGTGCATCATGCAACATTGGAAGCGGCATTCCGCATGCGGAGTGCGATGATGGCGACCAGCGTGGCACCATCCATGACGTTGCACACCCGCCACCGCAAAGGAGAACCGAAATGGAAGAATATCTCAAGCAGGCCCTCGACATCGTGAAGGCTCAGGCCAGCGTCCGCACCATGAACGAGGAAGAGATCAGTTCCATGGTGCAGAAGATCGCGCTGGCCATCCGTCAGATTAGCGATGGCGTTCCCTGCGAAGAGCAGGCCGCTCCCGAAGCACCGCTGCCCGACGCTGCAAAGGCGCTGAAGGAAAAGTCCATCACCTGTCTGGAATGTGGCAAGACCTTCAAGATCCTGACCCGCAAGCACCTGGCTTCTCACGACCTCACACCTGACAGCTACAGGGACAAATACGGCTACCGCAAGGACATGCCCCTGGTGTGCAAGTCGCTGCAACGCGAGCGCCGCAAGAAGATGAAGGACATGAAGCTGTGGGAGAAGCGCCGCAAGCAGGCGTAGCGCCCGGCGGACAATCCGCCGCGCCCCCCGGCCTTCTTCCTGTTCAGCCCCCTTCATGCCTCGCATGACGGATCCCGGACGCCCCGACGGCACCTGCCGCCGGGGCGTCGCCATTGGCGGGCCAGTTGCCATTGGCAGCCGCCACTCCGGACGCCGCACGCCGCCCGCATTGCGCATGGCCGCCGCCGGGGCACATGCGCCCACTGGCCCGCAAGAAAAGACGCCAGCGAAAGCACCGCCCCAGCCCATGCCAGTGGACACCCGGACACCGCGCGGATAGTGTGCGCCCACCGGTCCTGCCGTTGACACCGTACGGCGTGGCGACCGGCATTCCTTCGGCAATGCGCCGGGCATGCACAGCGCTGCCCAGGCTACATGCCGCCGCCCGGCATCCCGGCGCGGCGCGCGCCCTGCACCTTTTGCTCCCTGCACCGCCATGTCCGCATCACGCACCGTCCCCGTCTCTTCCGCCACTCTGGCATTGCTGCTGGCCATGCTGCTGTGGAGCAGTTCGTTCATCGCCATGAAGGTGGCGCTGGAAGGGTTCGACCCCATGGTGGTGGTGTTCGGCCGCATGGGCATTTCGTCGGCGGTGTTCCTGGCCCTGTGGCGCAACTTTCGCCACGTGCGTTACCGCAAGGGCGACTGGAAGCGCCTCGGCGCCATGGCGCTGTGCGAACCGTGCCTGTACTTCGTGTTCGAGGCGTACGCCCTGCGCTACACATCGGCCTCGCAGGCGGGCATGATCGTTTCGGTGATGCCGCTGTGCGTGGCCTTGGCCGCGTGGATCGTGCTGGGCGAACGGCTGGCCCGCCGGGTGTGGTCCGGATTCGTGCTGGCCATCATCGGGGTTATCTGGCTGAGCCTTGGCGGGACCAGTTCCGACAACGCGCCCAACCCCCTGCTGGGCAACCTGCTGGAATTATGCGCCATGGTCAGCGCCACCGGCTATGTCATCAACGCCAAGAAGCTGTCCGCCACGTATCCCCCGCTGTTCATCACCGCCGTGCAGTCTCTGGCGGGCAGCGCGTTCTTTCTGCCGCTGCTGTTCCTGCCCACCACGCAGTTGCCCGATGCCTTCCCGCTGCTGCCCACGCTGTCCGTGGTCTATCTGGGCACGTGCATCTCGCTGGGGGCTTACGGGCTGTACAACTTCGGGGTCAGCCGCCTGCCCGCCGGGCAGGCTTCGGCGTTCATCAACCTGATTCCGGTAATCACCCTGCTCATGGGCCGGGTGCTGCTGGGCGACCAGCTGACGCCGCAGCAGTACGCGGCGTCAGCCCTGGTGCTGGTGGGCGTGCTGCTGTCGCAAGGGCGCGGCGCCACCGTGCCCGACAAGGCCGCGCCGGATGAATCCGCGCCAAACGGCACCGCCACGCAGCCGGGCGGAAAAAAGTAACACCCCGCCCGTCCCCCCGCACAACGCCAAAGGCCGCCCCCGGTTCCGGAAGCGGCCTTTCATGCTGCCTGGTGGTTCTGCCAAAACGGCACACTACGTGCGCTTCAGTTCCAGCGCCTTCTGGATCATGGAATCCGCCGTCATGATCGACTTGGAGTTGGTCTGGAAGCCGCGCTGGTAGATGATCATGTTCACGAACTCCCGCTCCATGGACACGTTGGACTGTTCCAGGCTCTTGGCCGCCACGGTGCCGTAGTTCTGGGTGTCGGGCAGGCCCTCTTGCGCCGCGCCGGATTCCAGCGTGGCGGAGAAGTGGTTCATGCCCTCGCGGCGCAGGCCGTCCTCGCTGGTGAAGCGGTACAGGGTGATGTGGTACAGGTCGTCGTTCTGTCCGTTGCTGTAGCGCCCCGTGATGATCCCGTCGGCGCTGATGTCGATGCCCGCCAGAAAGCCCTGTGCGTAGCCGTCCTGCTTCGACCGGATTTCCGACGAACTGCCGCCGTAGGCCGTGGTGCTGACCGCCGCCAGGGTGGCCCCGCCCATGCCCATCAGGTTGGATGCGTTGCTGCCCACGGCAGCCGGACTGCCAGCCCCCGCCGTCCAGGCCCCTGTGGACGAGGTCAGGCCAAGGTCCAGCCCCACCACCTGCGTTCCGCCGCCGCTTGCAAAGGTGGCGGTGAACTGGGGCAATCCGCCCGCGCCGAACGACGCCGGAGCCCAGTTGCTGAGGTTGGTGGCGTCGGTGCCCGTGGGCGTGTAGGCGGACATGTTCACCAACTGGCCGGACGAATTGAAGGTAAGCGTGCCGGACATCAGCAGCCCCGCCGCGGATGTCCCGGCCATGCCCGAACCGTCGTGCGCCGGGTCCATGCTCACCACGAATTCGAAATGCTTGTTGCCGCCGCTCTGCCCGGCGCCGTCGAAATAGATGGTCACGTCATGGGCGTTGCCCGTGGCGTCGTAAACCTTGATGGACTGCTTGTACGTGTAGGCCGAATCGCCCAGGGGACTTTGCGCCGTGCCGTTCCACTTGGACAGCAGCGAAAAGTACGGGTTGGCCGCATCCGACGACCTGTCGCCCGAACCCAGGTTGTTCAGCGCCGTGATGGACGTGGTGGCCTTGGCGGGCATGACGTTGCGCCCGTCCGCGCCCGGCGGCAGGCTGATGGGGCCGGTGGCACCCTCCACCCCGTTGGTGATGGCCCGCCCGTTCAGCACGAAGCCGTTGGGGTCCACCAGGTTTCCGCCCTTGTCGAACCGGAAGTTGCCCGCGCGGGTGTAATGCGTCTTGCCGTCCAGCGAAACCTGGAAGAACCCCTTGCCGTTGATGGACAGGTCGGTGATATCGGTGCCCGATTCGTACGATCCCTGCCCGTACACGGTCCGGATATCCGTCAGGCGCGTGCCCAGACCCACCTGGCTGATGGAGGTGGATGCCGAGTTTCCCGTGCCCGCGTACTGGCTCATGAGGTCCTCGAACAGCGCCTGCTGTTGCTTGAACCCCACGGTGTTCACGTTGGCCAGGTTGTTGCTGACCGCCTGCATGCCCTGCGCCAGGGTTTTCATGCCGGTGGCGCCGGAATAGAGGGCGCGTAACATGCGTATCTCCTCGGGCGCGAAGTACCCCGGTCCGTAACGCGTCTCGCCTGCCTTCCCGGTGGAAGGCGGGCACGCGGAACCGGGGAAGATTCTTCCCTGCGGAGTCGCAAAGCACGAGCCGTGCCAGCGCTGGGTTACATTAGGCAATACATTGGAATGTAAAGATAGATAATCTTGACAAGGCGCGCAAGGCGGCAGGAACTGCCCGCAAGGGCTCCACTGTTTTTTCTGCCGTGCGGTCCGGCCACCCGCCGCAACGACAACGGGGTCATGCTTCCATGACCCCGCCCGAAAAGCACACCCTGCACCGGACTGCTTCTGGCTGCGTCCGACCGGAGCGGCTTTGCCGCTATTGTTTCGGAGCCCCGGCGGCCTCCATGTCCATCATCTTCTTGCCGTCCATCATCATGGTATGGCCTTCCATCATCATCTTCTTGCCCTGCATCATCTTGTCATGTCCTTCCATCATCTTCTTCCTGCCGGGGGTCATGGGGGCGTTCTTGTCCATCATCCCCTTGCCCTGCTGCATCATCATCTCGCCCTTGGACATGTCCTTCATGTGCATCATGGTGTCGGCGCCATCCATCATCATCTTCGGCCCTTCGCCAGCGGGTTTGGCGTCGTGGACGCCATGGTCTGCCGGGGCGGGCGCGGCCTCTGCCGCAAAGCCCAGGGACGGCAGGCCCAGGGCCAGAACAAGCGCCGCAGACAGCGCCATCTTCATGAATACATTGCGCATAGAAGCCCTCCTTGTGGTGATTCAAACGCCGCCGTCACGCACATGTGCGGCATAGTTCTTTCATGTTACACCACGTGCCGCGCCACGCATAGCGTCGCCCGCAAATAATAAAAGCGCCGCGCGGGCATTCCCCGCGCGGCGCGCATGCAGACTAAATATTTCGGATTCTGGCTACGCCGCAGCGGTGCGGCCCTTCCACGAGATCACGGTGTTGATGAGCAACTGGGCAATGGTCATGGGCCCCACGCCGCCGGGCACCGGAGTCATGGCCGATGCGATGCAGCTGATGTCGTCGTACTTGCAGTCGCCCACCAGCCCTTCGTCGGTGCGGTGGATGCCCACGTCCACCACCACGGCGCCGGGCTTGACCATGTCCGAGGTGACCAGGCAGGGCCGCCCCGCCGCCACGAACAGGAAGTCCGCCTGGCGACACTCTTCGGCCAGGTTCGGCGTGCCGGAATGGCACACCGTCACCGTGGCGTTGGCGTACTTGCCGGGCGCGCCCAGCATCAGCGCCAGCGGCTTGCCCACGATGTTGCTGCGCCCCACCACCACGGCCTTCTTGCCCGAAGGCGACAGGTCATACCGTTCCAGCAGGGTCATCACCCCCGCCGGGGTGCACGGGCGAAAGCCCGGCAGCCCCAGCGCCAGACGCCCCATGTTTTCGGGGTGAAAGCCGTCCACGTCCTTTCTGGGGCTGATGCGCTCCAGACAGCGCTGGCTGTTCAACCCCTTGGGCAGCGGCAGTTGCAGCAGAATGCCGTCAATGTCCGCGCGCCCGTTCAGTTCGTCGATGAGCACTTCCAGCGTTTCCTGCGTGGTGTCCGCAGGCAGGCGAAACGCCTCGGACCGGATGCCCGCCTCTTCGCAGCCGCGCTCCTTGTTGCGCACGTACACCTGCGAGGCGGGATCCTCACCCACCAGAATGACCGCCAACCCCGGCGCGCGGCCCGCCGCCGCAAGCCCCGCCGCCACTTCTTCCTTCAGCTCCGCGCGAATGGCCGCAGCCGTCGCCTTGCCGTCGAGCAGCAACATCTCTCCAACCTCCCGAAATCCGGCGCGCGTGCGCGCCGCCTGTCTGATTCCGCTGCCCGGCACCGTCCTGCGTTCCGGTTGCATCCGCCATGTATTGCCGCCTTGTCCCTTGCGGGAAAGTGGCGGCCTTTAAAATATCGGGGCGCTGCCCCGTACCCCGCCGGGGGAGCATGCTCCCCCGAACCCCCTTTTTGGGGGCGGGTTCAAACTGAAATTCTCTGCCGAACCGCGTGCAACACCCTGCCGCTCTCCCCCCGCCCGAAAGCAAAAGGGAGGGAGCCACGCAGGCCCCCTCCCCCGATGTACGCGACAGCCCGCTACTCCTCGCCTTCTTCCTCGAAGCCGAAGTGCGAGCTCATCATGGGCCCGAAGTAGATGCCCGTATCGTCCAGGTCTTCCTCGATGCGCAGCAGCTGGTTGTACTTGGCCAGCCGGTCGCTGCGGCACAAGGAGCCGGTCTTGATCTGCCCGGCGTTCAGGCCCACGGCCAGATCCGAGATGAAGTGGTCTTCGGTCTCGCCCGAACGGTGCGAAATCACCGTGGTGTACGCGGCCTGCTTGGCCATCTCGATGGTGTCCAGGGTCTCGGTGAGCGTACCGATCTGGTTCAGCTTGATGAGAATGGAGTTGGCCACGCCCTCGTCGATGCCCTCGGCCAGGATGTCCGGGTTGGTCACGAAGATGTCGTCGCCCACCAGCTGGATGGTGTCGCCCAGCTTGTAGGTCAGCTCGCGCCAGCCGTCCCAGTCGGCTTCGGCAAGGCCATCCTCGATGGAGATCAGCGGGTAGCGGGTGGTGAACTCGCCCAGCCACTCCACCATCTCGGAATTGGACAGCTTCTTGCCTTCGCCCGTCAGCACGTACTTGCCGTCCTTGTGGAACTCGGAGGCGGCGGCGTCGATGGCCAGCGCGATTTCCGCGCCGGGAATGTAGCCCGCTTCCTCGATGGCCTTCATGATGTAGCGGAAAGCCTCGTCGTGGTTCTTCAGGTTGGGGGCAAAGCCGCCCTCGTCGCCCACGCTGGTCACGTGGCCGTCGGCGGCCAGCAGCGCCTTCAGGGTGTGGAAGGTCTCGGCGCCCATGCGCAGCGCATCGCGGAAGGTGGCCGCGCCGATGGGCATGATCATGAATTCCTGGATATCCAGATTGTTGGGCGCGTGGGCGCCGCCGTTGATGATGTTCATCAGCGGCACGGGCAGCACCTTGGCGTTCACGCCGCCCAGGTACTGGTACAGCGGCAGGCCCAGAAAGCTGGACGCGGCGCGCGCGGTGGCCAGGGACACGCCCAGCATGGCGTTGGCGCCCAGACGCGACTTGTTGTCGGTGCCGTCGAGGTCCAGCAGGGTGTTGTCCACCTGCACCTGACGCAGGGAATCCAGCCCCACGATGGCTTCGGCGATTTCACCCATCACGTTGTCCACGGCCTTCTCAACGCCTTTGCCCTTGTAGCGGCCCTTGTCGCCGTCGCGCATTTCCAGCGCTTCACGGGTGCCGGTGGAGGCGCCGGAAGGTACGGCGGCGCGGCCGGTGTGGCCCGATTCCAGGGAGACTTCCACCTCGACGGTGGGGTTCCCGCGGGAGTCAAGGATTTCCCTCGCCCAGACGGATACGATGGTGCTCATCTGCATCTCCTTGGTCCTTTCATGTTCGTCGGGTTTCTGTCGGAATGTCGATGCCAGACGCGGAGCGTCGCAAGTCATGCCAGACGCGGAGCGTCGCAAGTCATGCCAGACGCGGAGCGTCGCAAGTCATGCCAGACGCGGAGCGTCGCAAGTCATGCCAGACGCGGAGCGTCGCAAGTCATGCCAGACGCGGAGCGTCGCAAGTCATGCCAGACGCGGAGCGTCGCAAGTCATGCCAGACGCGAAACGTCGCAAGTCATGCCTGACGCAGAGCGTCGTTACGTGCTGCCTGACGCGGAGCGTCGTTACGTGCTGCCTGACGCAGAGCGTCGCAAGTCATGCCAGACGCTGTGCGTCGAAACATGTTGCCAGACGCTGTGCGTCGCAAGTCATGCCAGACGCAGAGCGTCGTTTCGTACAATCAGACGCGGCGCGTCGTTATATCGGCAAATACCCATGCCGCCAGCGGCACGTCGAAAATCCGGCTCCGACGCGGCGCGCCGCAATCCCTAGCGCGCGTCACGTTCCATATACAACAGCCGCAGGCCCTCCAGCAAAAGGTCTGGCCTGACGTGGTCGAAACAGCTGCTCACCCGCGCGATGTCCCGGGCGAATCCGCCCGTGGCCACCACCTCCGTGGGGCCGGGCAGCACGCCGCGCAGGCGAGCCAGCACCCCTTCGGTCATGGCGGCAAAGCCGAAAATGAAGCCGTGGTTCAGGCTGGTGGTGGTGGACCGCCCGATGACCGGCGAATCCTCTTCCACTTCCAGGCTGATGCGCGGCAGCTTGGCCGTGCGCGACGACAACGCCCCGGCGGACGACAGCACGCCGGGACAGATCAAACCACCAAGATACGCACCGCCTTCCACACAGTCAAACGTGGTGGCGGTGCCGAAATCCACGGATACCAGCGACCGGGGGCCGGGGTACATCCTCCGGGCGGCATAGGCCGCCACCAACCGGTCCGCGCCCACTTCGGCGGGCCGTTCGTAACGGTTTTCCAGCGGAATGGCGATGTCGCCGGGGGCGAACAGCAGTTTGCGGTACAGGTAGCGTTCGCAGGCGCGGCGGATCAGCGGGTTGACGCCGGGCACCACCGAACTGGCCACGCAGGCCCCCACGTCCGCCGGTCCCAGCCCGGCATGGCGCAGCACCTCCAGCAGGCGCAGCCCGATGGAGTCGGCCGTCTGGCCGGGGTCTGTGGGCAGCACGTACGAAGTCAGCACGGCGGTTTCCACCGCGATGCCGATCTTGACGTTGGTGTTGCCTATGTCGAACAGCAGAAAATGCTGGGTCATGCCGCTTCCGCCAGTCGGGTATGGATGTGGCCGCTGCCGTCCCGTGCGTGATGCACCTTTGCGCAAGTGTAGCCTGTTCGGACGGAAACGCAACCGTGGCGCGCCGCTTCGCCTACCTCAAAGCGGCCCGATTCGCAACGGTTCGCGGCCTGCCGGGCCCGCCGGGAATGATGGGAATAACGAAGATGACAGGGCACGTCGCCTGCGGTTTTGCACGTCACTTGCATTCCTGCCCGGGCATACGGAAAAAACTTCCAGGAGGCCGCCATGACCACGGGCATCACCACCATTTCGCAGGATACCTTCTCTCGCATCGACACGCTGCTGGCGCACGCCCGCGAGACCACCGAAGCCAAGCGTTCCTCGCTTGGCGCCACCGGTGCCCAGTCCGCCCATGCTGCCCCGGCAGGGCAGGCCGCCAATGCCGAGGTGCCCACCGCCGAGGCCGACCTGGCCTACAGCGCGGTCATGGACATGCTGGCCGCCCCCTCCGGCGATGCGCACCGCTCGCTGGATCCGGAACGGGTGGCCCGCCTGCTGGACCTGTAGGCCGCCCTCCGGGCTGCCTCCCGGCAGTTGGACGCCAGCCGGACCCCAGCCCGCCGCCAGCCTCCCGGCAACCCGCCGCAACGGGGCACCAATTGCCGTTGCCGCCCTGATGTTGCGCCCTGATGTTGTCCCCCTGTTGTAATCGCCCTGTCGCTGTCCCCTGACCGGCACGCAGCCTGTCATTCTCCCTGCGCCGCAACGGCACGACGCCCTCATGCACGCGGAACGTTTCGCGTGCATGAGGGCGTCGTGCCTGCCGGATTTCCTGTGCCTGCCGGATTTCCGGGCCGGTCTGGCCCCGGTCCCCGGTCCGGTGCCTGTCCGCTGTCGGCCCCCTGCCCGCCCGGCGCCAGTCGGACGCGCCCGGCGTCAGGCAGAACCGGGGTGCCGGGCAACGCCGGGGCATCACGCCGGATCGGGCTCGCCCTTGCTGCGGGCCAGGGCCGTATCGTGCACCCGCCTGGCCTGCTCCTTGTCCGGGTCCACCTCCATGGCCTTGCGCAGGTGGCGCAGGGCGCGCTTGGGTTCTCCCGCATCCAGCATGGCCTTGCCCATGAGCAGAAACAGCCGGTGTTCGTTGCGGTAGAAGCCCGTGGCCTCGGTGAAGGCCTCGTCCGCCTCGCCCACCTTCTTGTGTTCCAGCAACCGCTTGCCGTGCAGCAGCAGCTTGTCCAGCTGCTGCTTGCGGGCAATGGCCTGCTCGTAGGTTTCCTGCTCCTGCTCGTCGCGCATGGACCGCAGAATGCGCGCCAGCATGGCCAGCAACTGCTTCTCGGCCCCCTTCTCGAAGGTCAGCCCGCGCGGCGAAATCGCCATGGCACGCGTCTTCACGTCCTCGTCGCGCGAGAGCATCTGCACCATCTCGCGCAGCGCGCCGTGCAGTTCGGCCAGGTCGCGCCCGACGATGCCGCCGTCCACGATGGGTTGCACGCCGGCGGCGGTGGCCGCCAGGGCGCGGGGCACGTCGTGCCTGTGAAAATATGCCTTGGCTCGCGCCAGGTACTCGCGCGCCTGGCGCGCGTCGCCTTTGGATGCCACCGGGTTGCCTCCGCTGCGTTGGACGCCGTGCGCCCCGCCCGTTGTGCTCGACGCTTCGGCCATGCTATGCCATGGAGCAAACAGCCCAAGGAGGCCACCATGGCGAAGTATCTGTACCTTGATCAGGACGAATGCATGGCGTGCGAATCGTGCGTCGAACTTTGCCCCGAGGCGTTCAGAATGTCCAGCGCAGGCGAATATGCGGAGGTCATCGACCCCAATACCACCGCGGAATGCGTGGAAGACGCCATCTCCACCTGTCCGGTGGAATGTATCGAGTGGCGCGAGGAATAGCCCCGCGTCCCGAAACTCCCCGCTTCGCATCGCACGGCGCTCCGCCCGGACGCCCCCCGCGCCCGACGCCCCTCCATACCTGCCCGTTTCGGCACATTCCGCACGGGCCGCTCGTTCTTGCCGGGACGCGCGGCCCGCACGCGTTACGCCCCGCGCCGCGCATCCCGCCGCGCCAATCCGCCCCTGCCTCGTCACGGGGCAGACCACGTCGTACGCAATGCCCCGCCGCGCAATAACAGTCGACAGTTCCAGGGTTTTGCCCGCCAATTGCCACCGGAATCCTCCCGGAACACGCTGCGCAGCGCATGGGCAGCATAAAAATTCACGCGCTCGTGTTGACAATGAAAATCGTTTTCATTAAACAGGACAAAACGACGCGAGACTCGTCGGAAGGAGCCTCACATGTGCGCAGCACTCATCGGCGGAATGGACAGACTGAAGCGCGACTACATCAATGCAGCCCTCGCCAGCGGCGTGGACCTCAAGGTGTTCACGGGCAAGGAGAACCGCATCGCCGACAAGCTCGGCCAGGCGGACCTGGTCATCGTGTTCACCAACAAGATCTCGCACGCTGCCAAGCGCGAGGTGGTGCAGCACGCCAAGGCCAACAGCATTCCCGTGCAGATGCTGCACAGCTGCGGCGTTTCCACACTGCGTCAGGCCCTGGACACCACCAACTAGAATTTCAGGCACGACGACGCCACCGCCGTGGAACCCCGGCCCTTACCCGCAAAGCGCGCGGATGCGACCCGCCCGGCGCAGCCGCACCCACGCTTCATGCCGGGGCTCCGCGGCGGCGTCAGCGACGCCAGCGGCACCATGGGGCACCATGGGGCACCACCCCGGACGGAAAGCACGGCGCCACGCCATCACCGCATCACATTTCTGGACCAAGGACAAAGACCATGTGCGCAGCAAGCCGGATCGGCGCTTTGAACAGGCAGGGCATGCAGGCCCTTTCGGAAGGCAACCTCGCCAACGCGGACTTTCTGCTTTCGCAGGCCCTGCGCCAGGCCATGGCCCTTGGGCTTGTCGGGTTCGAGGCCAAGATCCGCAACAATCTCGGGCTGGTCTGCCGCCTGCGTGGCCGCACCGACGAAGCCGTGACCCATTTCTCCGCCGCCCTGGCTCATCTTGAAGCCAAGGTGGGCACACAGCACCGCGTCTACACCGCCATCGCGGGCAACCTGAACGCCGCCAAGGCGGAAGCCTCTGCCAGCGTTCTGCATTAGCCGCCACGCGCAGGCTTGCGGTACGGCATCCTCCCGCGCCCCCGCCAGGCGCCCGCACCATGCTGCGCACGTCGCGCGCCAATCCCGCATGACACTGGCGCGCCCGCGCGCACGCTTCCCCTTCACCGCCCGCACGATGCATGGCCCGTGCATGCGCTGCGCCCGCCACGTGCAGAGCCGCACCGCGACGCCGCAGTCTTCGCCCTTGCCCGGCGATGTGGGCCGCGTTTCCCGGCCATTTGCGTGAAACGAGCGCCTTGGCACTGGACGGCCCCAGCCCGTTTCCAGTAGGTTGTTCAGTGCGCCCTCGCCACCCCGCCACATCACGGGAGGGGGGGGCACGCCCACCGTCAAGGAGCCATACCATGAGCAGCGGCATCGAAGTCGCAAAGCCCTTCGTCGCGGCCACCATCAACGTGCTGTCCACCATGGCGGGCATCACCCCCACGGCTGGGCCCCCCTACGTGAAGAAGAACAACGTGGCCAAGGGCGACGTATCTGCCGTCATCGGCATTACCGGGTACAAGAACGGCACCATCTCGGTGACCTTCACCAAGAAGTGCGCCATCGCCCTGGTGAAGGCCATGCTGGGCGACGACATCCAGGACATCGTCCAGGACATCAAGGACGCCGTGGGCGAGGTGACCAACATGATCTCCGGCCAGGCCCGCGCGGGCCTTGCCGAAATGGGCATGACCTTCCAGGGGGCCACCCCCTCGGTTATCATGGGCGACGGGCACACCATCAGCCACGTCACCAAGGCGCCCATCATCGCCATTCCCTTCGGCACGCCCCACGGCGACTTCACCGTGGAGTTCTGCTTCGAGTAGCCGCCTCCGGGCCCAGGTGGCGCCGCCGTCGGGACGCGTGCGGGAACGCACGAGAGTTTTCCACCGTCAGCGTATCCACAATACCCCTGCCTTGCTGTGTACGGTGCCGCCGGAACTCCGGCGGCACCTATTTTTCCCCAGCACGAAATTCACAAGGCATCACTCTGAAATCACGATGAATCATTGCGTCGCGCAGCGCCACGTGCCGCAACGAAATGCCACTGCCGCGCACCATGCGCACAACGCCGCGCGCAGCCTGTGAAAAGACAGGCACAAAGGCCCCAACCACCCCTGCCGACGGCAGAAAACCGGGAAAAAATAGCCCGGTATTCCACCCCCTAACGGGTTAAGGACTGGCTTTTCCAAAACACCCCACTATACAAAAAAATATGGGTGCAGTAGGCTTCGGCTCGAACTAACCCGCCGGGTTAAAAATTTACTAGACACTTTCTTGACGGCGCGGAGCACCGCAACGCACCTGCCGCAAGGCGCCGCCAAGGGGCTTTTCGTTTCCGGGATCTCGCCGCCCGGACAAGGATACTTCCCGTCATGTCCTCCGCATGGAACCACGTGCATGGCTTCGAGCGCCTGAGCCTCTGCGACTGGCCCGGCTACAGTAGTTGCGTCATCTTTCTGGGCGGCTGCAACATGCGCTGCCCCACCTGCCACAACTGGCAGCTGGCCTGGCATGCCGACACCCTGCCCCTGCTCTCCCGCGCCGCCATCGAATCCTACATCGAAGCCCGCCGCCACTGGCTGGACGGGGTGGTCGTGACCGGGGGGGAAGCGACCATGGTCGACGGCTTCGCGGACATGCTGCGCGGCCTGCGCCGTTTCGGCCTGCCCGTGAAGGTGGACAGCAACGGCCTGCGCCCCGACGTGGTGGAACTGCTGCTGCGCGACGGGCTGGCCGACGCCTTCTCCATCGACGTCAAAGGGCCTTTTGCCCTCTACCCGCGCCTGTCCGGCGGCACCACCAGCCCGGACGAGGCCCGCACCGCGCTTTCGCGCATCTTCGCGCTGGCCCAGGCGCAGCCCGATGCCTTCATGTTCCGCCTCACCCGCGTTCCCGTGCTTTCCGATGACGACGTGGAAGCGGCCCGCAGCCAGCTTCCCGCCGGATTCGACCTGAAGATACAGGATTACGTGCCCCCCCGGAGGAAGCATGCCGAAGCAGATTCTGAAACGCGACGGACGGCTGGAGACGTGGTCCACGGACCGCATCGCGGAAGCCATCCTGAAGGCCCTGAAAGCCAACGGCATTAAGGACCCGCTGCTCTCCAGGCGCATCGCCCACAGGGTGGAGCTGAAACTCGCGGACTGCGAGATTCCCGAGCAGGAACAGGTGCAGGACACCGTGGAACAGGTGCTGATGGAATCGCGCCTGTACGCGGTGGCCAAGCGGTACATCATCTACCGCGAAACGCGCCGCACCCTGCGCGAGCAGAAGGCCGCCTTCCTCGACATTTCCGAGACCATCGACAACTACCTCACCAAGGCCGACTGGCGCGTGAACGAGAACGCCAACATGACGCACTCGTTCCAGGGCCTGATGCTGCACCTTTCCGGCACCCTGCAGGCCAAGTACGCGCTCGAGAAGTACCCCGAGGAAGTGCGCCAGGCCCACGACCACGGCTACTTCCACATCCACGACCTGTCCTTTGGCCTTGCGGGCTACTGCGCAGGCTGGAGCCTGCGCGACCTGCTGCTGGAAGGGTTCAACCTGGAAAACCGGTCCAGCGCCGGGCCCGCCAAGCATCTGGACACCGCCATGGGCCAGATGATCAACTTCCTCGGTACGTTGCAGAACGAATGGGCGGGCGCCCAGGCCTTCAACAACGTGGACACCTACCTTGCCCCCTTCGTGCGCAACGACGGCCTGACCTACAAGCAGGTGCGCCAGGCCATGCAGAAGTTCGTGTTCAACCTGAACACAACCTCGCGCTGGGGCGGCCAGAGCCCGTTCACCAACCTGACCTTCGACCTCGTTCCGCCCAAGCACATCGCCACCGAACCCGTCATCATCGGCGGCGCATACAGGGATTCGGTCTACGGCGAATACGCGCCGGAAATGGAAATGCTGAACCGCGCCTTCCTGGAAGTGATGCTGGACGGCGACTTCCATGGCCGCATCTTTTCCTTTCCCATTCCCACGTACAACGTCACCAAGGACTTCCCGTGGGATTCGGAGATCGGCGACCTCTTGCTTAAGCTTACCGCCAAGTACGGCGCGCCCTACTTCCAGAACTTCATCAATTCCAACCTCAACCCCGAAGACGTGCGCTCCATGTGCTGCCGGTTGCAGATGGACCTGCGGCAGTTGCGCAACAAGGTGGGGGGGCTGTTCGGCGCGGGCGACCTGACCGGGTCCATCGGGGTGGTCACCCTGAACCTGCCCAAGCTGGCCTACCTTGCCCAGGGCGAAGAGGACTTTCTGGACATGGTGACCGAATACGCGGAACTGGCCCGCGATTCGCTGGAATTCAAGCGCAAGCTGGTGACCGCCAACCTGGAACGCGGCATGTTCCCGTGGTCGCGCCGGTACCTCAAGCACGGCTTTGCCGGGCATTTTTCCACCATCGGCCTGGTGGGCGGGCACGAGGCCTGCCAGAACCTGCTGGGCAAGGGCATTGAAACCGAGGCGGGCGTGCGGCTGATGCAGCGCACCCTGAACCACCTGCGCAACCTGACCGCGCGCTTCCAGGAAGAAACCGGCACCCTGTACAACCTGGAAGCCACCCCCGCCGAGGGCACCAGCTACCGGCTGGCCAAGATCGACAAGTCGCTCTATTCCGAAATCAAGGCCTCGGGCAACGGCACGCCGTACTACACCAACTCCACCGCCCTGCCCGTGGGCATGACCGAAGACGTGTTCGCCGCGCTGGACCACCAGAACAAGCTGCAACCGCTGTACACCGGCGGTTCGGTGTTCCACACCTACCTTGGTGAATCCGTGGCCGACACCGAGGCCCTGAAGAAGTTCATCATCAAGGCCTTCACCCAGACGCGCCTGCCGTACCTGTCTGTCACTCCCACCTTCTCGGTGTGCAAGGACCACGGCTACCTCCAAGGCGAACAGCACGAATGCCCCGACTGCGGCCAGGCCACGGAAGTGTACACCCGCATCGTGGGCTACTACCGCCCCGTGTCCCAGTGGAACAAGGGCAAGCAGGTCGAATACGACGACCGCGTCTGCTACAACGGGTTCTAGGCCACGACTCCGCCCGCCCCGCTCCCTGCGGGCCGACCCAGCAATGCGAAAACCGCCGTCATCGGCGGTTTTCGCGTTTGCGGGTGGAGAAAGGGGCAGACTGCACCCGTGGGGGGTCCGTCATGCCAACACCGTTTGCAACGCAGCAACATGCCGCACCCGGCAATGCCACCGCTGTTGCCCGTGCCGCCTTCCCGGTGCCGCCCGGTGCCCCCTGCACGGGCGAGACCCTGCAACAACGACGGAAAAATCCGGCATGGGCGCCACCGGCCACGTTCATTTCCCGGAATTTTTGCCGTACTGTCCCCGCAGACACGTTGCAGGCGGCTCCATGACCCCAAACCCGGCACGGCGTTTGCTTTTTCCGCGTCATGGCACAGGCGCGGCGCCCCCGAACCCCGCGCCACCTCCGCAACGTTGCGCTCCGCAGTGCCAGAACCGGAAGGAACGCACCCCACCGCAGCAGACAGAAAGGACGTACCATGGCCCCCATTACCATGCACCCGGACAATGCCGCACAGGTTCTCGACGCGTTCGCCCATGCGGCGCAGGGCAACGACACAACCAGCAGCGTGGTGTTCCGGAACGGACGGATGGAGCAGACCGGGCGCCTTGGCGCGTTTTTCACCGGGCAGGCCACGCACCGCGCCACCATCGACAGCCTGCGCAGCGCCATCCTGTCGCTCTACGGCCCGGACGTGGCCAATATCGCAGAGGCCAGGCTGGAACACTTGCAGGCCCAGGGCAAGCCGCTGCGGGCCTGCGTGGTGCGCGACCTGCTGCGCGACGTGGAGGCGGGCAGGCAGGAAGTGGCCCGCATGAACTCCACGCTGGTACAGCAGTTCACCGGCGACAACCCCCTTTTCGAGGGGGCCACGCTCACCCCCGCCATGGACGCTTTTTTCGCCGGAAAGAACTGGACGGAAGGACAAAAGGCGGAATGCAGGCAACTGACCCAGGACTACCTTGCGCAGGGTCCGGGCCACAGCGGCAAGGAATTCTTCACCCCCGACAAGCTGTTCCAGCAGATCAGCTCCGGCGAGCTGCCCTGCCTTGCCGCCTACCGCGCCGCCGTGGACCACACCCCGGACCGCAGCTACCGCGACGTGATGGAGCGCGTGCCACCGCAACTGGCCAAGGACATGAGCTACATGCGCGCCATGTTCTGCGGCAACAGCACCGACATGGGCACGGTGGCCCTGATGCTGGAAAAGCTGCCGACAATGCGCGCCGCCCAGCCCCAAGGCCCCCTTGCCGCGGCCACCATATGGAACGCCTGCACCAACAACGCCCCCATGCCCGAAGGGATGGGCGATTCCCCCCTGAAACTCGGCGGGGCGTTGTCGGACTTCCTGCGTGCGCAAATGGAGCAGGCCGCGCAGGACAGGCCGGATGTCCCCGTACTGGTCCTGTTATCCATGTGCGCGGGCATGCGGCACGACGTGGCCGCCCAGCTTGCCCTGCAACCCGGCCCCATCGCGCTGCACGATCTTGTCAGCACTGCCCCCCTGTACTCCCTGACGCCGCACGGCACCCTGGACGCCGCCGAGGCGCAACTTGGTGCGGACCTGCACCGCATGGGGCAGGAAGACGGGGTGCACTCCACGTTCACCTTCACCACCCCCCAGGGCCAGCACAGCATCGACGTCAACGACGACACCCACATGGACGCCGCCGACAAGGCCCGATACGCAGGGGGCAACCCCAACGCCATGACCCGCGACATTCGCGAACAGGTCGTGGCCCTGTGCGGCGAAGGCAACCCCGGCCAGGCCCTGGTGGTCATGTTCGGCATGTCGCAAGCCGGGCTTGCACTGGTGCGCAACCTGTCGTTCATGACCGGGGCGCCCCGTTCGGAGCACTGCGCCATGAACATCAGCCTGCACCGCGAGGACAACGGCGACATCCGCATGGAATTCCGCAGGCCGCCCGGCACCCCGTTCGACTGCGAGATGGACTACGTGGTGCACCCCGACGGCACCAGCGAACTGACGCACCTTCAGATGAGCGGCCACACGTAGCGGACGGCGGACGTGCCCCGTAGAGGCGGACGCGCCCGATCGGCTGGTCCCGTTGGACCTGATCGGGCCTGACCGGGGATACCGGGCCTGACCGGGGTTGCCTGGGCCTGACGGGGCCAGCCCCCCCGACAGCCCGCGTTGCTGCCGGAACCCGGTCGGGGCGCATGCCCCCGCAAGCACCCGTCGCCCAGTCACACACAGCCACCGCGCGCGTTCCTGCCGCGCGGGCAGGAGAATATCATGCAAGATGCTTTCGGCAGCCTCATGCGCGGCGTGGGCGAACGCCTGCTTCAGGGTGAACTGTCCATCGACAACGGCGTCAGCGTGGTGATCGGCATCGACGACATGCTGGTCAGCGCCTATCATCTGGAAGGGCCGGATCAGGTACTGCTGTACACCGAGGTGGCCCCGCTGCCCGCTGAAGGCCGCCAAGCCCTGTATGCCGCCCTGCTGGAAGGGCAGACCTTCTTCCGCGACACCGCCGGGGCCACACTTTCCGTCAATGCCGAGGCGGGGTCCGTGCTGTTGCAGATGGTCCTGCCCCTGCGGTTGCTGGACGTGGAGGTCATGCTGCGGATCCTGGAAAACTTCGTGCAGGTGGGGCGGCACTGGCGCGCCGAGTGCGGACGCCTAGCCGGGCAACAGCCGGACAACGTGGTCGGCGCCGCGTCCGACAACGAGGCGGTCCCGCCCCTGCCCCACGGAGCCATGCTGCGCGTATAGGGGCCGTACGACCTCGCAAGGGACATCCCGACGGCTCCCGACCGTGACCGGCACTACCGGCAACGGCTGGCTACGACCGGCAACAACCGGCTACGACCGACACGACCGGCAAAGCCCGGCAGCCGCGGCCTCCGCTGGGTCTGGATCCGGCAGAGGCAGTGCGCCGCACACGGCGCGCCGCCCGATGCCTTTTCGAACCACACCACCCGCCCCGCAAACCCGACGACCGCGTCACCCATCGCCATGCCCGACCACAGCTTCGACTTCGACCACGCCCCCGACCGACGCAACACCGGCAGCCTGAAATGGGACGACATGGGGCGCATGTTCAACCTTTCGCCGGATGAAGCCGCCAACGCCATTCCCCTGTGGGTGGCCGACATGGACTTTGCCTCACCCCCGGCGGTGCGCGATGCCGTGGCCCGGCTGGCCGAGCGTGGCGTGTTCGGCTACCCCGCAGATGGAACAGCCTGCCGCGAGGCCGTGTCCCACTGGCTGGCCACCCGCCACGGCTGGACCGTGAACCCCCGCCACCTGCTGCCCCTGCCCACCGTGGTGGCCTCGCTGTGCCTGTCGGTGCGCCTGTTCACCCGGCCCGGCGACGGCGTGGTCATCCAGACGCCCATCTACCCGCCCTTCCGCGCGGCGGTGCAGGATGCGGGCTGCCGGGTGCTGGCCAACCCGCTGGCCCTCACCACGGATGCCGGGGGCAACCCCTTCCACGAAATGGATTTCGACGCGCTGGACACGGCCCTTGCCGATGGCGGGCGCGGGGCCAGGGTGTTGCTGCTGTGCAGCCCGCACAACCCCGGCGGTCGGGTGTGGACCCGCGCGGAACTGACCCGCGTGGCCGAACTGTGCCTGAAGCACGGCACGCTCATGGTCAGCGATGAAATTCACCACGACCTGCTGCTGCCCGGCCACACGCACACCGTGCTGGCCAGCCTGGCCCCGGAAGTGGCCGAACGCACCATCACCGCCGTGTCCGCCGCCAAGGCGTTCAACGTGCCCGGCGCTGGGCTGGCCCATGTGGTCATCGAGGACGACACCCTGCGCCGCACCTTCCGCGCGGAGCTGACGGGCCTCGGCATCCGCCACCCCAACATGTTCGGGCTGGCCACCACCGAGGCGGCCTGCCGCCACGGCGGCCCGTGGCTGGACGCGTTGATGGACTACATCGCGGGCAACGCCGCGCTGGTGCGCGACGTGCTGACCGCGCGCCTGCCCGGCGTGCGGGTCATGCAGCCGCAGGGCACCTACCTTTCATGGGTGGACTTTCGCCCGCTGGGCCTTGCAGAGGCGGACCTGCTGCACCGCGTGCGCTTTGATGCGGGCGTGGTGCCCAGCCCCGGTTCCAGCTTCGGCCCGGAGGGCGATGGCTGGCTGCGCCTGAACCTGGGCTGCCCGCGTGCCCTGCTGCGCACCGCGCTTGAGCGCATGGCGGATGTGTTGGCCTAGCAAGCACCGAGGCTCGCCAGAGGTTCCCACAGAACCGCCCCCAGTAACGCAAAGTCCCCCGCCGCTTCAGCGCGGCGGGGGACTTTGAAAAAATTTTGGGGGGAGGGGTTCGGGGAGGGAGACCCTTTGCCTCAGCCGTTAGGTGAGCGCAACGCGCGAAGCTTACGGATGAGGACCGCAGAGCGTTAAAGGGGCCCCTTCCCTAATTCATCTATAAAACCTACACCGCTCGCTAAATCCGCCCTTCCTCCACGCCGTGGCAGGCCACCTGCGCGCCGCCTTCAAGCTGGCGGGCCTTGGGCACTTCCTGCATGCAGCGCGCGTTGGCGTGCTGGCATCGGCCATGGAACACGCAGCCCGTGGGCAGGTTGATGGGCGTGGGCACGTCGCCGGACAGCTTGATGTGCCCGGCGGCCTTGCCGCCGATGCGCGGGATGGCCGACAGCAGGGCCCGGGTGTACGGGTGGCGCGGGTTGCCGAACAGGTCTTCGGCGCTGGCCAGTTCGCACAGGCTGCCCAGGTACATCACGGCCACGCGGGTGGAGATGTGCTCCACTACCGAAAGGTCGTGGCTGATGAACAGGTAGGTCAGGTTGCGCTTTTCCTGCATGTCCATCATCAGGTTGAGCACCTGCGCCTGAATGGACACGTCCAGCGCAGAGATGGGCTCGTCCGCCACGATGAACTCGGGGTCTACAACCAGGGCGCGGGCGATGGAGATGCGCTGGCGCTGCCCGCCGGAGAATTCGTGCGGGTAGCGCACGCCCCACAGCGGGTTCACGCCCACCTGTTCCATGACGTCGGCCACGCGGGAACGCACGTCGGCGTCGGAGATGCCGGGGTTGTGGAAGCGCACCGGCTCTTCCAGAATCTCGCGCACCTTCATGCGCGGGTTCAGCGAGGCGTAGGGGTCCTGAAAGACCATCTGCATGCGGGTGCGGTAGGGCAGCATGCCGTTGTCGCTCAGGTTGTCGATGCGTTCGCCCCGGTACAGGATTTCGCCGCCGGTGGCCCGGTACAGGCCGATGACGGTACGCGCCAGGGTGGACTTGCCGCAGCCCGATTCGCCCACCACGCTCAGGGTTTCGCCGGGCAGGATGTCGAAACTCACGTCGTTGACGGCATGCACCACGGTGCGCTTGCGGGTGATGCGGCCGCCGGAAATGCGCAGCTGGTCCAGCAGCCCGCCGGAAATGTCGAAATGCTTGACGACGTTGCGCAGCGAAAGCAGTGCGGTGATCTGGTTGGTCATTCCCGTGTCCCCCTTAGGCTACCATGTGGCAGGCAGCCATCCGCCCGTCGCTTTTCTTTTCCAGCAGCGGCCGGGTGGTGGTGCACACGGTTTCGCACAGTTCGCAGCGGTTGTTGAACGGACAGCCGCGCGGCACGTCGGAAAGGCTGGGCATACTGCCGGGGATCTGGTTCAGGCGGCGGCGCGCGCGGGGTGCGGCCACATCCGCAAGGCCGCAGTCGGCCTTGTCCGCACACTGCGGCAGCGCGCCCAGCAGACCCCGCGTGTAGGGGTGCAGCGGCTCGCCCACCACCCTGGCGGTGTCGCCCATTTCCACGATGCCCCCCGCGTACATCACCGCGATCTTCTGGGTAACCTGCGAGACCACGCCAAGGTCATGGGTAATCAGGATGAGGCCCATGTCCTCCGACTGGCACAGCTCCAGCAGCAGGTCCATGATCTCGGCCTGGATGGTCACGTCCAGCGCGGTGGTGGGTTCGTCGGCGATGATCAGCGACGGCGAGGTCAGCAGCGCGATGGCGATGACGATGCGCTGGCGCATGCCGCCCGAAAATTCGTGCGGGTACTGGGCCAGACGGCGCTCCGGCGAGGGAATGTAGACCTTGCGCAGCTTGTCCAGGGCAATGGCCTCGGCTTCCTTGCGGGTCACCTTCTTGTGGGCAAGGATGGTTTCGATCATCTGCGTGCCCACGGTCAGCACCGGGTTCAGGGTCATCATGGGATCCTGAAAGATCATGCTGATCCTGTTGCCGCGTATGTCGCGCAGGGTTTCCGCGCTGGCCGTGGTCAGGTCCTTGCCCTCGAACAGAACGGAGCCGCCCGCGATGAAGCCGGGCTTGGACACCAGGTTCAGGATGGAGAACCCGGTGACGGACTTGCCCGCGCCCGATTCGCCCACAAGGCCCAGGCGCTCGCCCTTGGCCAGGGTGAACGAGACGTCGTTGACGGCGGTAAGCGCGGTGTCGCGCAGCGCGAACTTGACGGTAAGGTTGGATACGTCGAGCAGCGGTTGCATGGACTAGTCCTTGTACAGCTTGGGATTCAGGAAGTCCCGCAGCCAGTCGCCAAGCAGGTTGATGGACAGCACCAGCAGGATCAGCACAACGCCGGGAAACAGCGTGATCCACCAGCTGCCGCTGAAGAAGTACTGGAAGCCCGACTTGATCAGCGAGCCCAGCGAAGGCTTGGTCACCGGCATGCCCAGCCCCAGGAACGACAGCGCCGCCTCGCTCATGATGGCGTTGGCCACCTGCACGGTGGATATGACCAGCACCGGGGTGAGCGTGTTGGGCAGGATGTGCCGCCACATGATGCGGAACGGACGAAGGCCGATGACCCGCGCCGCCTCCACGTATTCCTTCTTCTTCTCGGCCAGCACCGATGCGCGCACTGTGCGCGCGTACTGAGGCCATTCGGCAAGGCCGATGACCAGCACCAGAAAGGGCACGGCCACCTGCTCGTAGCGGCCCACGCCAAAGGTCATCTGCACGATGGCCCCCAGGAAGATGGCCACCATGTACGACGAAAACGACAGCTGCACGTCGGCTATGCGCATCAGGATGTTGTCCAGCCTGCGGCTGCCGTAGCCGGAAAGCAGGCCCACCATGATGCCGATGCACGCCTGCATGGCCACGGCGCCCACCCCGATCAGCAGGGAAACGCGCATGCCGTACAGTATGGCCGAGAACAGGTCGCGCCCCTGGTTGTCGGTGCCCAGCAGGAAGGCCGGGTTGCCGCCGTCCTTCCACAGGGGGGGCGTTTCCGCGTCCATGATGTCGATGTTGGCGCCGTCGAACGGGTTGTGCGGGGCAATGACCGGGGCCAGCAGGGCCGATGCGGCCAGGATGACGAACAGGGCGAAGCTGGTCACCGCCACCGGGTCGCGCAGGAAGGAATACAGGAAGTACGACTGGCGGAAACGTTTCAGAAGACCGGCCATGCTACTTCCTCCCCGCGATGCGGACCATGGGATTCACGAAACCGTAGATCAGGTCCACCACCGTGTTCACGGTAACGAAGATGGCCCCGACAAAGATCAGGTAGGCCACCAGCAGCGCGGTGTCGGCGCGCTCCACGGCCTCCACGAACATGAAGCCCATGCCCTGCCACTGGAACACCGTCTCGGTCAGGATGGTGAAGGCGATCATGATGCCAAGCTGCACGCCCCCCACGGTGATGACCGGCAACAGGGTGTTCTTGAAGGCGTGCACCATCACCACGCGCCATTCGGGCAGACCCTTGGCCCGCGCGAACTTCACGTACTCGGTCTCCAGCGCCTCCTTCATCTCGGCACGGATCAGCCGGATGAACAGCGGCAGCATGATGGACGACAGGGCGATGGACGGCAGGATGATGTGCTTGAAGTTGGACCAGGTGGTCAGCACCGATGTCCACCCCGGGAATATCTCCACCGGGTTGCCGCGCCCGAACGAGGGCAGCCAGCCAAGGTGCACCGAAAATATGTAGATCATGAAGATGGCCGTCAGGAACACCGGCACCGAAACCCCCACGATGCTGATGCCCATGAACAGGCGCGACAGCACCGAGCGCGGGCGGCAGGCGGAATACACGCCCACCGGCACCGAGATCAGCACGATGATGCACTGGGCCACGAAGACCAGCTCAAGCGTGGCCGGGGCCTTGGCCAGGATCACGTCCAGCGCGGGCTTGCGGTAGAAGTACGAGGTGCCCAGGTCGCCCTGCACGGCGTTCTTGGTGAAGCGCGCCCACTGGACCAGGTACGGGTCGTTAAGCCCCAGCTTTTCGCGCAGGGCCTCGCGTTCCTTGACGGATACGGACACGCCCACCATTTCGCGCGTGGGGTCGCCGACGGACTGCTTGATGGCGAACCCGATGAAGCTGATGATGAACATGACCAGCAGGGCTTGCGCCACCCTGCGGACGATGAATGCGAACATGTGCGTCTCGTTGCCGGTAACGGCGTTGCTGGTTGCCGCGGTGCCGCGTGCCGCGCGTCATTGTCACACGATGCGGGTCACACCATGCGGGCCCGTTCGATGCGGGCGCCACACGGTGCCCCCCCGCACGCCACGGAAACGGGGTCGGACTGACGGCGGCAGCGCCCGCGCGCTGCGGGGCCCGTGCATGCGTGCGTCCCGGCCACGGCTTGATCCATGGCGCCCTGCGGGGCAGGGGCAGCGGGTCCGCAGGCGGCGGCCACGAAAGCGCGAAGGCGCGAAACGGCGTGCGCGGCGTTGTCCGCAACCCGGCCTCGATCAGCGCACCGTGCTCCGGTGGGCCTGCTGGGAACGCTCGCCGCGGGTCCGGACAGGCTGGCAGAATGCCCAGCCGAAAGCCGGAATGCGGAGGGCGGCGGAATGCCGCGCGTCGGTAACGGGGTGATCCCCGCCCGGTGGGCTACAAAATTTCGGCGGGGCAGGCAAGGGGTGTTCCCCTGCCCGCCCGCCTTCACAAAACCGTCGAAAAGGCGCGGTGGTCTGGTAACCAGCCGCGCCCGTTCGTCATTACTTCATCACCACGTCACCGAAATAGGGGAAGTCCTGCACGTTGATGATCGCCTTGGCGTTCGTCACCGTCTTGCGGGCAGCCCACGACAGCGGTTCCATGTGCAGCGGCACGAAGGCGGCCTCGTCGTAGGCCAGCTTTTCGGAATCCTGCAGCAGTGCGTCGCGCTTCTTGGGATCGGTGGTGCGGTTGGCTTCCTCGATCAGCGCATCGTACTTCTTGTTGCAGTAGTTGCCGCTGTTGTACTGGCCCATGCCGGTGTCCTTGTTGGCGCACATCAGCAGGTATTCGCCGTAGTTGGCGGTGTCTTCGGTATCCGGGTGCCAGCCGATCATCTGGATGTCGGCAACCTGGGCGTCGTACTCATCCCAGTACTGGGCCTTGGGCATGGTCTTCAGGTTCACCTTGATGCCGATCTTGGCCATCATGGAAACGAAGGCCTGGGCCACCTTTTCGTCGTTCACGTAGCGGTTGTTGGGCGCGATCATGGTCAGTTCCAGACCCTTTTCGTAGCCCGCTTCCTTCATCAGCTTCTGGGCCTTGGCCAGGTCGAAGCGGGGCTTCAGGTCGGCAATGTAGCCGGGGTAGCCCTTGGGCGCCTGCTGCTGGGTGACCACGGTGTAGCCCTTCATGATCTTGGCCACGATGCCCGCATGGTCGGTGGCGGCGATGATGGCTTCACGCACCTTGGGGTTGGCCAGGGCGGGGTTGCGCTTCTGGTTCAGCTGGAAGGTGATGATGCGGGTGCTGGCCATGGTGATCAGCTCCACATCGGGGTTCTTGGCCAGCTGGTCGTAGTCCTGCACGGGCACGGGGGTGATGAAGTCCACGTCGCCCTTCAGGATGGCGGCCACGCGGGTGGCTTCGTTCTTGATGGGGGTAAGTTCGATGGTCTCGACGTTGCCGTGCTTGCCCCAGTAGTTGGGGTTGGCCTTCAGCACCAGCTTCACGCCATGTTCACGCTGGGCCACCATGAACGGGCCGGTGCCCGAGGCGTTCTCGTTGGCGAACGAGGCGCCGTTCTTCACCACTGCGCCCTTGGGCTGGCCAGCGGCGTCGGTGCCGGAGTAGAACTTGGAATCCATGGGGAAGATGTAGGTGGCAAGGTTCATCACCAGGCCGTAGGGCTCGGTGGTGATGATGTCGATGGTGTTGTCGTCCACCACCTTGGGCTCGGCGAACTTGACGTACAGGCCCTTGAAGTCGGGGGATTCCTTCAGGCGCTTGACGGTCCAGGCCACGTCGGCGGCGGTGAGCGGGTTGCCGCTGTGGAACTTGACGCCCTTGCGCAGGTGGAAGCGCATGGTGGTGGGGTTGATCTGCTCCCACTTTTCGGCCAGGCGCGGCTCGAACTTCATGTCCTGGGTCCAGCGCACCAGGGGATCGAACACCCAGTGCGAGTATGCCAGCATGGGCCCGGAAAGCTGCATGTGCGGATCGAGCGATTCAGGGTCGGACGAGATGCCGACGCGGAAGGTCTTGCCTTCCGCGGCTTCGGCCTTGGGGCCGAACGCCAGCACGGCCGCCAACATCATCAGAAGCAGTACGAGAGTCCGTTTCATCCAGTACCTCCAGCGGTTGTTGCTACAATGACGCCACGCGGGCCCGGCATGGCCTGTGCGGACGGCTCGTCCCGTGGCCGTCCTGTCGGCACCAGTGATGCCCGCGATGCGTTGTCCAGTGCAATGAGACCGACAGTCCTGTAGACCATCCGGCGGCAAGTGCGTCAAGCCACGCGCCGTGCGAATATTGTCAAATCACGTTACACAAATGTACCGTGAAATCAGCCTGTAGCCGGAACATGCCGGGGCCGCCGCGCCCAGCACGGGTGCGACGGCCCCGGCAGAAAACCCCGGATGGCGGGAAAAGGCGTGCCGCGCGCCCGGGCGGCGGAACGTCCACCGCGCCTCTACTGCGAACGCACCTTGCGCATGTATTCCATGTACACGGCATTCACCCACTGGGCGATGCGGTACACCCCGTCGCGCACGGGCACCCAGGTCACCGTGCCGTCGGCGTCGACCTTGCCGTCGGCCAGAAACTCCACGCCCACATCCGCCCCGCCGGCCACGCTGCCCGTGGACATGCGTGTGGAAACCTCCGCCTTCAGCAGCACGTCCAGTGGCTGATGCGCGCCGCCGGGCCAGTGCAGGATGGCGCGCAGCACCACCCTGTCGCCACGCGCCAGCGGCCCCTTTTCCCCGTCCTCGCCCGCGCGGGGGGCGATGCAGGCGCGCAGCCCCCCGGCAGAAATATCCACAAGGCCGGGCTGCGGGTCGCTGGCCGGGCTGGAGGCGGGCACGGGGGCCTGGTCGGCGGCGGGTGCGGGGGCCGGGGGAACCGTTGGCGCCTCGCCCTCCAGCGGATTCTGGGCAGCCATCCCGATGATGCGCTGGTAGCCGTCCAGCGCGGCCAGGGGCAGCGGGCCGTCATCGGGTGACTGGTCGCGGCGCATTTCCAGCAGGCCCACCAGTTCCGGCACCGGGCGCACCCGCACGCTGCGGCGGCGCTGGCCCGACTCGATGGCGGCGGGCTTCTGCAATTCCACGATGAGCCCGGTGAACAGGGCGCGGATGTCGAGAATGCGCGAGGCGAACATGAAATGCTGTTCCGTGCGCTGGGGGGCCATGGCCACTATGCGGAAGTAGCATTCCACCGTCTGCCCCTTCCACGCCGATGAAAGCCGCACCCCGCTGGACATGTCGATGAGCAGCGTGGGGCCCTCGTACGATTCGATGAGCCCCGGCAGCGAATGCTGCTTGCCGTCACGGGTGCGCACCACCACGTAGAATCGCGCCCGGCGGTCCGCCGCAAGGCGCAGTTGCTGGAACACCAGGTTCGCCGCGTGTTCCTCGTCCTTCTTGCCGAACAATGCCATTGATGCTCCTGCAACATGCCCTGGCGCGTGGCATGCCCCGAATGTTCGTGCGTCCGTGGTGTCTCACGCGCGGCGGCCCGAACTCCCCCGAGCGGGGCCTTGCCCCTGTGCCGCGCGTTCATGAGCACTGCCCCGGAAGCCGCCATGCGTCAAGAATAACCGCTGTGCGCAAGGGACAGACCGACGGAAGGGCGGCACGGCCACGCGGCAAAATCCGCCGCCGCACCGCGCGCATGCAACGCCGGTGCCGTGCCGGGCCGCCACGATGCCGGAGCGGCTGGGTGGCCGCCCCCCTTCATCCGCTCCCCGTCCCCTTGCGCCCGGCGCCCCGACGGCATGCACCGCACCCGACGCAACCCCGCGCGGGCATGGCACATTCCCCGCCAACCCGCGCCAGCCGTGATTTTTTCGCACCCTGCTTGACACATCCCCCTCGGCCTGCGAAAATCGATCATAAACATACTGAACGATTTTTCGGGGGCCTCATGTTCTTCCAGGGCAAGGACTACATCCGTCCGTCCAAAAAGCTGCGCCTGCTGTCCGTGGTGCAGGCGCTGACCGAGAACGAAAGGCTCAGCCAGACCCAGCTGGCCCGGTTCAGCCGCACCAGCAGCGCCATGGTCAATCAGTACCTGGCGGAACTGCACCGCGAGGGCATGGTCCAGTTCGCCCCGGTGAACCGCAAGAGCTTTGCCTACCGGCTGACCGACAAGGGGCAGGAGGCACGGCGCCACATGATGGAGCAGTACTGCGCCGAGATGGTGCGCGGGTTCGCCTCCATCAAGGAACTGGTGCGGCGGCGGCTGGAACCGCTGGCGGAAGGCCGCGCGCCGGATGCGCCCCCCTGCCCCGCCCCGCTGCATCTGGCCCTGTTCGGGGCCGCCGAAACGGGCGAAGTGGTGCTTGCGGCGCTGGAAGGCACCCCCTTTGCCGTCACCCTGGTGGTGGACAACGACACCGCCAAGCACGGCACCCCCTTTCACGGGCACACCGTGCAGCCCCCGGCGGCCCTGCTGGCCGCACCCGGCCAGTTGGCCGTGGACGCGGTGGTGGTGGCCTCGTTCGCGCACCAGCGCACCATCCAGCAACAGCTGCTGGCCATGCCCGGCATGCCCGAATCGGCGCGGGAGGTCGTCGTGCTGTTATGAACGCACCCGCCAACATCGCGGGCGGCTCCGCCGCCCCCTGCATCACCCTGGCTTCCGGCAGGCGCATCGGCCCCGGCAGCCCGTGCCTTGTGGTGGCCGAAGTGGGCAACAACCACCAGGGCGACATGGACACCGCCCGGCGCATGGTGCGCGAGGCCGCCCGCGCCGGTGCCGACGCCGTGAAGTTCCAGAAGCGCGACACTTCCGCCCTGCTCACCACAGAGGGCGCGCGCGCCGCCTACGGCGGCCCCAACAGCTTCGGCCCCACCTACGGCGAACACCGCGACGCGCTGGAACTTTCCGCCGCCCGGTTCGCAGAACTGAAGCAACTGGCGGAATCCCTGGGCATGGTCTTCTTCGCCTCCGCCTGGGACGCGCCCAGCCTGGACGTGCTGGCCGAGCTGAAGGTGGAACTGCTGAAGGTCTGCTCCGCCGACGTGGTCAACGTGCCCATGCTGCGCCGGGTGGCCGCGCTGGGGCTGCCGGTGGTGCTGTCCACGGGCATGAGCACCCTTGCCCAGGTGGACCGGGCCGTGGCCGAGCTTTCCGCCGGGCGGGGCGGCGTGGTGGTGCTGCACTGCAATTCCAGCTACCCCTGCGACGAGGCGGACATCGCCCTGCCGGTGATGGACCAGCTGGCCCGGCGCTACGGCCTGCCCGTGGGCTATTCCGGCCACGAGCGGGGCATTGGCCCCAGCGTGGCCGCCGTGGCGCGCGGGGCGTGTCTGGTGGAGCGCCACTTCACCCTCGACCGCACCCAGCGCGGCACCGACCATCAGGCATCGCTGGAACCGGACGACCTGGCCCTCATGGTCCGGATGATCCGCGAGGTGGAACAGGCCATGGGCGTGGCCGAAAAGCGCGTCACCCCACACGAGGCGGCCATGGCCGTGAAGCTGCGCAAAAGTCTGGTGGCCGCGCGGAACCTTGCGGCGGGCACGGTGCTGGCCCCGGACGACCTGACCGTGAAAAGCCCCGGCGACGGCCTGTCGCCGGAGTTGTGGGACGCGGTGATCGGCAATGCCCTGACCGTGGCCCTGCCGCGCGACGGGCAGCTTTTGCCCGCCATGCTGGCCATGCCGGTGCACACGGGCGAACCGGACATTCCGGAAGCCCCGTCCGGGTCCGAATCCGGGGCCGGAGCCGGGTCCGAAATCCGCCGCAAGGCCGGGGCCGCGTGATGCGCGTGGTCCATTTCGCCGTCACCCCGCTGGCGGGCGCGCCGCTGCGCCTGGTGCGGGCGCTGAACGCCCATCTGCCCGGCTGCACGGCCCGGCTGGTGGACCTGACGCGATACGGCAGCGAGGACTTCGGGCAGGACGTGGTGTTCGACGAAACGCCGGGCCTCGCCCGCGAACTGGCGGAGCAGGCCGACATCATCCACTTCCACAACTATCTGGACCTGGATTCGCGCCACTTCGCGCCCATCGACTTTCGCGCGCTGGCGGAAAGGGGCACGCTCGTGATCCGCCAGTTCCACAGCGAACCGGGGCTGGTGGCGGGCCGCATGGACATCACCCCCGCCGCGCTGCTGGCCCAGTCCATCCCCGCGCTGGTGGTGGGCCAGTTTCAGGAACGCTGCTACCCCCGCGCGCGGGTGGTGCCCAATCCCCTGCCCATCCACGACGCGGACCATCTGCCGCACGACCCTGCCCTGCACGGCCCGTTGCGCCACGACGTGTTCCTGTCGCCCACCCGGCTGCATTCGGCCTGGGCCGACCGCTGGAACACCAAGGCCCGGCCAGAGGCCGAGGCCGCCGTGCGCGCCGCGTGCCTGCCGCGCGGGGCAAGCTGGCACCTGGTGCACAAGACGCCGCTGGCCGCCACCCTTGCCGCCAAGCGACTGTCCCGCATCGTGGTGGACGACCTGGTCACCGGCAGCTGGCACCTGACCGGGCTGGAAGGGCTGGCCCAGGGCAAGCCGGTTCTGGCCCACCTGGATGGCCGCTGCCGCCGGGTGCTGGCGCGCATGGCGGAAACGGATGGCTGTCCGTTCATCGACGTGCGGCTGGAGGATGCGGCCCACGTGCTGGGCCACCTGCTGGACCATCCGGCAGACGCGCAAGGGGCGGGCCGCGCCGCGCGAGCCTGGATGGAAGCCCACTGGCAGCCGGAACGCATCGCCGCCGCATACGGCGCGGCCTACGCATCGCTGGCCCACGACCCCGTGGCCGCCGCCCGCGACTGGCGCCAGCCGGATCTTGCGCTGGACACCCCGGCGGAACGTTTTTTTGCCGTGACCCTGCCGGATGTGGTGCACGCGGCGCGGCACCAGGCGGCGCTGGGTGATGCGCCCGCCGATGCGGCAACCGCCATTCCGGAAGCCGCGCCCGTCGTCAGCGGGCAGGGTGATCGGGAAAGCCGGGGAGACCGGCCATGAGCGCGCGCCATCCCCTTTCGCCCGCGCAGCCCGGCGCGCCCGGTGTCCGTCCCCATCGTCCCGACCAGTCCCGCCTGCCCGACCTTGCCCCTTCGCGCGGCCTTCCCCATTTACCCGATCAGGCCATCATGCCCGCCGAACAGTGCGTGCTGGCGGTGACGGAATCGTGGCTGGGCCGCGCGGACAGCGGTGTACACCGGGTACTGGCCCACGGCCTGCCATCCTCCGTCCTGTACGACTGGATCGTGGACTGCGGGCGGGTGCGTCACCAGCATTTGTGCGACCCGGCCCGGCGCGACGTGAACATCCCGCGCGCGGAATGGGACGTGGTGGCCGTCATCGCGGCGCGCGGCGGTTCGCGCGGGGTGCCCCGCAAGGCGCTGCGCACGGTGGGCGGCGCGCCGCTCATCGCGCGGGCCGTGGCGGCCTGCCGGTCGGTGGCGTCCATCACGCGGGTCATGGTCAACACCGACTGCCCGGACATCGCCGCGGCAGCCCGCGCCGCCGGGGCGGACGTGCCTTTCCTGCGTCCGGCGGAACTGGCCACGGACGAGGCGTCGCCGCTGGACGTCTGGGTCTACGCGCAGGTGTGGATGCTGCTGGTGGAGCGGCGCGTGCCCGACTTTCTGCTGTCCGTCTCGGCCACCCACCCCTGCCTGCACCCGGACGAGATGCGCCGCGCCGTGGACCGGCTGGCGGCGGCCAACCGCCCCTCGCTCCAGACCGTGGCCCGCCTGCCCGCCGTGTCGCTGGAATTCCTGACCCCGGACTTCCGCCCGCTTGACGGCGGACCGGCCCCGACGAAAGGCGACGGCACGAACGAATCAGGACCGGAAGACGGCTGCCCGGGACATGGTCGCCCGGAACACGGTTACCCGGACGACGAGCGGTTTCTGCAATGCGGCGCGTTTTCCATCACCTGCAACCGCCCGTACTACCATGTGCAGCCGTGGTTCCGGCAGTACATGACCGACATTCCCGCGCCCCCGGCGGAACCCCTGGCCCACGTGCTGTCCGCCCGGCAGGGCGTGGACATCGACGAGCCGTGGGACCTCGCCACCTGCCGCCTGCTGCTGGACGGGGACGACCCGTTTCCGGCGTGCACCCCGGCGGACGTGGCCGCGCACGATGGCGCGCACCACGCCGCAGTAAACGGCGGGACGGACGCCCGGCCCGGTGTACCGGCTGCGCCCGTTACCCCCGGCATGGAGAACATGGCGGCCCCTGCCGACCTGGCCTGCGTTGTGGTGCTGCCGCCCGAAGGGTTGGAGCCGCCCGGCGCGCCGGATGTACCGAATGTGCCGAATGTGCCGGATGCGCCGGATGCGCCGGACATGACGGATGTGCCGAATGTGCCGAATGTGCCGGATGCGCCGGAAGACGCGGAAGGCACGGACGGGCCGTACCTGCGCATCGCTGGCATACCCGCGCCGTGCCGGGTACTGGACGCGGTACGCGCCGCCCTGCCCCACGTCCCGCTGGCCGTGTGCGGTGAAGGGGCCATGGCCCGTGCCGTGGCCCACCGTTACGGGCTGGACCTGCTGCCCCTGCCGCAATTTCTCGCCACTCGCCGCGCCGCGTGGCCTGTGCCGCTGCTGAACGCTGGCGACCTTGCGGCGGCAAGCACGGCCGGGCCTGCTATTGTCACCCATGCACCTGAAGTTTTCGGGCGGGACATCCTGTGCATCGACGGACGCGCCGCCCTGCTGGATGCGGCCACCCTGCGCGCCTTCGTCGGCTCGGCGCGGGCAGCCCTTGCCGCCGCCAACGCCGGACGCGACCTGCCCGCATGTTCCGTATCGCCCGCGCCGGTGCACCCCGCGCACCTCAAGCGGGTGGACGCGGTAGGTTCCGTGCTTTCCGCACCGGGCGTGCCCGCCCGGCGGCAGGACCTGCCCGGTGTGCTGTGCCGCGACGGCGCGCTGACCCTGCTGCGCGTTGGGGGCGGCACCACAGAAAGCACAACGGAAGGCATCGTCGATGGCGCCCCCGCCCCGCACGATTCCGGCCCCGACGAATCCGCCAGCCTAGCCTATCACCCCATCCCCATCGGTCGCGCCCAGGCCACACTGGTGGCCTCGCGCCTGGACGCCGCGCGGGGCATGGCCCTGGCCGTCCATGGCGGACACCCCGACATCACCGCTCAAGCCGCCACAGGAAACACCCCGTGAACACCGCCTCAATCAACCCAGAACGGGGCGCCCTCGCTCCCGCTACCCCGCATCACCGACGCGCAGTTCTGGGACGCCTGCTTCGCGTGGCGCGATGCCTCGGTGCTGCACGAACTGACCCACCTCTACCCGCGCCTGTCGCCGGGCGGGGTGCTGTGCATCGACGACTACGGCCACTTTCCCGGTGTGGGCCGCGCCGTGGACGCCTATTTCGCGGACCTTGCCCGCGCCGGGGGCACCCCGCCGCTGCTGACCCGCACCGACTACACGGGCCGCATGGGCGTGAAGCCCCGCGCCTGAACGCGCTCCCAAGCGCCCGGCCCCGGCCCTGATCGAAACTGATCGGACTTGGCCAGACTTGACCGGACTTGACCGGGTCCAAATCTGGCCGGACCCCGCGCACCATCCACCGCCGCACATAACCGCCCGCACCTGCAGGATACCGCCCCGCATGACCAGCCCCCACATCGCCACCATGACCGACACTCCCCACGCCTCCGCCACGCCGGACACGGCCAGCCTTCCCGATATGGCGGGTCTATCCCGCTGCAATCCCCGCCTGGCCGCGTGGTTCGCCTGGTCGCACGACGACTGGCAGGGCGCGGACGCCGCGGGGGCATACGTGCATCTGGGCTGCGGCGGCGCGGTGCTGGACGGCTTCGTGAATCTGGACTTCCTGCCCCACGACGAGCGGGTGCGCGAATGCCGCCTGCTGGACGTGTGGCCGCGCCGCCTTGCCGGGCAGGTGGCCGCCTTCTACGCGGAAGACGTCATCGAGCATTTCTTCCTTACCGAGCAGCTGTACATCCTGTGCTCCATGAACGTGCTGCTGCGGCCCGGCGGGGTGGCCCGGCTGCTCACCCCGGACATCGGCCAGTTGTGGACCTACGGCCAGCGCTTCGACCCCGCCGTGCTTGTGGGCAGCGGCGACTACTTCGCCGACGTGATGCGCTGCCGCAACGGCATGGACGCCGTGAACACCGGCCTGCGCATGGGCGGCCACCGCTGGCTGCACGACTTCACCAGCCTGCGCCGGGCGGCGGAGGAGTGCGGCTTTGCCGCCCGGCGCACGCCCTGCGCCGCCTCGGACGACCCCAGACTGTGCAGCATCAACCTGCGCGACGAATCGGGCATCTCCTTCGCGGCGGAACTGCGCAAGACGCGGCCCCTGCGCCATCTGCTGGTATGGCCGGAACGCATCGCCAACGCCGTGCCCGTGGCGGGCGGCGATCCGAATGCCGCGCTGCCCACCGGGCTTGACGGCGGGACAGACCGTGAACGCCTGGGCGCCATCCAGCCGGTGTTCCGCGCCGTCACCGGCGACCCCGGCATCACCTACCGCCTGCCCGGCGTGGACGTGCAGCGCATCGCCATGGTCAACGTGCGCTCGGCCAACCTGAGCGAATTCCGCGAGCACAACTTCGCCAAGGCCTACTTCCGGCTGGAGGAAAGCGGGGCCGTGTACGCCGACCGCACCCTGCACTCCGTGCCGCACATGAACGGCTTCACCCGCGCCGACGTGGAAACCGCCATGCGCGGCGAAGGCGTGCTGCGCTCCGTCCGCTTCGACCCTTCGGAACGGGAGGGAGACCTGTTCACCGTGGGGCCGCTGGAACTGTTCCTGTACGACGACGCGGCAGAAGGTGGGGAAGACGGGGACGGCGCATGTGCGACGGACGCAGACGCGCGGCCCAGGGGCCGGGGCATGACGGCGGTTGGAGCCGACGTGGCCCCCACGCCGGATGCCCCGGAAGGGAGCGCCCCAACCGGCAGCATGGCATCCGGCAACATCCCGACCGGCGGCCTGCCCCCGCACCTTGAAGACCACGTCATGGCCACACCGTGCCGACAGGGCGTCATCCATCACTTCGATTTCGACGGCCCGGTGGGCATGGCCCTGGCCATCTACGGCGAATGGGCGCAGGCGGAACTGGATGCGCTGGCCCCCTACGCGCCCGCCGGGGGCCGCGTGCTGGACGTGGGATCCAACGTGGGCAGCCACGCCGTGGCCTTTGCCCGCATGGTGGGGGCAAGCGGGCAGGTGACCGCGCTGGAACCGCAGGCAGAGGTGTTCTCCCTGCTGCAACGCACCGTGGCCGTAAACAACCTTGCGGGCGTGGTCACCCCGGTGCGGGCCGGGGCGGCGGGCCGGGCAGGCACGGCGCGGGTGCCGCGCATTGTCGCGCCGGAAGGGCAGAACCTGAACGCAGTGCGCCTGCTGGATACGGGCAATGTACCGCAGGACGCGACGCATCCCGCTGACGAAATCCCCCTGCTGACCATCGACGGACTGGGGCTGCACCTGCCCGCGCCGGAAAGGCCGGGCACCGCCGGGCGGCTGGAGATCATCAGGCCAGAAGCCGGAACGGCGGACACCGCCGGGCGGCTGGACCTCATCAAAATTGACGCCGAAGGGGACGAGGCCGCCATCCTGCGCGGGTCGGCGGACACCATCCGGGCCTGCCGCCCGGTGCTGCATCTGGAATGCCCCGGCTTCGCACGGGCCTGGCCCTGCGCGCGGCAAGCGCTGGCCTGGGGCTACGCGGTGTTCCACCTGCGCCTGCCCGCCTTCAACCCCGCCAATTTCCGGGGGGCCAGCCGCAACGTGTTCGGCGCGGCGGAAGAGGGCGCGCTGCTGTGCATCCCGCGCGAACGGCTGGAAGACGGCAGCCTGCCAGCGCCCTGCGGCACGGAAATCCGCGACCCTGTCCATCTTGCCCGCGCCCTGCTGGAAACCCGCGCCTACGGCCAGCCGGAAGAGCGCATCCCCGCCGCCGTGCGGCTGGACCTGGCCCTGTCCGACCTGCGCCGCAAGCGGGCAGAGGAACACTGCGTGGCGGCCAACGCCCGCTCCGGTCGCCAGCACGGACGCATCACCACCCTGCGCACGGCAGCCAGCGCGGCGGAAGCCCTGCTGGCGGGGCTGGACAGTGCAATGGAGGCGACTGCCCCGGTATCACCGACAATTCCGTCCGTCACGAAAGACGCCCGCGCCCGCCTGCTGGACGCGCTGGAGGCCACCGCCCCGGAACGCCCGACCATCAGCGAGCCGGACACCCGCGAGCCGTGGCCCGCACCGCCCGACCTTGCGGATGCAACCATCTGGACGGCACTGGCGGCGCGCCGGGCGGCGCTGTCTGATGCATCAGGCGGCACGCCGCACCGCCCGGTCATCGACGTCATCGTGCCGGTGTACGCGGGAACGGACCAGACCCTGGCCTGCCTGCATTCCGTGCTGGTCGCGGACCTTGAACCTGCAGACGCCGCCGCGCCACGCGCCCGTGTGGTGGTGGTCAACGACGCCAGCCCGGAACCGAACCTGGCGCAGGCACTGCGCCGCCTGGCCGGGCTGGGGCTGGTTGAACTGGTGGAGCACTCCGCCAACCGGGGCTTCGTGGCCTCGGTCAACGCGGGCATGGCCCTGCACCCGGAATGCGACGTGGTGCTGCTGAACTCGGACACCGTGGTCTTTCCCGGCTGGCTGGGCCGTCTGGCGGCGCACCTGGACGCCCGGCCCGACGCGGGCAGCGTCACCCCGCTGTCCAACAACGCCACCATTTGCAGCTACCCGGTGACGGAACGCGACAACCGCGCCGGGCTGGAACTGGACAGCGCCGCGCTGGACGCGCTGGCCGCCACGGTCAACGCCGGGGTGGCCGTGGACATTCCCACGGCGGTGGGCTTCTGCATGCTGATCCGCCGGGCCTGCCTGACGGAAACCGGCCTCTTCGACGAGGCCACCTTCGGCCGGGGCTACGGCGAGGAAAATGACTTCTGCATGCGCGCCGCCGCGCTGGGCTGGCGCCATCTGCTGGCCGCCGATGTCTTCGTGCGTCACGCGGGCGAAATGTCCTTCGGCGATGATGCCGCGCCGCTCAAGGAAACGGCCTTCGCGACCATTCAGCGGATGTACCCGGACTACCTGCGCACCGTGGCCGCCCACTGCGCGGCGGACCCGGCCCGTCCGGCCCGCCGGGCTCTGGACCTGGCGCGGCTGCGCGGCGCACTGGCGCGGCGCTTTCCCGGCACGACGTGGTCGCCCGGCACGGACGGGGCGCAAGCGCCCGGCAGCACTGCGGCGCAAGCACGCGGTAATGACGCGACCCGCCCGGTGCTGATGGTCACCCACAACTGGGGCGGCGGCACCGAACGCCATGTGCGTGACCTGTGCGACCGGCTGGCGGCGGAGGGCACGCCCGCGCTGGTGCTGCGCCCGCGCGGCAACGACGCGGGCTGCGTGTGGACGTTGAATCTGCCTGAACCTGCCTGCGGCGCTGGTCCGGCCTGCGGGACCGCTCCCACCTGCGACGCTGGCCCCCTGCACCTGCCCAACCTGGCCTTCGACCTGCCGCCCGACTTCGGCGCGCTGCTGGAAGTGCTGGCCGACCTGCGCGTGGCCCACATCCACGTGCACAACCTGGCCGGGTACCCCCACGCCGCGCCGGAGCTGCTGCCGCTGCTGGCCCGGCTGCTGGAAATCCCCTACGACGTCACCGCGCACGACCTGTCCGCCCTGTGCCCGCGCATCACCTGCATCGGCCCGGACGGCTACCCCTGCCCCACCGCGCTGGACGGAGACGGGGGGACTGCGCACGGCGCGCCGTGGCGTTGCGGGGCGTGCATCGCGACGGAAACGCCGCAACTGGGCAACACGGACATCGTGCGCTGGCGCGCGGCATGGGGCACGCTGCTGGATGGCGCCCGCGTGGTCTTCACGCCCAGCAACGACACGGCGCGGCGGCTGGCCGCCCATTTCCCCGGTTGCGCGGCGCGCATCACCGTGCGTCCCCATCAGGAAACCTCGCCCCTGACCCGTGCCATCAGGCCCCATGCGGCCACGGCCCGGCCCGAAGGCGACGCCCCCACCCCCGCCCCCCGCAAGCCCGACGAGGTGTTGCGGGTGGCGGTGATCGGGGCCATCGGCCCGCACAAGGGCTCGCACGTGCTGGAAGCCTGCGCCCGCCACGCCCGCGAGGCCGGGCTGCCCCTGCACTTCACGGTGGTGGGCTACACCGACCGCGACGACGTGCTGCGCGAGCTTGGGGTGACCGTCACGGGCCGCTACGACGCGGACGAACTGCCCGGTCTGCTGGGCTCGGCAAACGGAACCGGAGCGGACGGAAGCGGGCACGGCGGCCACCACCTGGCCTTCCTGCCCGCCGTGTGGCCGGAAACATATTCCTACACCCTGTCCGAGGCGGTGCTGGCCGGACTGTACCCGGTCACCTTCGACCTGGGCGCGCCCGCCGAGCGCATGGCCGCGTGGAACTACGGCCTGCGCCTGCCGGTACCCCTGATGCGCGACCCGGCGGCCATCAACGCCGCCCTGCTGGCCTGCACGCCCGCAGCCCCGCCCGCAGGACTGGCCCGCGCCCTGCTTGCCGCCGGGGACTACACCGCGCCGTTCCGGGCCAGCTACTACGGCATGCAGGGTGCGGAAAAACCCGGCGGGAATGCCACCGGGGACAACGCGGCACCCCCCGCCACGGAGCAGCCATGAGCACGGACCAGCACCACGCCGCCGTCGGCTCCGGCCATCCGCTGATCTCGGTGGTGGTGCCCAGCTACAACCATGGGCGGTACATCGGGGCCTGCCTCGATTCGCTGATGTTCCAGGATTACCCCAAGCTGGAAATCGTCATCACCGACGACGCCTCCACCGACGATTCCGTGGCGGTGATCCGGCGCTTTCTGCGCGACGTGGCCGGGGCCACCGCCTCGTACGCCTGCCGCTACGACGCGGCGGAGGACGTCATCGAGCGCGCCGTGCACCCCCGCTACGCGCGCACGGGCCGACGCATCGTGTTCCTGCGGGCGGAGGCCAACGGCGGCTCCACGGCCAACTACAACCGGGGCCTTGCCCACTGCACGGGCGAGTACTGCACCTTCGTCCCGGCGGACGACATCTGCCACCCGCAGCTGTTCTCCGCCCTGGCCCGCCCCCTGCTGGATGACGTGGCCGACTTCGCCTACGCCGACATGTTCGTGGTGGACGACGACATGCGCATCCTGCGCGAATTCCGCCTGCCGGAGCATTCCTTCGATGCCTCGTTCCGCAACTGGTACCTGTGCGGGGTGGCCAAGCTGTACCGCCGCGCCCTGCACGACCGCTTCGGCCCCTTTGACGAAACCGCCGACGCCGACGACCACGAATGCTTCCTGCGCTTTGCCCTGGGCGGGGCGCGCTTCATCCATGTGCCGCACACCCTGTATTCGGTGCGCAGCCACGAGGGGCGTGAAAACGGCCTGCACGCGCCGGGGCGCTTCGCCCGGCTGCTGGAGCATTCCAAGCGGCTCACCCTGATGGCCCGCGAGCGGGAACCCGCCCCGCCCGGCGCGTGGCGCGAGGAGATGGTGAGTACGGTTGGCCCCGTCACACCGGACGCACCGGGCGTACCGGGAGCACAGGGCGCCAACGCCCCGCATCCGGTGGCGGAACGGGTGGTGCTGACCGACGAGGAACGCAGCTTTTTCACGGAAGGACACGGCGCGACCGCGCCGCAACCGCCGTCAGACAACGATACGGAGGCCCGCCGTGGGTGACCTGGCCCTGCCGCACATCCTGCCCCGCGTGCGCGATGCCCGGCGCGAGGCGCGCAAGTACGCCAACTTCCTGCTGGCCCTGCGCGCCCGCCGCGCCGGGGCCGCGCGCGTGGCGCACCACCCCTTCGACCTCACCGTGGACTGCGCCACCCTGTGCCAGTTGCACTGCCCGTACTGCGCCGTGGGCAACGCCACCATCCGCCGGGGCCGGTCCCTGATGGACGCGGCCCTGCACGAACGGCTGGCCGCAGACGTGGCCCCGGACCTGTTCCTGGCCTGGTACTTCAGCGCCGGAGAACCGCTGCTGCACCCGCGCCTGCACGAGCACCTGGCCCGCACCGCCGGCGAAGAGGCGTTCACCGTGGTTTCCACCAACCTCAGCGTGCCCCTGTCACCGGCCCGGCAGGAGGCGCTGCTGCGTTCCGGCCTCGGCATGCTCAGCGCATCGGTGGACGGGGCCAGCGCGGCGACCTATGCCCAATACCGGCGCGGGGGCGACTTCGGGCTGGTCATGGACAACCTGGCGGGACTGGCCCGGCGCAAGCGGAAAATGGGCCTGCAATTCCCCCTGCTGGAATGGCGCTTTCTGCTGTTTGCCCACAACCAGCACGAGGTGGACGCAGCCCGCGCCATGGCCACGGACATGGGGCTGGACCTGCTGGAATTCTTTCCCGGCTACGCCCTGCCCCCCGGCGACCCCGGCGAGCAGGGGGTGCACCCCATGACCATCCCCATGCCGCAGCGGCCCATTTCCGGCCCGGCGTACGAGGCGGGCCTGACCCGGCGCGAAACGCTGGTGCAACGGCTGGCGGCGGACGGCATGCCGCCCGCACCCGCCCCCGTGGATACTGCGGAAGACACTGCGGGGGACACTGCGGAAGGCCGTGGGGCAGAAGGGCGCGGCGGAAAGGACAAGCCCCGCCGCCGCTGCGACTGGCTGTACTACAGCGGCATGATCTACCCGGACGGCGCGTTCGGGCCGTGCTGCGTGGCCACCGACGCCGACGACGACTTCACCCGGCTGGACGCGCACCCCGACTTCGGCGCGGCGTGGAACGCCCCGGCCTTTCTCCGCACCCGCGCGGCCTTTGCGGCGGGCGATGGCGGCAACGGAAGGAATAGCGGCGTCGACCACGCTCCGGCGTCCGATGTTTCCGGCACCGGCGGCACGGCAGGCACGGTCTGCGACCGCTGCCCCCTGCCTGTGGCGCAGGAACTGCAATTCGTGCAGAAGGTGCGCGCCATCCTGCGCAACGCACCGGACTGGGTGGTGCGCATCCTGGCCGCCGCACCGGGCGAATTCTTCCTGCCCGCCGACCAGCGCCGCCTGCCCGTGGAACTGGCCGCCCTGCACCACCCCGAGGCCCGCGCCCTTCCGTCAGACCCGGACGCGCTGGCCCGGCTGCGCGCGCTGGCCGCCGCCCACCCCGACCCGGCACTGGCCCGCTGCGCCGACATTCTGGAACACGGCCATGCCTGACGCGCCGCGCCCCGGCCCTCACCCCTTTCGCACAACCCCACGAGCAGGAGATGCCCGCATGACACAGGATTGCAGCACCCCGAACGGCAATATGGCGGGCGCCCCCCGCCACGCGGCATCCTCTGACGCACATCCCGGCGACGCCACGCATCCCCTTCTTGCCTGGCTGGCCACCCAGCGCGCCCAGGACGGCATGCTGCTGCTGGGCGATGCCCGCCCGTTCTTTCACGACGAGGCCACCTACACCGCCCACCACGGCGAAGACCCCGCCCCCTTCGACACGGGGCAGGGGCTGGCGGCCCTGCTGCGGGGCACGGGCGCGGACATGTCCGCCCCAGCGCTGGAGATAGGCTGCGGCTTCGGCTATCTCAGCCTGGGGCTGGCCAAGGAAAATCCCTTTCCGCTGTTGCTGCTTACCGATACCTCGCCGGGCTTCCTGCGCATTCTGGGCCAGCGGCTGGATGCCCACGGCGTGGCATGGCGGGCGGACGACAACGCCCCTGCCGCCCCCGGCATGACCATTCCCGGCATGGCTGGCTCCGACATGTCCGGCCCCGGCACCGTCCGGCTGGGCATCCTGTCCGGCGACGCCATGCAGGAAATCCCCGACGCCAGCCTGTCGTGCATCGCCATGCGCGCCACCCTGCACCACGTGGCCGATGTGGACGCCTTTCTGGCCCAGGCCGCGCGGGTGCTGCGCCCCGGCGGGCATCTGGTGTTCGAGGAACCCTGCCGCGAGGCCCTGCTGCTGATGGGCGTGCTGGTGGCCCAGATGCCGGAGCTGGCCGCCGCGCGCGGGGTGGAGGTGACCCCGCGCCAACTGGAACTGATCGACCTGTTCCGGCGCATGGTGGAATTCTACTGCCGCCAGGACATCGACAAGAGCACGGCGGAAGACAAGCACCTGTTCCACCCCGTGGAAATCGCCGCGCGCTGCCGGGCGCACGGATTCGACACCGCCGTCTACGCCAACACCACCCTGGCCTCGCTGAAGTACCTGCACGGCGAATCGCCCCTGCCGCCCACCTTCTTCCACGACTCCACCCGCACCTACATAGGCGAGGTGTGCCGCATGCCGGAGCTGGTCCCCCTGTTCGACGCCACCATCGCCGCATCGTGCGCCTACATCGACGACTGCTCGCGCGGGGGGCGGGGGCCGCACTACATCAGCGTGTTCGACGCGCGGCGGGTGTAGACCCGCCCGGAACCCGGCCACGCGTTCCGCCATGCGGACGGTTCCTGCTCCTCCGCAGGTCCGGCACTTGCGCATTGCTTGCACACTACTTGCATACCATTTCGCAATACCGGCCACCGGCCCGGACCGGCACCGCCACGCTGCGTTGACACCGCCGCGCCGTGGTTCCGCACAGGGCGCCCCGCACCTGTCCCATGCCCCTGTAGATGCACGCAAACGTTCTGCCAGGGCTGGGGGACACGGAAGCGACAACGACTCCGGACGGAAAAGGACGTCCGCCGGAGTCCTGACGGAAGGCAGGGACACCCGCGTTCGAGATCATCGAGATGCACATGCTCGCGACAGACGGAAAGAAAGGCCCGGCCAATCGCCCCAAGGTGGTCTTTGCCGGAAAGATGGGCGGCCTTCTCAACGTCAAATATGCCTTCCTGCAAGCGGTTGCCGCCGACTACGGCTTCGACCCCCTGCTGGCGGCGGACCCCGGCGACGACCACAAGCAACTGCGAGAGGCGGGCCTGCCCGTGCTTGCCCGCTGCACCCCCGCCGACCTGGAGGACGCCGCCGCCATCGTGCTGGACGACTTCGTGGACAACACGGCCCTGAAGCAGATGCCCCTGCCCCGCGTGCCCGTGATCCAGCTGTGGCACGGGGTACCCCTGAAAAAAATCGGCTTCCCGGAAATTTCTTCCGCCGTGAACATGACACCGGAAAAGGCCGCCTGGCTCACCCGGCGGTACTCCGGCTATGCCTCCGTCCCGTCCACTTCACCCTGGATGACCGAGCAGCTGTTCTCCAGGGTATTCCAGGCGGATGCCTTTCCGGAGCTGGGCTTCGCGCGCAACGACGTGCTCCTGCGTGCCCCCGGCCGCAACGACATGCTGGGCGCGGACGTGGACCTGTATGCCCACGTGGCGCGCCACCGCAAGGCGGGCGGCAAGGTGGTGGTGTACATGCCCACCTTCCGCGACACGGGCGGCTCGTTTCTGGAAGACGGCATCATCGCCCCCCTGTTCATCAACGCCTTCTGCGTTCGCCACAACATCATATTCCTCGCCAAGTTCCACCATCTCGTCAGGGTGGAGTCCTTCCGCAAGTTGCAGGGCTTCATCGTGCACGACAGCGCGAGCGACATCTATCCCCTGCTGCCCATGGCCGATGCGCTGATAACGGACTACTCCTCCATATACTTCGACTTCATGCTGCTGGACAAACCGCTGATCTTCTTTCCCTACGACAAGGAAAAGTACATCTCGCGCGACAGGGAACTCTTCTACGACTACGCCTCCATGACACCGGGGCTGCACGTCCGTTCGCAGGAAGAACTCGCTTCCGCCATCCTTCGCACCGCCATGCACGGGGAAGACCCGCATGCCGAAGCCAGGCGCGGGTTGCGGGACACCGTCTTCGCACGGGTCGACGCCCAGTCGGCCCACCGCGTGTGCAAGCACATCAAGGACCTGGTAACCAGTAACAAGGAGTGTTGAGATGTACGCCGTCATTCTTGCCGCGGGGGTCGGGACACGCCTTGGCCGCCCGTTCCCGAAGTCGCTGTCGGTGCTGCCCACGGGCGAACGCATCCTCGGCCGCCAGATACGCCTGCTGCGCGAGGCGGGCATCACCAAGGTCATCGTGGTCGTGGGGTTCAAGATGTCCCTGATCATGGAGGAGTACCCGGACGTATTGTACTGCTACAACCCGGTGTACTACGTGACCAACACCTCCAAGAGCCTGCTGCACTGCCTGTCCCGCCTGGACGAGGACGTGCTGTGGATGAACGGTGACGTGGTGTTCGACGGCGACATCCTGCCCGAGGTGATGGCAAGGGCCGGAGAGAACCTGGTGTGCGTGGACAAGAAGCGCTGTGCCGAAGAAGAGGTGAAGTACCGCGTGGACGGCACGGGCAACATCGCGGAAATATCCAAGACCGTGGCCAACCCGCAGGGCGAGGCCGTGGGCATCAACATGATTTCCCGCGCCGACCTGCCCGCCTTCGTGGATGCGCTGCAACGCTGCGACGACATGGACTACTTCGAAAAGGGCATGGAGCTGTGCCTGCGCGAAGGCGTGGCGTGGAAGCCCCACGACATTTCGGCGTACCGCTGCATCGAAGTGGACTTTCTGGAAGACTGGCAGCAGGTGCAGGCCACCTTCGCCAACGGGTAACGGCGCCACCGCCACCAAGGGCCCACTGGCCCATGTGGCCACAATGCGGAACCACACGGACGGAGAGGATGCAGGAACTCGTCGAACACAAGGCCGCCGCGCTGGCGGCGGAAGCCGAACGCAGCATGGCGCGCGGCGACGTGCAGGCCGCCAGCGCCCTGGCTGCGCGGGCCTTGTCCCTGCACGCTGGCCAGCCCCTGGCGCTGGCCGTGCGTGAACGCATCGCCGCGCTTGCCGCGCCGGGCTATTCCGTGGTCATTCCCACCTGCAACCGGCTGGACATCCTGCAACGCTGCCTGCACTGCCTGGAACGGCAAACCCTGCCCCGCGACCGGTTCGAGGTGATCGTGGTGGACGACGCCTCCACCGACGGGACCGCAGATTTCCTGGCCGGGCACCACCCGCCGTTCACCCTTCGGACCATCGCCATGCCCAGGCGGGGCGGACCGGGCAAGGCGCGCAATGCGGGCATCCGCGCGGCGCGGGGCGACATCGTGCATTTTCTCAACGATGATGCGCTGATAGAGCCCCACGTGTTTGCCCTGCACGCCACCCTGCACGAGGCCCTGGCCGACACGCCCGTTTCCGTGCTGGGCCGGTTCGACTTCGCCCCGCCCTTCACCGACACCCTGTGGGGCTACACCCTGCAACACGGCGACCTGCTGTTCCGCTACCCCACGTTCACCCACAACGGGCTGCACGGGCACACCTCGTACTATACCTGCAACATCAGCACGCCCCGGCAGCAGTTGGTGCAGGCCGGGCTTTTCGACGAGGCGTTCACCGGCGGCCAGTGGGGCGCGGAGGACATGGAGTTCGGCATGCGCCTGGCCGCGCTGCCGGTGCCGGTGCTGTTCCGCGACGACAGCCGCTCGGTCCACGTGCACGACGTGGGCGTGGAGGGGCTGGCGCGCACCGCGCTGGTGCGGGGCGGCGGGGCGGTGTGGCTGTTCGCCAAGCACGGCGGCTCGCCCCACTACGCCCGCATCGGCGCGCGCGACGTGGCCTACTGGCGCAACCTGCCCACCCGCGTGACCGAACGCATGCGCGAACTGCACGCGGTGCTGGCCCGGACGGAAGACCTGCGGCCCGCGCCGGACCCCGTCACGGCCACCGCTCCGGAGGGTACCACGGCCCCTTACCTGCGCCGCGAAGACCACGACGACATGCACCGCCTCTGCCTGGGGCTGTGGCCACTGCGCACGCGCGAACTGCTTCAGGTCATCGACGGGGTGGAACGCATGGTCCTGGATGTCCTGCACGCCGCCGAACGCGGCGCGACCATGCAGGAATGCGCGGCCCGGCTGTACCCCGCGCAACTGTTCATCCGCTTCTTTCACGACACCATCGGCGTGTGCGGAGTGGACACCATCCGCAGGTTCTGCCCCGACGCCCCGCCCCTTCCGAATCTGGATGGCACGCGGGGTGCCGCGCCGGATGCCGCGCCGGGCGAAACGACGAACGGAACGCCAAACGGAACGCCAAACGGAACGACGGACGACATGGCGCAGCCCTGCGCCGCGCCGCCCCGCGCGGGCAAGCGCGTGCTGCTGGCCTGCAACTTCTTCTGGCCTTCGGTGGGGGGCACCGAACTGTTCATCGAAACCCTGGGCCTGCACCTGCGCGCACAGGGGCACCATGTGGAAGTCGCCTGCCGCTGGCAGGAGAACCGGGCCTCGGAAGTGCGCCACGGCATGCCCATCCACGCCTTTCGCTGCCACGGCAAGTTCACGGACCCCACCATGGGGCCGGACACGGAACGGTACCGCGCCCTGGTCCGCAACGGCGGCTACGACGCGGTCATCGTGCTGGCCCACCCGGACAACTGGGCCTGCCATTTGCTGGCGGGCCTGCCGCAGCCGCACCCGCGCATCATCATGCTGCCCAGCATCAACGCCGAAAACATGGAACACTGGGCTGAGCGCGGCGTTCTGGACGACATTGCCCGCACCCTGCGCGCCGCCGACGTCTGCGTGGCCGTTTCGGAAAACGGGCATGACAGCCGCCTGTTCACCGAGCTTGGCGTGCCGCAGGCCTTTGTCCCGCATGCCATGGACCCCGCTCCCGCGCCATGGGACATGCGCGCGCGCCTGGGCCTGCCACGCGACGTGCCCCTGCTGGCCTGCGTGGGCAACTTCTGGCCGGTGAAAAACCAGCTGGCCCTGCTGCGCCGCCTGGCCGACGCCCCCCCCGATGCCCTCTCTGACGGCACCCCGGACTGGCGGCTGGTGCTGGCCGGGGGGGCCCTGCCGTGGGAAAAGGAACGCCGCTACTTCGAGGAATGCTGGCAACTGGCACGGCAGAACCCGCGCGTGCGCATGCTGGGCCCCCTGCCGCCGGAAGAGGCCACCGCGCTCATCCGCGACGCCGACCTGCTGCTGGTGCCCTCGCAGGGCGAAAGCGCGGGGCCGCTGGTGGTGCTGGAGGCCATGGCCCTTGGCTCCCCGTGGGTGGCCACGCCGCAATGCAACGCGGTGCACGACGAAGGCGGCGGCGTCATCGCCCCGCTGGAGGACTTTCCCCGCGTGATCGGGCGGTTGCTGGCCCGACCGGACCTGGCGGACGAACTGGCCCGCAACGGTCGCGCGCACTGGGAACGCTGCTTCCGCTGGGCCACGGTGGCCCCGCTGTTCGACGCGCTGGTGCGCAACGGCTCCATCCCCGCCGGGGCACGCATGCCCGACGACCTGCGCACTGCACGGCAGCAACTGGCGGATGCGGTGCTGGGAGTGTGAGCCCCGCCGGGTCAGGGCCGAACACCTAGTCAGGGCCGAACACCTGGGTCAGGCCGAACAGCCGCCCCCCTGCCCACGTCGGCCCCGCACCAGACCCGGCCTGAAGACGCGCTACGCGCCGCCGCGCGCGCTGGCCGCACGCCACCCCCAACGCCTTCCCTCTTGCCCCTGCTCTTGTCTCCCGCCACCCCCAGCTTGCGGGCGCACGCCCACCCGGTGTAGTCGGTACCTTCCCCCTGCGAACCGTAGCACCTGATTTCCATGGGAATCCCACACCCGGACCACACCGCTCCCATCCGTGAGGGACAGCAAGAAGGGGAAGCGGGCGCTTTCCGACTTCGGCCTATCCTGCCACGCGCCTGCCGGGCCCTGCGGGGCTGGCGAGGCGGGCGGGGCTGGCAGCCGTTCCGGAACAACCCCGCGTCGAAGAAATGACGGCCCGACGTAATACCGCACACGCGAACGCCGGAAGAATGTTCCCCCCACGCACCTTGCCTCCCCGCATATGCCCGCACGCGCCCCGCAGGGGAGGCGCACCATCCCGTAGCGTTCCGGGCCGCCCGCCTTGCCCGCCCGCTCGTCACGGTGCGCCGCACCGCGTTTGGCGCATCCGGCGCTCTGGCACAGCGCAAGGCGTAACGGCATCCGGCCTGCCGCCGCAACAGCGGCCCGGTTTTTGCAAAATATCCCCCAGAATCAGCCGCAGCCCCGCAGCATGGGCCCGCAGCCAACCAAATCACCCTGAAGAGAGCCGCCTGTCGTGGAAAACACCGCATCGCCACTCGCAGCCACGGGCCGCACCGTACTCGTCACCGGAGCCGACGGCTTCATCGGCTCCCATCTAGCCGAAGCCCTGCTGCTTGGCGGCGACAACGTGCGCGCCATGGTCCAGTACAACTCCTTCAGCAGCAACGGCTGGCTGGACGGCTCGCCCCATGCGCGGGACATGGAGATCATCGCGGGCGACGTGCGCGACGAACACTTCATGCGCCGGGCCGTGGCCGGGTGCAACGTGGTCTTCCACCTGGCAGCCCTCATCGCCATTCCCTATTCCTACGTGGCGCCCCGCTCCTATGCGGACACCAACGTCATCGGCACCCTGAACGTGGTGCAGGCCTGCCGCGACCTGGACGTGCCCCGGCTGGTGCACACCTCCACCAGCGAGGTGTACGGCACGGCCCGGTTCGTCCCCATCACGGAAGACCACCCCCTGCAACCGCAGTCTCCGTATTCGGCCAGCAAGATCGGGGCGGACCAGATCGCCCTGTCCTACCACCACGCCTTCGGAACGCCGGTGACGGTCATCCGCCCGTTCAACACCTATGGCCCGCGCCAGTCCACCCGGGCGGTGATCCCCACCATCATCACCCAGCTGGCCGCCGGACAGCGGCGGATCAAGCTTGGCGCGCTGGCCCCCACGCGTGACTTCAACTTCGTGGCGGATACGGTGCGGGGGTTCATGGCCATGGCCAAGGCCCCCGGCGTACTGGGCAGGGTGGTGAACGTCGGCAGCAACTTCGAGATTTCCATAGAGGACACGGCCCGGCTCATCGGCGAAGCCATGGGCGTGGACTTCGAGATCGTCTGCGACGCCCAGCGCCTGCGCCCCACGGGCAGCGAAGTGGAGCGCCTGTGGTGCGACAACACACTGGCCCGCACCCTGGCGGGCTGGACGCCCGAATACGCGGGCCGCGAAGGATTCCGGAGCGGCCTTGCCATCACTGCCCAATGGTTCCAGGACCCCGGCAACCTCAAGCGGTACACCGCGGGAGCGTACAATGTCTAAGCACGCGATCATCCTGGCGGGCGGCCTTGGCAGCAGGCTGCGGCCCTATACCGTGGTGCTGCCCAAGCCCCTGATGCCCATAGGCCCGTACCCCATCCTCGAGGTGGTCATCCGCCAGTTGGCCACAGCCGGGTTCACCGACATCACCCTGGCCGTGAACCACCAGGCGGAAATCATCAAGGCCTACTGCAACTCCGGCAAGCGCTGGGGGGTGCACATCAGCTATTCCATGGAAAAGAAGCCGCTGGGCACCATGGGCCCCCTCAAGCTTATCCGCGACATGCCGGAACATTTCCTGATCATGAACGGCGACGTGCTCACGGACCTGGATTTCGGCGCCCTGTACACCCACCACGCCACGCGGGACAACACCTTCACGGTGGCCACCTGCCCCCGTGAAATGCGCTCGGAATTCGGGGTGCTGGAACTCAACGGCGATGACACGCTGCACGGATTCCGCGAAAAGCCCGTGGTCCACTACAACGTCAGCATGGGCATCTACATGGCATCGCGGCGCATCCTCGACTTCATCCCCGACGACGAGGCCTACGGCTTCGACAACCTGGTGCTGGACATGATGCGTGCCCGGCACGCCGTGCATGTCTACCGCTACAACGGGTACTGGCTGGATATCGGACGCCCCGACGACTACATGACGGCCATCGACATGTTCGAGGCCAACCCCACCATGTTCCTCAGACAAGGAGCCCCGCGTGTGGCGCGTGCCGCTGTTTGACCTGGACTTCGACGCCCGCGAGGAGGACGCCGTGCTGGCCGTGCTGCGGCGGCGCTGGCTGACCATGGGCGACGAGACCCGGCTGTTCGAAGAGGAATTCGCCGCCATGCTGGGGCAGGGCGCCCAGTGCCTGGCCATGTCCAGTTGCACCGCCGCCCTGCATGCCGCCATGCACCAGCTGGGGCTGCGCCCCGACGACGAGGTGGTCGTCCCGGCCCTGACCTTCGTGGCCGACGCCAACGTGGTGGCCATGTGCGGCGGCACCCCCGTGCTGGCGGACTGCGCCTCGCCGCGCGACTGGAACATGAACGCCGACACCATCGCCCGCGTCCTTACCCCCCGCACCCGTGCCGTGGTGGTGGTGCACTATGCCGGGCAGCCCTGCCACATGGAGCCCATCGTGGCCCTGTGCCGCGAGCGCGGTCTGGTACTGGTGGAAGACGTGGCCCACGCCGTGGGCGCCACCCTTGACGGCAGGCAGTGCGGCACCTTCGGGGACATGGCCTGCTTCAGCTTCTTCAGCAACAAGAACCTGTCCTGCGGCGAAGGCGGCATGTTCGTATCGCGCGATTCCCGGCGCATCGAACAGGCCCGCCTGTTCCGCTCGCACGGCATGACCACGCTGACCCTCGACCGCCACAAGGGCCGCGCGGACAGCTACGACGTGCTCTCGCCGGGGCTCAACTGCCGCATCACCGAAATGGGCGCGGCCCTTGGCCGGGTGCAGCTGGCAAAGCTGGCGGCCAACAACCACCGCCGCAGGCACCTGACGGACTGCTACGCCCGCGCCCTGGATTCCGTGCCCGGCCTGTCCCGGCCCTGGGACAGCAGCGACGACACCCGCCAGTCCTCCTGCCACATCCTGCCCGTGCTGCTGCCGCAGGGCCCGGACCGGGCCGCCGTCATGGCTGGCATGCGCGGCGAGGGCATACAGACGTCGATCCATTACCCTGCCCCGCAGTCCTTCACCGCCTATGCGGACCAGTTTCGCGAGACACCCGTCGCCGCCGGGATCTGCGCCCGCGAGTTGACACTCCCCCTGTTTCCTTCCATGACCGAATCCATGATCCATGACGTTGTCGGCGCGTTGCGGACACACCTTTTGCAGCAGGACGCGACATGAACATTCTGGCGGTCGGCGCACACTTCGATGATGTGGAACTGGGATGCAGCGGCACCCTGATGAATCACGTCCGCAAGGGTGACAACGTCACCCTGCTGGTGCTGACAAGTTCCGGCTACACCGACCCCAACGGGAACATGGTGCGCTCGGACGACATTGCACTGGCCGAAGGCCAGGCCGCTGCCGCCATCATGGGCGCGGAACTGCTGACGCTGGACTACAGGACGTTCTACCTGCCGTTCAACGAAGAAGTCACCATGTCCCTGAACAGGCTCATCAAGGACCGCAAGATAGACACGGTCTACTGCCACTGGATCCACGACCTGCACCGCGACCACCAATGCGCCGCGCAGAACACCATCATGGCCTCGCGCCATGTGCCCCGCGTGCTGATGTACCGCAGCAACCACTACGACACCCCCCACACCTTCGCGGGCAACATCTACTCCGACATTTCCGGGGTCATGGACCGGAAGATAGAGGTCATCAAGTCCCACAAGTCGGAGTTGGAACGGGTGCGCTACCAGTGGGTCGACTTCTTCACCCGACTTAATTCCAACGACGGACAGAAGATCGGCGTTGACTACGCGGAATGCTTCGAAATCGTCCGCTATCTCATCTGAACCGCATGCGCGTCACCATCCACCAGCCCGATTTCATGCCCTGGCTGGGCTTTTTCGACCGCTGGCGCGCCAGCGACCTGTACATCGTGCTCGACGACGTGCAGTTCCTGCGGCGTGGCTGGCACCACCGCGACAGGATCAAGACCGCCGCTGGTCCGGCCTGGCTCACCGTGCCCGTGCAGCAGAAGGGCCGCTACGACCAGCTCATCAACGAGGTGGAGCTGGACGGCGACGCTTGGAAACGCAAGCACCTTGCGGCCATCCGCGCCGCCTATGGCCGCGCCCCGCGCTTCGCGGAACTGTTTCCGCAGCTGGAATCCCTCTACGCGCGCCCCCACCAGCGGCTTGTGGACCTCAACGTGGATCTGCTGCGCTGGCTTGCCGCGCACTTCGGCATCACCACGCCCATGGCGCTGGCCTCGGCCTGCGCGGTGCGGCAGCAGGGCACGGCGCGGCTCGTGGAGTTATGCCGCCTGTATGGCGCAACCGCCTACCTCACGGGCACAGGGTCGCGGGCGTACCTGGACGAGTCGCTGTTCCGGGAACACGGCGTGCGCGTCGAATGGCAGGCCTTCGAGCATCCCGTGTATCCGCAGTTGCATGGCGCGTTCGAGGCGGGGCTCTCGGCGCTGGACGGCCTGATGATGGGACATGGCGCGCCGTCCGCCTCCGGGGCCGCCGCATGAACGCCATTCTCACGCCATTGCCCTGGGATTCCGCCCAACTCGGTCTGCCGTGCTCCCGCCTGGACTGGGAGCCCCCCGTACAGGCCCGCCCGCATGACACGTGGCCGGACGAATGGCTGCCAGACGAACTTTTGACGGCGATGGCGACCGCACTGCATGACGCCGCGCATACGGCCCTTGTGGTCGGAAAACTGCCTGCCGGACTCTGCGAACCGTCTGCAATGCAGGCCGTGTTGCCGGGGTGGCGCGTGCAAATGCTGGGCGTAGAGGTGGTGCACCACCGCCCCGCCAGCGCGTCCGGCGTCCGTGGCACCCGTGACGCACGGGGGGACAGGGATGATCGGGACGACGTCACGCTTTACGCAGGCACAGCTGATCCCACGCCGTTTCTCCCTTTGGCATGGGACATGCTATACAGCCGGTATCACCTGGATCCGGAAATAAGTACCACCCGTGCCGCTGCCCTGTGGGAAGCTTCCATCACCGACCATTGCCAGGGCTTCGCCCAGGAGACGGCAGTGGCCACGCTCGGGGGCCGACCGGCAGGCATTGCCACGCTGCACCTTGATCCGGAAACCGTCCGCCTGCACATCGTGGGCGTACTGGCCTGGGCCAGGGGTCAGGGGGTCGGTCGGCGGCTGCTGGAAGCGGTCATCGCCCGCCATGGGCACCAGCGATCCCTGCTGGTGGAGGCGCACGCCGAAAACCGTGCGGCGGCCGCGCTGTACGGTGCGGTGGGGTGTCGCCCCTTGCGCCGGTACGACGTGCTCCATTTCCGGAACCTAACGTTCACCATGTAAGGGGTCGTTTTTCATGCTGCGCTGCACCTACGCCGGAACCTCGGGCGAACTGCATCTTTCCTGGGACAATCCTCCGTCTCCCGCGGTCCAGGAGCATCCCGAGCTGAAGCTGTTCCTGTCGCGCCTGGCCGACGTACCCGGCCTGCGCCCGGGCCCCGGGGGTATCCAGACGTCGTTCCACGCCCCCTACCTGCCCCTCGTGGAGGCTTTCGCCCCGCTGCTGCCGCCGGGCGTGGCGGCCTGCCACCGCCATTGCGCCGCCGAACTGGCCGGGCAGCCGTCCGCCCCCCGGAACGACGGGCTGCACGTCAACTTTCACCAGCACCCCTTCGACACCCCCGAACGGGCCTGGCTGTTCACGCTGAACCAGGGCCGCTTTGTCGACTACGTCTTCAACCGGCTGGCCTGGCACCTGGCGCCCACGCACCGGATCGTCACGCCGTTCCCGCTGCACGTGGACCTGGAATCGGCCAGCACCTGCAACATGCGCTGCCCCATGTGCTACCGGGACATGCTGGAAAGCACCGGCCAGATGGACATGGGGCTGTTCCGCGACCTCATCGACGAGTGCGCCGCCAACGACCTGTACTCCGTGCGCCTTTCCTGGCGCGGAGAAACCCTGACGCACCCGCGCATCACGGAAATGATCGCCTACGCGGCGGCCCGCATTCCCAACGTGTCGTTCCTGACCAACGCCTTCTACATCGACGAACGCATCAGCGACTGCCTGGTGGAAAACGGGGTGAGCTACGTGGCCGTTTCCTTCGACGGCATCGGCGAGGTGTACGAAACCATTCGCGCCCCGGCCAGGTTTTCCGAAAGCATGGACCGCCTGCGTCTGCTGCGCCGCAAGCGCGAGGCCGCCGGTTCGTCGTTGCCGCAAATCCGCACGTGCACCGTCTGGCCCGCCATCAGCCACGACCCCGGCGCCTACCAGCGCACCATGGCCGAGGTGGCGGACTACATGGTCAAGAACCCGTACATCAACTTCAAGGGGCCCATGGTGCTGAAGGAAGGCTTTGTCTGCCAGTACCCGTGGGAACGCATCGTCATCGGCTGGGACGGCGTGGGGCAATGCTGCACGGGCTGGAACGCCACCGACATCGCCCTCGGCAACGCCCGCAGCCTGTCCATCCGCGACATGTGGCACTCGGAAAAAATGGACCAGGTCCGTCAGTTGCACCACGAAGGCCGGCGCATGGATATCGGCAGCTGCCAGCAATGCCGCCATGGCTCGGAAAGCGACCCCAACGTCACCATTGCGCAGATCGTGGAACGCAAATGGTAACCGCCCCCCTGCGCGTGCTGCTGGCCGCCAACTGGGGGTTGGGAGAACGGCTGCTGGATGCCCTGCTGGCCTGCCCCGAGGTGGACCTGCTGGGCGTGGTCACCCGGTGCGCCCCCGTGGCGGACGACCCGTGGGCCGACGCGGCATGCCGCCGGGCGAGGGCCGCCGGGCTGTCCGTATGGGACGAGCGGCAGGTGCAGCCAGCCGACCTGGGCCAGTTGGTCCGCGACCTGAAGGCGGACGTGCTGTGGCTGCACGCCTACATGCGCCTGCTGCCGCGCCCGGTGTACACCGCCGCCAGGCTGGGCACGGTGAACGTGCACGCCTCGCTTCTGCCCGCCTACCGGGGGCCTGCGCCGCATCACCACGTGCTGCGCAACCGCGATCCGGCAACCGGCCTGACCAGCCATTTCGTAGATGACGGCGTGGACACCGGCCCCATCATCCACCAGGTACGGCTGGCCCTGCGCGGGGACGAAACCCTGGGGGACCTGCTGGACACCCTGAAGGAAGGCGCCGCGCCCCTGGTGCGCGGCACTGTCGAAAATTTGCTGGACCCGGCGTTCCATCCTGTGCCGCAGGATGCGTCCCTGGCCACCTATGCCCCTGTCATGGAAGGAAGTCCCTCATGAAAACGTCCGAGACCCGTGTCCAGTTCAGCTGCGAAACGCAGTGGGAATACCTGAGGAACGAATGGCGCCGCAGCAGCGGCAAGCGGCTGGCCTACCTTGCCAACCGTTACGCCTGGAACACCTACCCCAGAAAGCGCAAGGTGGCCCCGTTCCCGCTCAACGTCGACATCGAGGTCAGCAGCGTGTGCCAGATCAAGTGCACCCACTGCTTCCGCCAGTACATGGACATTGGCGAAAACGGCTTCATGCCGCTGGACATGTACCGTTCCATCGTGGAGGAGTGCGGTCGGCACGGGCTGTTCACCCTCAAGTTCAGCATGCGCGGCGAACCGCTGCTGCACCCGGACATCGTGGAAATGGTCCGGCTGGCCAAAGCGGCGGGCGTCCGGGAAGTCTGGATCAACACCAACGGCGGCCCCATCACCGAAGACCTGGCCAGAGGCATCATTGGCGCCGGGGTGGACTGGATAACCATGAGCTTCGACGGCCTGGGCGCCAACTACGAAGCCGTGCGCGTTCCGCTGAAGTACGAGGACTCGCTGCGCAAGCTGAAGACCCTGCGCCGCGTGCGTGACGAACTGGGCGCGCACACCCTGCTCAACGTGCAGGGCATCTGGTCGGCCATCAAGGACGATCCGCAGGCCTACATCCGCACCATGAAGGGCATCGTGGACCGCGTGGCCTACAACCCGGACATGCATTTCGACCACAACACCGTGGTGCCGGACCCCGCCTTCGTCTGCCCGCGCCTGTGGCACCGCCTGTGCATCACCAGTTCCGGCAACTACCTCAAGTGTCCGTCCGACTTCACCATGCAGGAAATCCTGGGCAACGTGCGGGAAACCGGCGTGAAGCAGGCATGGGACGTGTTGCAGGAGCACCAGCGCACCCTGCACCTGACCGGGCGGCGGCTGGAAAGCGCTGTCTGCGCCGCGTGCCACCACGGGGCCAAGAAGAAGAAGGAAGCCGTCCAGCTGGGTGATGAACGCCGCGAGGACTACACTTACGAAAGCAAGGAACAGGCCTGATATGGGCGCGCAGGACAAGCACTGGAAAACCGTCTGCGGTATCGAGCTGTTCAAGGTGGAATACCGCCTCAAGGAATTCCTGTACAAGACCTTCGGCATCACCCTGCCCAAGCTGCGCGACCAGCGCGACTACTGGGCCTGGCGCGGCAACGCCTACCGCGACGAGATCCTGGCGTCGGGCTACCTTGACCGCGAGGTGTTCTTTCAGGACCTGATCATGCGGGAACTGGCCGAGCAGCGCTACGAATCGGCCTTCGAGGCCGGTTGCGGCTTCGGCTGGAACGTCAAGCGCGCCAAGGAGGAATTCCCCTGGATGCGCGTGGGCGGTCTGGACTTCAGCCTGCCCCAGTTGCGCAACATGCGCGACTACAAGCCCCAGTTGGACATCGGTGCCGCCCAGGCGGATGCCTGCGCCATGCCCTTCAAGGATGACGCCTTCGACGTCGGTTTCACCCTTGGCGTGTTCATGAACCTGCATCCGGGCATCATCCTGCACGCGCTGTCCGAAATGGTGCGGGTGTGCCGCAGGCGCATCGTGCACGTGGAATGGTCCGCCCGCCACGCCACGAAGGACCTGGTGGACAAGCGCGCCTTCAAGACCAACATCGTCTCCCACGATTACGACGACCTGTACGCCACGCTGGGCGTCAAGCCAGCAAAGATACTGACCTACCACGACTTCGGCCAGGCCTTCCGCGAGCACGAGCGCCGGACATCCACCCGGCTGGACCGCTGGGAAGGCTTCGAAGGGGCCGACAAGTACACCATCTACGTCTTCGATCTCTGATCGCCACGGAGCATGTCATGAATCTGCGCAAGCGCGAGCAAACGGGACTTCCGCTGCTGATTGCCGAAGTGGGGTTCAACCACGAAGGCAGCCTGGACCAGGCCCGGACCATGATCCGCGCGGCTGCCGCATCCGGCGCCGACGCCGTCAAGTTCCAGACGTTCCGGGCGGCGGACCTGGCCCTGCCCACTGCGCCGCACTTCGAGCTGATCCGCTCTGCGGAAATGAGCCCGGAACAGGCCCGCGCGCTGGCGGACACGGCCCGCGAGGCGGGCATCGCCTTCTTTTCCACGCCCTTCAGCCTGGATGCCGTAGCCATGCTGGAAGCCGTGGGGGTACCGGCCTACAAGGTCGCCTCCATGGACCTGGCCACGCCCTATCTGCTGGACGCCGTGGCGCGTACCGGCAAGCCAATCATCCTGTCCACCGGCATGGCCACCCTGGACGAAACCGGCACCGCCATCGACCAGTTGCGACGCGCCGGTGCCACGGACATCGCCCTGCTGCACTGCCTGTCGCTGTACCCGGCAGAGGCCGGGGACTGCAATCTGGCCGCCATCGGCGAGCTGAAGCGCGCCTTCGGACTGCCCACGGGCTGGTCCGACCACTACCCCGGCTCCAGCGCCTGCCTGGCGGCCTTCTGCGTGGGCGCGGACATCATCGAAACCCACTTCACGCTGGACACTGCCACTCCCGGCGGCGACCACGGCCACTCCCTGGACCCTGCGGGCATACAGGCCCTGGTGGACGAAATGCGCCGCATGGCCCCCATGTTCGGCGGACAGGACTTCTTCAACCGGCGGCCCGACCGCCAGCATGCCGCCGCCTACCGCCGCGGCGTGTACGCGGCGCGGGACATCGCCCCCGGCGAAACCCTGACCATGGCCGACCTGCTGTTCTGCCGCCCCGAATCGGAACTGACGCCGCGCACCGTCGAAGCCGTGCTGGGGCGCAGGGTCGTACGACCGCTCACCGCCCATGCCCCCCTGAGCCCGGGCGACGTGGACGGCAGGAACGCCTAGGAAGGTCCGCATGCGCGCCATCGTGGTCGTCCAGGCCCGCGCGGCCTCCACACGGCTGCCCGGCAAGGCCCTGAAGCCCCTTGCCGGGGTGCCCATGCTGGCCTTTCTGCTGCGCCGCCTGCTGGCTGGCGGGCTGGATGCGCCCTGCTGCCTGGCCACCACGACCCGGCCCGAGGACGATGCCCTGGCCGAGTTGGCCGCATCGCTCGGCGTGCCCGTGGTCCGGGGCGAATGCGAAGACGTCCTGTCCCGCTACCTGCGCTGTCTGGACTGTTTTGTCCCGGCTGGCGCGGTGCGCGTGACGGCGGACAATCCCTTCACCAGTCTGGAGATGCTGCGCCTTGCGCTGGATGGCCTTGCCCAAGGCGCGGACTACGTGGCCCTGCCAGAGGGGTGCCCCCATGGCGCGGGCGTGGACGCCTTCAGCGCCGGGGCGCTGCGCCGGGTGGCCGCAACGGCGCCGGACCCGGCGGAGCGCGAACACATCAACCTGCGCATGCTGCGGCAGCCGGGGGCGTTCGCCATCCGCACCCCCTCCATTCCCACGGCGTGGCAACGACCGGACGTCCGGCTGACCGTGGACACGCCCGACGATTACGCCGCCGCGCTGCGCCTAGCCGGGGGCAGCAGCCCAGAGGAGTTGCTGGACTTTGACGACATCCTCGCCCGAATTCCGCGACCTGCTGCTTGAGGGCACCGGCACGGCGGATACGATATTTTTCCGGGTGGACGCGGGGCGCGCGCCGGGGCTGTCGTACGGCCACCTGTCGCGCTGCCTGATGCTCTCGCGCGAGCTGCGCCAGCGGGGGACCGATACCGCCCTGCTCATGGGCGGCCTGCCCGATGGCGTGGCCTACGCCCGCAGCCAGGGCGAACGCGTGCTTCCCCCCACCCCGGATGCGCTGCGCCGGACGTCCGCCCGGACGCTGGTGATCGACCTGCCCTACGACCCGGAGCCGGACCTGCTGGAGGCTGCCCGTTCGGCGGGCCTGCTGCTGGCGTACCTTGACGATACCGGGCGCTCGCACATCGCCGCAGACGTGGTGCTCAATTCCTCCATCCTCGCGACGCCGGGCATGTACCCCCTGGTCCGCACGGCGCTGCTGGGGCCGAAGCACTTCCTCATGCCGCCGGAAGACATGGCGCTTTCCCGCCGTTGCCGTGGCCGCGCCGCGTCAAGTGTACCGGGCGCCCCGGCCATGCCAGACTCCCAGTCCAGCCCCGTCCGGCCCGGTCGCCCAAGCTCTCCCCCCAGCCCGGACACCCGACCGCGCGTGGTCCTGACCTTCGGCGGGTCGGACCCCACGGGCCTTACCGGCAAGGTGCTTGCCGCGCTGGAGAAGGCCGCGCTGCCGCTTTCCCTGACGGTCATCCTTGGTCCGGGTTTTGCAGCCGAAAACCCCATCGAACCCCTGGCGGAATCTCTTGCAGCCACGGTGATCAGGGCGCCGGAACGCCTGCTGCCCATTCTGTGCGACGCGGATCTGGTGCTCTGCGCGGGTGGGCGCACGCTGTACGAATGCACGGCGCTCGGGCTCACCACGCTGGCCATTGCCAGCACCGACAACGAAGCCGCCGTCATCGCGGCATTTCTGGCCAGGGGAATGTTACCAGCGGGCCTTGCCGCATGGGACGTAGGGCTGTTCGTCCGAACGCTCCGACGCATCCTGCCGTCGGCATGATCCATGGGGCGGCAGGATGCCGGTAGACCCGTCCGTCCGGCATGTTCGCGCATGCCCCACACGTCCTGCCCGGTTGCGCTCGGACGGCCTCCCGCGTCCCCTCTGATCGCTGCCCCCTCGGCGTCACACAAACGATTCGCCCGTATCCGTGGAGTTTACATGTACACCCTGTCCGCCGCAGCTTCCACAAGCGCAACGCTGGCCCGCCTTGCCGCCGAGCGACCGTTCAAGACGGTGGAAACCTTCCAGGTCAACGACTTCTACGGGCATGCCTCCATGCTCAAGCGCTACGTCGGCCTTGCGGGCGAAAAGCCGTTACGGAGCATCATCGAACATGGCGTACGGTTCGGAAATTCCAATTGGGCCACGGAAATCAACGCGCCGTTCTTCGTCTATTGCTGCTGGTCGCCCAGCCGGTTCGACGTCATTCACAGCGCCACGAACAAGGCATGCTTCGCGCTGGGGCCCCTGATAGAATACGTATCCCCTCCGCGCCCCGAAAGGCTGGAGGAACTGCACGCCGCGTTCGGACGCAACCTGCTGTTCTTTCCCAGCCACTCCACGCACTGGGTGGAAAACGATTACGACGTTGCGGAAATCTGCGCCACGCTGGAACGAATGGGCAAGGATTTCGACACGGTGCGCGTGTGCATGTACTGGAGGGACATCCAGCGCGGGCTGCATGAGGAATACATCAGGAAAGGATTCACGGTGCAATGTGCCGGACACATATATGATAAAAACTTCTATCGCCGCCTTCGTGAAATAATCGAACCGGCCACCATAACGGCATCCATGACCCCAGGATCATGTATAGGACACTGCACAAGTCTTGGGAAACCATATTTTCACATTACCACGACGACCACGTGGAACAGCAACCACCAGCTCTACTACAGCCAGATTTCCGGCGACATAGAACAGCTTCCCGTAACTGAGCATCTTGCGCAACTGTTCAAGACGCCACGCGAAGACATTTCTCCGGAGCAGCAAGCCTTTCTGGCCACGCACCTTGGCGTGGGCCATCGCAAGACGCCGGAGGAACTCCGGCGCATCTTCCAGCTCGGGGAAGACATATGGAGCCTTTCGCAGTCCACCGCGCCCGACGACAACCGCCTGCTGGCGCTCATGCTGGTGGCGAAGACGCTAGAAGCCCATCACGCGGGCAACAGGCTGCACATGCTCCGCTTCGCCGAGCAGGCCGTCGCCTTGGCCCCGGACCTTGAACACCGCGTTCTGGACATCATCCAGTCCACCACGGCCCACCCCGGGGCATGATGCTTCCCGGGCGACAGCGAAACGAGCCATGGAATACTTCGACAGATTTCCCGCATACCGCCAATGGCCGCTTGAGGAACGGGCGGTTCACCTGCCGCATGTGCCGCTGATAGCCCACGACACCCCGGTCATGAACCTTGGCAGTTGCTTCGGCGAGTATCTGCAACTGTTTCTGGACATGTACCACTTCAACGCCCTGGAGCCGCAGGCAGGGTACAAGTATTCCTGCCACTCCATCCTGCGCGAGATAGACAACGCCCACGCAAACCGGCTGACCAGCCGGGAGCAGTTGTTTTTCGGCACCAGCGGGTACACCGACCTGAACCATCATCGCGTCTACGACCAGGATATCGACGCCTGCCGCGCCAAGATAAACGCCATCGAGCGCAACGTGCGGGAAGCCCTGTCCCGCACCGAGGTCATCATCCTGACGCCGAGCCTGATCGAGGTGTGGAAGAACCGCCGGACGGACGAGTTCATCCTGCACCCCTACCCCGGCGTGCTGTGCGAATCCACCGACCTCGAGGTCCATTTCCTGACGGTGGCCGAGAACATCGCCTACCTCGAAAGCACGCGCGACCTGCTGTTGCGCTTCAACCCGCGCATGCAGATCATCGTTGGCGTCTGTCCCACCCCGCTGCGCGTGACCTACCGCGACGAAGATGCCGTACAGGGCAACAACGCCTCGAAGTTCACGCTCTACGCCGCCGTCAACGAATTCTGCCGCCGCCACGACAACGTCCACTACTTTCCCGGATACGACATCGTCTTCTCGGAGCTGGCGGGAAGCCGGCATTACATGGAAGACAACCGGCACCTGGCGCACCCCGCCGTACGCCACTATCTGCGCCGGTTCGGCCAGATGTTCTGTTCCGAACCCAGCCAACGCATCATGGCCCTGCTGGAACGGCTGGCCATTTGCCCCCCGGCGGAGGCCGATGCCTGCCTTGAAGAACTCGGGGCGCTGGGGTACCCCGCGGACCTGCTGCACATGAAGACCGCCAGCGTCCGCCTGCGCGGTGGCGACGGCAAGGGCGCCTTCGACAGCCTGTGCCGCGTCTCCATGCTGCAGGAATCCCCCGCGCTGAACCTCAACCTGGGGCTGCTGCTGCGCGAAATGGGCTTTTCCGCCAAGGCCGCCACGTTCTTCGGGCGCGCGCTGGACCTGCTGCACGACATCCCCGGGCTGTCCCTCACCATGGCCGACCGCGCCCAGCGCATCCGCCTTGGCGACAACCACATGAAGGCCTGCTGCAACATCTTCGACACGCGCCGCGATGTCCTGACGCGCATGCGGGAAACCGCGCGGGCGCTGCTGCGCGGCGCACCGGGCGCGCAGCTTCCGCCCTTGCGCGGCCTGCTGTTTGCCGATGTCCCGGCCCAGCCGCCCTTTCCCATCGGCATGGGGGCGCATGCGGCCATGCCCGAGGCCCCGCCCGCCCGCACCGGCATGCCCACCGACTGCCTTGCAGGCAGTTGCTGAACGGGGCACGCCGCCCCCGCCGCCGCACGGCGCGAACGTTCTCAAATCCGGAGTAAGAACGCGATGTCGGACCACCTGGAAGCGTTTCTACCTTCAGAAAACCGGGACTACCTGGTCTCCGCCATCGTTTCCGTCTACAAGGCCGAACGGTTCCTGACCGGGTGCCTGGACGACCTGCTGGCCCAGACCATCGCCGACGCCATTGAGATCGTCATCGTCGATTCCTGCTCGCCCCAGAACGAGCGCGCCATCATCGACACCTACCTCGCGCACCATGGCAACATCACCTACCTGCGCACCCCCCAGCGCGAAAACGTCTACGCCGCGTGGAACCGTGGGGCGGCGGCGGCGCGGGGCAAATACCTGACCAACGCCAACAGCGACGACCGCCACCACCCCGACTGCCTCGGCCTGCTGGCCGCCGCGCTGGAAGAACGCCCCGACCACGTACTGGCATACGGCACCAGCTTCACCACCGGCACGGAAAACGAAACCTTCGCCGAGAACGACAGGTCGCGCCCCTTCCTCACGCCCGCGCCGTTCGCGCCCGCCACGCTGCTGTATTTTCCCTTCGGCCCGCAGCCCGTGTGGCGGCGCGACCTGCACGACAGGATCGGCCCGTTCGACGCCACATACTCTGCCGCCGGGGACTGGGATTTCGCCATCCGGGCATCGCTGGCGGGCAAGGTGGCGCACGTGCCCGAGGCCATGGGCCTGTACCTTGCCCACCAAGGGGCCATTACCTTCCGCGATGACACCATGCGCAAGGAAAACGAGCGGATACGCCGTTTCTGGCGCAGGGCGGACGTCATCGAACAACTGTACGCCATGGCGGGCGCTCCCCTGGCAACGCCGGAACAACAGGCCGACGTCCACCACGACATGGGGCTGCGCGCCCTGGAATTTCTCACGCCGTGGTCGGATGGCGCGTTCGGGCAGGATGCGGACTTCGCGCGCCGCTGCTTTCTGCATGCCCTGCGCCTGGCCCCCGGCCGCGATGCCACCAGGCTGTCACTGGCCATTGTCGACGCCCTGCGGGGGGACGTGCAAAAGGCCGTCACGACGCTGGGCGAGCTGCGCGCGGGCCCGTGCGCGGCATTGGCGGAACGGAACCTGCGCGTCATCGCCCGCGCCGCATCCAGGCCCGGCCACCTGCTTTCGCTGCGCCACGCGCCGTCGCCGCTGGGCTTTCCCTCGCAGCTTTCGCTGGCCGCCGCCCATGTCGCGGACATCCCGTCCTCCAGCACAGGCAGCACGGGCAGCACAGGCAGCACGGGCAGCACGGGCTCGGGGTGGGACGGTGCCGACCGCAACGGAGCGCCCCGTGTGCTGCTGTTCGGCGAATCCTTCCCGCCCGACCACGGAGGGGCGGCCCCCCGTACTGAAAAATCGGGGATGGCCCGCCACCTGGAAGAACTGGGCGCGGCCCTTGCGCAGTCGGGATATGCCCCGCACGTGGTGACCGGGCCACGCCCGGATCACGCGGAACCTGCCCCGCAGGACATCGCCGTCACCGAAACCGGACTATGGGCCACCCCCGGCCTGTCCGACCTGTACCGGCTGGACCGGCTGGCCGAAAGTGGCGCCACCCGCGCCGCCCTTCTCGCGGGCCCTCCCGGCGCGTGGCTGCTGCCCGCATGCAGGCTGCTGCGCAAGCACGACGTGCGCACCATGCTGCTGCCCTCCATCAGCACAGCCGACCTTGCGACGGTCCGGCAGGGCGGCGACCTGCCCTACCTGCGCTTTGCGCTGGCCTGCGCGGACGAGGTGGTCCGTGGTTCCGAATCTGGCTGCGACGCGCAGGTGCTGCACCTCATGGGTGCAACCAGCCATTTCGTACCGCGCGCCGTTCTGCCCGCGCCCGCGCCCGACGACTTCCGGCGGCAGCACGGCCTTGCGCCGGACATCCCGCTGCTGGTCGCCGTGTCCGACTTCCTGCCGGAGAGCGGCCTGCCCGATCTGCCGAATGTACTCAAACGGCTCGATACGCTGCACGGGCTGGCCCACGGCGACGGACAGTGGCAACTGGCCATCATCGGCGGCCCAACCGGCGACGGCCCCGGCGACGAACCCGGCGGCGGCGTGCCCGGCCGCGCCAATGCCGACCCGCGCGTGCGCCTGCTGGGGCCGTTGCCCCGCCCGCAGGTGCAGTCCGCCCTGCGTGACGCCGACATCCTGCTGCTGCCCGGCGGTTCGGAATCCGCCCTGCCGTACGCCGCACTCGAAGCCATGGCCCTGGGCACGCCGTGGATCGCCCCCCCCCTCTGCACCGCGTTGGCAGACGCGGCGGGCGGCCTGATCGCGGAGCCGAACCATTTCCCCCAGGCCATCTGTGCCCTGCTGCGCGATGCCGACGCGGCCACGGCCCTGGGCGAACTGGGCGCGGCCCACTGGGATGCCTGCTTCCGCCCGGAACGGTGCGCGCAGGCATTGGTGGCGCTTCTGGAGGGCGCGGGCGGCATGCCCGACCTGCGCATGCCCGCCAGCCTGCGCCGTGCCAATGCCGCCGTGCAGGCCCGCCTGCCGGGAACCGGAAAACCGCAGGCCTGAGGCGGCAAGCCCGGCCCGAATCGCGCCGGGTCTAGCCGGAACAGGCTCGAAACAGTCCACCGGGCCTTCCATCCACCACCCGCACGCAGACGCCACAACGGACAGGCCCGCCATCACGCGATTCGTGTTGGCGGGCCTGTCCGTTGGTGCCCCTTGGGCCTATCTGTTTCGGGATCAGGAAGGAAAATCCGTCAGCGTGCCCCGCGCCCTGCGGCGGCGGCGCGGGCAAGATGCACCAGGCCCATGCCGAAACGCAGCAAACGCTCCGCGCCCTGTTCGCGGGCCTGCGCCTCGCGCTCCGTACCCGCCGTGGGACCAAAGCCGGACCGCGATCGCAGCAGCGCACGGGCCAGATCCACGGGGTCCCCGGCCCGGAACGCCACCCCGTGCGGCGGGTTCTGTTCCAGATGCACGTCGATGTCGGAATACACGATGGTCTTGCCCAGTGCCCGGGCATCCTCCACCACGGTGCTCCACCCCTCGAACAGCGAGGGATGCACCACGGCATCGGCGCCGCGCAGCAACTGGATCTGGTCGCCCCGGTCGATCAGCCCCAGAATGCGCACCTGCCCGGCAATGCCAAGCCGCTGCACCTCGCGCTGCAACATGGGAAAATGGCCGGGCGCCCGGTAATCGTGCACGCTGCCGGTGCACACCAGCGGCAGTTCCACCCCACCGTCGCGCAGCCGCGCCAGCGCGCGGAACAGCGTCAGGTGGTCCTTGTGCGCCCAGAACTGGTTACAGCACATCAGGTAGCCGCCAGGCACGTCATGCTTCGCCATGGCCCCGGCAACGTCGCCGGTGTACCAGTCCGCCTCGCCCACCGTGCAGAACGGCAGGACAAAGGAACGGGCGGCCTCCACGCCATAGAACTCCGCCAGGTCGCGCTGCGCGGCCTCGCTGCTCAGCACCACCATGTCGGCCCGACCGGCGATCTCCGCGAACAGCGTGTCCCGGTTGGCCAGTTCCTGTCCGGAAAAGAACCGGGGCAGCCGCTTGTGCTGAAAATCGGGTATCCAGAACACGCGCGGCAGATGGGACGGGGGATTCCAGAACCCGTGCGGCAGGGGGTAGGCCAGGTCCAGCCCGGCAAAGGCCGTTTCCGGGTCCTGCACGTGGAACACGCCGTCGGCGTCGCGCCCGCCGGACACCACGCGCACCTCGTCCACCAGCGGCAGGATGCCCTCGTAGCAATGCAGGGCCGGGGCCTGGGCGGCGTCGAACAGCAGCACGATGTGCGGGCGCAGGCGCGGCGGCAGGGCGGCGGCCCCCATCACCAGATGGCGGACATAGTTGATGCCGCCGGTCCAGCCTTCCACTCCCCACTGCACGTAGATGCCGATGCGCATGCGCTGCCACCCTTTGCCCGAATAGTGCCGTGCCCCGAATTCGCCAACTGCGCCAACTGCGTCAATTGCACCAGACACGCGGCGTATGCCAAAACGCAACGCGCCCGGCTACTGCCGGGCCGTGCCCTTCACCTGCTCCAGAAACCAGCGCGCGTACTCGTGCACGCCGTCTTCCAGCGGCACCGTGAGTTCCAGCCCCAATTGCCGCGCCCGTCCGATGTCCGCCCGCCAGTTCTGCGGGTCGCCCTTGCGGGCGGCCCCCGAAAATTCCGGGGTCACGTGGTCCAGGCCGCAGCCCGCCGCCATGTGTTCCACCATGGCGCGCACGCTGGTTTCCTGCCCGCTGCCCACGTTGCAGACGTGCACGCCGGGTCCGGGCCACGCTTTGGCAAGATGCACGATGAACCGGGCAAGATCGCGCACGTGGACATAATCGCGCGTTTCCTCTCCCGTTCCCGAAAATACCGCGTCGCCCGCGCGCAGCTTGTGCCCCACGTCCCACAGCAGTTGCTTGCGCAGCCCCGCCCCGTAGCACGAAAACACGCGCAGCACCGCGCTGGAAATGCCGTACAGTCCGCAAAACTCGTGCGCGATGTCCTCGCACATGCGCTTGTGCCAGCCATAGGGCGATATGGGGCCAAGGGGGGCATGCTCCGCCACGGGCAACACGCCGGGGTTGCCGTACACCGCCGCGCTGGAAAGCTGCACCACGCGGGTATCGGTGCCCGCCTTGCGGATGGCGTCGTACAGCTGGAACACCACGGGCGGGCCGGACTGAAAGTCCACGCCGGGACTGGTCATGGAGAGTCCCACCGAGGCCACCCCCGCGCAATGCACCACCACGGCGGGGCGCAGCCGCGCGATCAGCTCGTCCAGGTCGGGATGCGGCAGGGTCATGCGCACCAGGCGCACGGCATCGCGCGACGATGGATAGACGGACGATGCCAGGCCCACCGCCCCGCTGCCGGGCGGCAGCGCCCGCAGCACATGGCTGCCGATGAACCCCGTGGCCCCCGTGACCAGCACCGTGCCCCCGGCCATGGCTAGCGCATCCTGATGGCGAAGGCCACGCCGTAGCCGGTTTCGTCGTAGACGTGGCAGCTCATGTTGGGCTGCGACTGCACCACCCGCTGCCAGATGCCGCGCAGGTAGCCCAGTTCCGGATGCGAAATGTCGTCGAACACGATGGCCCCGCCGATGCGCAGGCGCGGCAGCACGGTGGCCAGGTCGCGCAGGGCGCCTTCCGGGCCGTGGTCGCCGTCCACGGTGATGAGGTCGTAGGTGGCGTCCGGATGCGCCGCGAAATACGCGGGCACTGTCGTGGCCGAATCGCCGGTGACGAAGCGCAGCGCACCCCTGTGGCCAAGCTGCGCCATCTGGGCGGCCACGTAATCCGGGCCGGGATTTTCCATGCCCGCATAGTCGCGCAGCCACAGGTCGAAGCCCACCACGTCGGCGGAGGGGCGGCGGTCAAGCACCATGGCAAGGCTGCGACCACGCCGCACGCCAATCTCCAGGTACGATTCCACACCCAGCAGATCCGCCAGGACGTACAGCACGGTGCAGATGTCCGCGTAGCGCCAGGATTCGCCAAACCGCGCCATGCCGCGCCGCATGAACCCCTTGAGGTAGGCTGCGTAGTCGTCCTCGTCCAGCCGGCCCAGCACGTCGAGCACCCCGGCGTAGACGTCCGGCTTGTACAGGGCGGCGGCCAGCGTCGAGGCCCCGGCCAGGGACGGCGCATACCACTGCGTCTTCCCGTCGTGAACATAGGTGGATGCCCGAACGCGGTCGGCGCACCACTCAGCGATCTGCAACATCGGCATCGGCCTCCTGTGCCGTAGGGTCCGCGTCTGCGGGAAGAAAATCCACGGCCTTACGCCTGCAAGCGCAGCGGGCCGTTGCCGTTGCCGCCGTCCTTTTCCTCGCGGCTGAACTGCACGGCGGTGCCGTAGCAGGAGAAGAACTTGGAGCCGTCGGGGTGAAAGGCCACGTTTTCCTGATAGCCCACGATGGCCTGTGCGCCCTTGTTCACGGCGCGGGCCGCCATGCCGAAGAACGTCTCGTCGGAATCGTAGCCCCGGCAGGCCACCAGGCCCAGCACGCGGCCTATCCTGCGGTCTTCCACGCCATCGGTGGTGACCACGGGAAAGCGCCCGGACAGGAACAGTTCACGCACCCGCTCGATGTTTTCGGTCTGCGCGGCCTCGGCCTTGCGCGCCTTTTTGTCGTTGCCGCCAAGCAGAAACAGCATGGGGAAGCCTCCTTGCGTTGAATCCGGCGGAATGCCGCCACGCCGCCGGATGATGCAAGAGCCTTGCCGAGCGCACATCATGCTGTATTTGCAAATAATCCCCAAAGCAAATGCCGGGCCGTGTCGAGAATACGACACTGCCCGGCACATTCCGCCGCCGTTGGCGCAGCAATCCCGCCGCCGCCATGACGGCGTTCCGAAATCCTGCTGGCACGCGGCCCGCACACGCCAGCCCGCGCCGTGTCGTCCGCAATTCGCTGCCGGTTCCGCCCGCACCGCGTCCGCGAGGCTTGCGGGACCGGGCTACACCAGCGGCACCAGCCCCAGCGAGGCCCGGAACAGAAACCAGCCCAGCGCGGCCACGTACAGCACCAGCCCCACGATGACCAGCTTGAGCGACCACAGGAAATAGCGCGTCTTGCGGTTGCGCACCGCCAGCAGCCGCAGGAAGCTGGCCTCCACCGTGTCGCCGCGCAGGCTGGACATCCAGCGCACCCGCACCACGCCGTACAGCGCCACGAACATCCCGGCAAGGATGCACACCAGCCCGGCCATCAGGGTCAGCCCGCTGAACGGCCCGGCAGCCGCCATCCGGTGGCCGGAAAACCCGGCCACGGAAATGGCCAGCGTGCCCACGCCGAACACCATCTGGGTGCGCTGGGTGACGATACCGAACTGCTGTTGCAGGCTCTTCCACACCTCGGCCTCGCTGCCCAGCACCTGAAGCAGGAAGCGGTATTCCTCGCACAGGTCGCAGGTGTCGTCACGCCCGGACGGGCCGACGCGTTCGTAGTCGTCGGGCTGGCACGTGGCCGGTCCGTCCTGCCCGGCGCCACCGCCAGTGGGGTCTCCGGCCTCCGGCGGCAAGCCGCAGGTGGCATCGGCAGCGGCCTCCCGCTTCCGGTCAGCTTGGTGTTGCGCAGCCTGTTCCGTCATTGTCGGCTCCTTGCGGATGGTTCCATGCCCGTATCCATCAGAATATCCCCGGCGGGCCGCCCGCACAAGCGCGGCCCTGCGCGTGGCATAGGACTGTGCACCGCTGCCCACGACCGGACGTGACGCATCGAGCGCACCCGGTCGTTGCGGGCGGCCACCCGCATGCGGCCATACGCGGGCACGCACCACGCACAGGGCGCACAGGGCGCACAGGGCGCACCAACTGCCCTGGTGCCCCGGCACGCACCGGACGCACAGTGCACACAGGGGCCGGAGCACGGGACGAAACCGCGCGCAGAGCCGCCGCATGGCGCACTCCTTGACCTTGGCGTGGAAGTCCAGCATTAGTTGCACTCACGGGGGCACTACTGCAAACTGCGCGGTCAAACAAAGCCCTGCCCCCCGGCGGAGCGCCCGCAGGCATCACCGCCCGGGATGACGCGTCGGCCCGTCTGCCCATTCCGGCCAGCCCGGCCTTCGCGCCCCGTCCGGTCCGGGGCTTCACCCTTCCTCGCACCACAGCCTTTCGGCGGACCCCCGCATGCATATCACACCGTTCCCGTCGGCCCGGCCCCCTCGCCGCCCCGTCCTTGCCCTGCGGCGTCGCCACGCGGCAGGCCGCACTCCGCTTCGCCGCATGGTCACCGTGCTGGCGGCGCTGGCCCTTTTGCTGTGCCTGTCGCTGGGTCTGGCATCGTCTCCGACATCGGCACCCACGCCCGGCGCACTCCTGCCCTCCGGCCCCGCGCCCGCCTGGGCCCAGTCTTCACACCCCGCCCAATCGGCCCAGCCGCCGGACACCGCCACGTCCGCCACCGGCGCCTCCGGTTCGCTGGGCACGCAGGAAGGCGCGCGCAAGAACGTGCTGTACCTGAACTCGTACCACAACGGGTACGCCTGGTCCGACCACATCCAGGAGGGCATCCGCCAGACGCTGGCCGAAAGCCCGTACAGCATCGTGTTCCAGGTGGAATACATGGACTCCAAGAAGTTCCACTACCAGGACACTGTTTCCACCCTGTACGCCCTGTACCGCGACAAGTTCCGCAACAAGAAGTTCGACATCATCATCGCCTCGGACAACGTGGCGGTGGATTTCCTGCTCCAGTTCGGCGAAGAGCTGTTCCCCGGCGTGCCCATCGTGTTCTGCGGGCTCAACGACGTGCAGCCCGAAACCCTGCGCGCCACCGGGCGCGAGATGACCGGGGTGCTCGAAAACTACGACGTGGCCTACAACATAGAACTGGCCCTGCGCCTGAACCCGCAGCTGCGGCGCATGGTGATCATCGGCGACGACTCGGTCACCGGCGCGGCCATCCGCAACCAGGTGCTGGCCCAGCTGGGGCCGTTCAGGGACCGCCTGGTGGTGGAGGAGTGGAGCGACTACAGCCTGGACCAGATGCTGGACTGGGTGCGCGAGCAGACCCCGGACACCTTCTTCTACTTCGTGCCCATCTACCGCGACATCGACGGCCAGTTCTACTCGGCGGAAGAACTGCTGGAAAAGGTGCACGCCGCCTCCCCCGCGCCCCTGTACAGCAACTGGGCCTTCCTGCTGGGGCACGGCATCGTGGGCGGCAAGCTCATCTCGGGGGTGCGCCACGGCGAAATGGCCGCGCGCATGGCCCTGCAGGTGCTGAGCGGCATCCGCGCCGCATCCATCCCCATCGTGGAGCATGCCGACCAGGCCTTCATGTTCGACAACAACGAGTTGCGACGGCTGTTCATCAGCCCCTCACAACTGCCGCCGGACAGCGTCATCATCAACGAACCCAGCCGGTTCTACGAACTGAACAAGCAGGTCTTCTGGACCATCATCGTCAGCATGGTCATCCTGTCGATGACCCTGGTGCTGCTGGTCATGAACATCCTGGAAAAGCGGCGGGTGGAAGGCAAGATCAAGGACCAGCTGTCGTTCCTGCGCTCGCTGATGGACACCATACCCATCCCCATCTACAGCAAGGACGCCGATGGCCGGGTGCGCGAATGCAACGTGGCCTTCGAACGCTTTTTCGGGGTGGACCGCGAGGCGCTGCTGGGCCGCTACGAATGGCAGGCCGGGCCGGAAGGCGTGGCCATGCTGCGCGACGTCTCGGACAACAGCCTGATGCACGAGCCGGGCGTGGCCAGCTATGAAACCACCCTGCCCGGCCCCGAGGGTTCGCCCCATTCCATCATCATGCACAAGGCCACCTACCGCAATTCCAGGGGGGCGGTGGCGGGCCTGGTGGGCGTGGTCTTCGACTACACCGACCGCAAGAAGGCCGAGGACCGGCTGCGCGCCGCCGAGGAAAAATACCGCTCGCTGTTCGAAAGCTCGCCCCTCGGCATCTTCCGCGTCACCCCGGAGGGCGACTACCTTGACGCCAACCCGGCCATGGCGCGCATGTCGGGCTTTGCCTCGCCGGCCCTGCTGCTGGCGTCGGGCGCGGGCACCTTTGCCCGGCTGCACGGCGCGCCGGACATGTCCTGTTCCGGCCCGGGCTCCGGGCCGGGCACGGGACAGGACACGGTGATCTCGTTCGATTCCAGCGTGGACCGGCCCGGCGGCGGCACCGTGACCATGCACCTGACCATGCGCCCCCAGCGCGACGAGGCAGGCACTGTCCGCCACATCGAGGGCTATGCGGAAGACATCACCCAGCGCAAGGCCGCGGAGCGCGCCCTTTCCGCCTCGCAGCGCATGTTGCAGCTGGTGCTCGATAACATTCCCCAGTTCGTCTACTGGAAGGACCGCGACCTGAAATACATGGGCGCCAACAAATCCTTCCTCGGCTTCGTGGGGCTGGACAGCGCCGATGCGCTGCTGGGCCGCACCGACGAAGAGGTGCTGCCCTCCACCGAGGACGCCGCCCGCGTGCACCACGACGACGAGGCCGTGGTGCGCTCCGGCCAGCCGCGCTACCAGACCAAGGTCACCATCACCTCGCCCGGCGGCGAGGCGGTGTGGCTGGAAACCAACCGGGTGCCCCTGCTGAGCGACCGGGGCAACCATGCCGAAGGAAACGGCGACGACGTGGTGGGCCTGCTCACCACCGCGGAAGACGTCACCCAGCGCATCCGGCTGGAACGCCAGTTGCTCCAGTCGCAGAAGATGGAGGCCATCGGCACGCTGGCGGGCGGCATCTCGCACGATTTCAATAATATCCTGACGTCCATCATCAATTCCATCGAGCTGGCCATCAGCGACATCGCGGCGGATTCGCTGACCTGCAACGACCTGATGCGCGCCCTGAAGGCCGCCCAGCGCGGCAGCCGCCTGGTCAAGCAGATACTGACCTTCAGCCGCCCCTCGGTGGAAGGCTTCGTCATCACCGACATCAACGAGGTGCTCAACGAGGCGCTGGTGCTCATCAAGGCCTCGCTGCCCCGCAACATCGAGATCCGCAAGGCCATTCCGCCGCGCCCGTCCGTGACCCGGGCGGACCCCACCCAGATCCACCAGGTGCTCATGAACCTGTGCACCAACTCGTTCCAGGCCCTGCGCGACACGGGCGGCGTGTTGGAGGTGAACCTGGAGCAGGATATGCTGTCCGACGAACGCGCCCTGGAACTGGGCATGGAACCGGGCTGCGCCCTACGCCTGACCGTGGCCGACGACGGCCCCGGCATTGCGCCGGAAATCGTGGACAAGATCTTCGACCCGTTCTTCACCACCAAGGGCAAGACCGAAGGCACCGGCCTCGGCCTTGCGGTGGTGCACGGCATCATCAAGGGGCACCGGGGCGCGGTGCGCGTTGCCAGCGTGCCGTGGCGGCGCACGGAATTCGAGATATACCTGCCCATGCACGCGCAGGACGCCTGCCTCATCGACCCGGCCCTGCTGGCCCCGGAAACGGGCAGCGAGCGCATCCTGTTCGTGGAGGACGACGACGACCAGCTGCACACCATTCCCCGGGTGCTCGAAAGCCTCGGCTACACCGTGCGGCCCTTCAAGAACCCGCTGCTGGCGCTGGCCGCCGTGCGCGAGCACCCCGCCTCGTTCGACCTCGTCATCACCGACTTCGACATGCCGGAGGCAAACGGCCTTGAGCTTGCCCGCAAAATGGGCGATATTGCGCCGAACATGCCGATAATCCTCGTTTCGGGCCGCGAGGTGGCAGCCGAAGGGGCGGCCGTCGCCGGAAACATCAAGGCCATGGTCCACAAGCCGTACAACCGGAACATCCTGGCCGACGCCATCCGCCGGGTGTTCGCCCGGCTGGGGAGCTAGCAAGCGTGCCCACCATTCTCGTCATCGACGACGACGTCCAGGTCTGCGAGACCATAGCCAGCCTGCTGGCCCGCCTGCACTACGCCTGCGAAACGGCCCACACGCTGGAAGAGGGGCTGCGCAAGCTGGAAACCGCCGACGTGGACGTGGTGTTCCTGGACGTGCGCCTGCCCGACGGCAACGGCCTGGACGCGCTGCCGCGCATCCGGCTTTCGCCATCGCGGCCAGAGGTCATCATCCTGACCGGCGAGGGCGACCCCGACGGCGCGGAACTGGCCATCCAGGGCGGCGTGTGGGACTACCTGGTCAAGCCTTCGCCCATCAAGCAGACCACCCTCACCCTGCACCGCGCCCTGCAATACCGGGAAGAAAAGCTGTCGCGCGGCGATGCCGCCGCCGTGGCGCTGGACCTGGACGGCGTGGTGGGCACCAGCCCCTCCATGCGCCAGTGCTTCGACCTGGTGGCGCATGCCGCCTCGTCCGACGCCAACGTGCTGGTCACCGGCGAAACGGGCACCGGCAAGGAACTTTTCGCCCGCACCATCCACCGCAACAGCACCCGCCGCGCGGGCACCTTCGTGGTGGTGGACTGCGCCGCGCTGACCGAAAGCCTGGTGGAATCCACCCTGTTCGGCCACCGCAAGGGGGCCTTCACCAGCGCCCTCACCGACCGCGACGGCCTGGTCAAGCTGGCCGACGGCGGCACCCTGTTCCTGGACGAAGTGGGCGAGATGCCCCTGTCCATCCAGCGTTCGTTCCTGCGCTTCCTGCAGGAACGAACCTTCCGCCCGGTGGGCGGCACCCAGGAGATCAAGAGCGACTTCCGGCTCATCTCCGCCACCAACCGCGACCTGGACGCCATGGTGGAGCGCGGCGAATTCCGCAAGGACCTGCTGTTCCGGCTGAAGACCGTGCACGTGGAGCTGCCCCCCCTGCGCAGCCGCCCGGAAGACCTGAAGCCCCTGGCCATCTACCACGTGAACCGGCTGTGCGAGCAGTACGGGGTGCCCCACAAGGGCTTTTCGCCCGACTTCTTCCAGCAGCTGGCCCAGTACGACTGGCCGGGCAACGTGCGCGAGCTGTACAACGTGCTGGAGCGCTCGTTCGTCATTTCCGGCCTTGAAAGCGTGCTCTACGCGCTGCACCTGCCCCAGGACGTCCGCATCAAGATCACCCGCGCCGCCATTGCCCGCCCCGCCACGGGCGAAGGCGGCATCGGGGCCGAATCCGCCCCCTACTCCGCCGCCGACGGCAACGGCGACGGTTCCGGCGACGCACAGGACATGGTGCCACCGGCCAAACGCGCCGACGGCCTGCATGGTCCGGATGCCGCCTTCACCAGCCCCTTGCCGCCGCTCAAGGGCTTCAAGCGTCTCATGGAGCGCAAGTACCTTGAAATCCTCATCGGGCAGACCGGCGGGAACCTGCAGGAGATGCTGGACGTCTCCGGCCTGTCGCGCTCGCATTTCTATGCCCTGCTGAAAAAGAATAATATGTCGCTGTAGACGGGGCGCGGTAGGCTCGGAGTACATCCCTCCGGCAGGTGTCCTACCTTTCGGACGCGGCCTCCACGCCCCTTTCGCCATCCGTTTTTTCGGACACGGGACGCAATCTGCCCCGACGAACCGTTTGACCATTCAATTCGGCGGCGTTAGGCTTCAACGCAGCCATTCCACGGCCCCTGCCTTTCCAAGCGCCGCACGCCTGCCGTCCGGATTTTCGGACCACCCGCTGGCGTCAGTTTCATAAGATGAATCGATACTTCAACAATCCAAGGAGGATGCAGCCAACGCACCGACGTAACGGAACTGGCACACTTCTTGTTGTTGCGTAAAGGCCGCAGCCTGCCCGCCCCCCTTCAGGGTGCCGGCGCCGGGTCCGCCGGGTCCGCAGTGACCACGGGGTTCGCAAGGACCACGGGGGCCGCGGGGACCACGAAGACCGGGGCGCCGCCCGAAAAGTCCAGGCAGACAGGCACACGCCGCAACGCGACACCAACGGCCCGGCAACGGCAGCGATACCGCGCCACAAGGGCCGCCATGACGAGGCACGATACCGGTTCATTCCCATTTTCCGGGTCCATGCCCGCTTCCGGAGTCATGTGACGGACCGCGCCGCAAGGCACGGCTGACCTTTCACCCCCGCTTCAAGGTTAGCAATCCCAAGGAGAGATCAATGGCCAAGAAAATGAAGACCATGGATGGCAACACCGCTGCCGCGTACGTCGCCTACGCGCTCAGCGACACGTCTGCCATCTACCCCATCACCCCTTCTTCCAACATGGGTGAATCGGCGGACGAATGGGCCGCCCAGGGCAAGAAGAACCTTTTCGGGCAGACGGTTTCCGTCCGCCAGCTGCAGTCCGAAGCGGGCGCCGCGGGCGCCGTGCACGGCTCGCTGGCCGCAGGCGCGCTGACCTCCACCTTCACCGCTTCGCAGGGCCTCCTGCTGATGATCCCGAACATGTACAAGATCGCCGGTGAACTGCTTCCCGGCGTCTTCCATGTTTCGGCCCGCGCGCTGGCCTCGCACGCGCTGTCCATCTTCGGCGACCACCAGGACGTCATGGCCGCCCGCCAGACCGGTTTCGCCTTCCTGAACTCCAACTCGGTGCAGGAAGCCATGGACATGGCGCTGGTCGCCCACCTGGCCGCCATCGAGTCCAGCGTGCCGTTCTGCCACTTCTTCGACGGCTTCCGCACCTCGCACGAACTGCAGAAGATCGAAGTCATCGAATACGACGACATGAAGAAGCTGGTGAACTGGGAGAAGGTGGAAGCCTTCCGCCAGAACGCCATGAACCCCGAGCACCCGCACATCCGCGGCACCGCGCAGAACCCCGACATCTACTTCCAGGCGCGTGAAGCCTGCAACTCGTTCTACAATGCCGTGCCCGGCATCGTGTCGAACTACATGAAGAAGGTCGGCGAAATCACCGGCCGTTCCTACAAGCTGTTCGACTACGTGGGCCACCCCGAAGCCGAGCGCGTGATCATCGCCATGGGTTCCGCCTGCGAAACCATTGAAGAAGTGGTCAACTTCCTGAACGCCAAGGGCGAGCGCGTGGGCCTGGTCAAGGTGCGCCTGTACCGTCCGTTCTCCATCGACCACATGCTGTCGGTGCTGCCCGCCACCGCCGACACCATCACCGTGCTCGACCGCACCAAGGAAGCCGGTTCGCTGGGCGAGCCCCTGTACCTTGACGTGTGTACCGCCTTCATGGAGCGCGGCGAAATGCCCAAGCTCCTCGCCGGCCGCTACGGCCTGGGTTCGAAGGAATTCACCCCGGCCATGGCCAAGGCCGTGTACGACAACATGAAGGTTGTCGGCCCCAAGAACCACTTCACCGTGGGCATCATCGACGACGTCACCGACACCTCGCTGGAAGTGACCGAAGGCGTCGACACCGTGCCCACCGGCACCGTGCAGTGCAAGTTCTTCGGCCTTGGCGCCGACGGCACCGTGGGCGCCAACAAGCAGGCCATCAAGATCATCGGTGACAACACCGGCATGTACGCCCAGGGCTACTTCGCCTACGACTCCAAGAAGTCGGGCGGCTTCACCGTGTCGCACCTGCGCTTCGGCAACAGCCCCATCCAGTCCACCTACCTGGTCAACAGCGCCGACTACATCGCCTGCCACAAGTCGGCCTACGTGCACCAGTACGACGTGCTCGACGGCATCAAGACCGGCGGCACCTTCGTGCTGAACTCGCACTGGAACAGCGTGGAAGAGATGGAGAAGGAACTGCCCGCCTCCATGCTGCGCACCATCGCCCGCAAGAAGCTGAAGTTCTACAACGTGGACGCCGTGAAGGTTGCCACCGAAGTGGGCCTTGGCGGGCGCATCAACATGATCATGCAGACCGCGTTCTTCAAGCTGTCCAGCGTGATTCCCTTCGAGCAGGCCGTGGCGCTGCTGAAGGACTCCATCCACAAGGCCTACGGCAAGAAGGGCGAAAAGATCGTGGCCATGAACGTGGCCGCCGTTGACAAGGCCATCGAGGCCGTCACCGAGATCAAGTACCCCGAATCCTGGGCCACCGCCGCCGACGCCGCTCACGTGGCCAACGCGGACCCCGACTTCATCACCAACGTGGTGCGCCCCATCCTGGCCCAGCAGGGCGACAAGCTGCCGGTTTCGGCCTTCGAACCCGACGGCCTGTTCCCGGTGGGCACCGCCGCCTTCGAAAAGCGCGGCGTGGCCATCACCGTGCCCGAGTGGCTGTCCGAAAACTGCATCCAGTGCAACCAGTGCTCGTTCGTGTGCCCGCATGCGGCCATCCGCCCCATCCTGGCCTCTGATGAGGAACTGGCTGGCGCGCCCGCCTCGTTCGTGGCCATCGAAGCCAAGGGCAAGGAACTGAACGGCCTGAAGTACCGCATGCAGGTCTACGCCCAGGACTGCATGGGCTGCGGCTCGTGCGCCGACGTCTGCCCGGCCAAGAACAAGGCCCTGGTCATGAAGCCCATCGAAACCCAGATGGCCGACCAGGTTGCCAACCTTGCCTACGCTGACGCCAACATCGCCATCAAGGACACCCTGATGGCCCGCGACAGCCTGAAGGGCTCGCAGTTCCAGCAGCCGCTGATGGAATTCTCCGGCGCCTGCGCGGGCTGCGGTGAAACCCCGTACGTCAAGCTGCTTACCCAGATGTTCGGCGAACGCATGGTGGTGGCCAACGCCACCGGCTGCTCGTCCATCTGGGGCGCTTCCGCCCCCACCACGCCGTACACCACCAACAAGGACGGTCACGGCCCGGCCTGGGGCAACTCGCTGTTCGAAGACGCCGCCGAGTTCGGCTACGGCATGGCCATGGCCTACAACCAGCGCCGCGCCAAGCTTGCCGACGTGGTGACCGAAGCCCTGACCCTGGATATGGAAGCCGACCTGAAGGCCGCCCTGCAGGGCTGGCTGGACAACAAGGACGACGCCGAAGGCTCCAAGAAGTACGGCGAAGAGATCCTTGGCCTGCTTGGCGGCGCGGACGACCATCCGCTGCTGGACGAGCTGTGGCACATGAGCGACCAGTTCACCAAGAAGTCCGTGTGGATCTTCGGCGGTGACGGCTGGGCCTACGACATCGGCTACGGCGGCGTGGACCACGTGCTGGCCAGCGGCGAGGACATCAACATCCTGGTCATGGACACCGAAGTGTACTCCAACACCGGCGGCCAGGCCTCCAAGGCCACCCCGCTGGGCTCCATCGCCAAGTTCGCCGCCTCGGGCAAGAAGACCGGCAAGAAGGACCTTGGCCGCATGGCCATGACCTACGGCTACGTCTACGTTGCCTGCGTCTCCATGGGCGCCAACAAGCAGCAGGTGCTGAAGGCCTTCAAGGAAGCCGAAGCCTACAAGGGCCCCTCGCTGATCATCGCCTACGCCCCCTGCATCAACCAGGGCCTGCGCAAGGGCATGGGCAAGTCCATGGAAGAAGCCAAGATGGCCGTGGAATCCGGCTACTGGCCCCTGTACCGCTTCAACCCCGAACTTGCCGACGAAGGCAAGAACCCGTTCGTGCTCGAATCGAAGGCGCCCAACGGCACCATGCAGGAATTCATGGCTGGTGAAACCCGTTACGCCGCCCTCGAAAAGATCGCTCCCGAAGAGTCCAAGCGCCTGCGCGCGGCCATCGAGAAGGAGTACAACGAACGTTACCTGCTGCTGAAGCAGATCTCCGAAGCGCCCGCCGTTACCGCCCCCGCCGGGGACCCGGTGACCGTGGGAAACGGGGATAGCGGCTTCTGCGCCGTGACCGAAACGCCGGAACACGCCCGCCGCAAGGGCGGGGATGCCTGCGACGACGGCCGGGCCGCTGAATAGAACTGTCTGATGAACGCGCCGGAGGGGAGCCTCTCCCCTCCGGCCTCCGCATATTCCCAAACCGGCGGGTGCACTCCGGGGCGGGCGCAGAGACCAAGAGGAGCACAGCGGCCCCGAAGCGCGGCATGCCGCGCCTCGGGGCCGGTGTTGCGGGTGTCCGTGACACGTGCCCCCGCACCGGCAACCGCCGGACCGTGACCCGTTCGCGGTATCGCGGCCCGGAGGCCATTGCGGGCGCATACCCATGTTTTCGACAGAGGAGTGGCTGAACGTACAGCCAGGACAGGAGCGGGAACTTCCGCTCCACTAAGGTTTCCGCCGCCTCGCCCTTTCCCGGTGACGGAGGTGGAGCAACGCTTGACCCGGAGGACATCCGCATGCCCAGTGCAGCCCTGATCAAGGAATTCGAAGCCGTCGTCGGCAAGGACAACGTGTTCACCAGCGAGGCCGACCGCCAGTCGTACTCCTACGATTCCGCCGTGCTTGAAGCCGTTGTGCCCGCCCTTGTGGTGCGCCCCACCACCACCGAGCAGCTCGGCAAGGTCGTTCGCCTGTGCAACGAGAACGGCAACCCCATCACCGTTCGCGGCGCCGGCACCAACCTTTCGGGCGGCACCATCCCCGACCCGCGTGAAGGCATCGTCATCCTGACCAACAGCCTGAACCGCATCATCGAAATCAACGAAGAAGACCTGTACGCCGTGGTCGAGCCCGGCGTGGTCACCGCCAAGTTCGCCGCCGAAGTGGCCAAGCGCGGCCTCTTCTACCCGCCGGATCCGGGTTCGCAGGCCGTTTCCACCCTTGGTGGCAACGTGGCCGAAAACGCCGGTGGCCTGCGCGGCCTGAAGTACGGCGTGACCAAGGACTACGTGATGGGGATCGAATTTTTCGACGTCAACGGCGGCCTGGTGAAGACCGGCTCGCGTACCGTCAAGTGCGTGACCGGCTACAACCTTGCAGGCCTGATGGTGGCGTCCGAAGGCACCCTTGGCGTGTTCAGCAACATCGTGCTCAAGCTGGTGCCGCCGCCGCAGGCCTCCAAGGCCATGATGGCCGTGTTCGACGACGTGAACAAGGCGTCGGAAGCGGTTGCCGGCATCATCGCCGCCCACGTGGTGCCCTGCACCCTGGAATTCATGGACCAGGCCACCATCCGCTACGTTGACGACTTCACCAAGGCCGGTCTGCCGCGCGACGCCCAGGCCATCCTGCTCATCGAAGTGGACGGCCACGCCGGCCAGGTGGCCGAAGACGCCGAGAAGGTGGAAAAGGTGCTGAACAAGGTCGGCGCCACCGAAATCAAGGTGGCCAAGGACGCCGCCGAAAAGTTCAAGCTGTGGGAAGCCCGCCGCAACGCGCTGCCCGCCCTTGCCCGCGCCAAGCCCACCACCGTGCTTGAAGACGCCACCGTGCCGCGCTCCAAGATTCCCGCCATGGTCAAGGCCATCAACGACATCGCGACCAAGTACAACATCTCCATCGGCACCTTCGGCCACGCGGGCGACGGCAACCTGCACCCGACCATCCTGTGCGACCGCCGCGACAAGCACGAGTTCGAGCGCGTGGAACACGCCGTGGACGAAATCTTCGACGTGGCCCTTTCGCTGCACGGCACCCTGTCTGGCGAACACGGCATCGGCATGGCCAAGTCCAAGTGGATGGAGAAGGAAACCTCCAAGGCCACCATCGAGTTCTCGCGCAACATGAAGCGCGCCATCGACCCCAAGTACATCCTGAATCCCGGCAAGATCATCGGAGCCTAACGCCATGGCAGACCTTACCAAACTCGCCAAGCTGCTCCAGGAGCTGGACGACCAGATGGTCGGCTGCATGAAGTGCGGCATGTGCCAGGCCGTCTGCCCCGTGTTTGCCGAGACCATGAAAGAGGCGGACGTGACGCGCGGCAAGATCGCGCTGCTCGAAAACCTGGCCAAGGAAATGATCCACGACGCGGCGGGCGTTCAGGAAAAGCTGAACAAGTGTCTGCTGTGCGGCTCTTGCGGGGCCAACTGCCCCTCGGGCGTCAAGGTCATGGACATCTTCCTGCGTGCCCGTGTCATCGTGAACACCTACATGGGGCTCTCGCCGGTCAAGAAGGCCATCCTGCGCGGCATGCTGACCAAGCCCGCCCTGTTCAACGCCCTGCTGGACCTGGGTTCCAAGTTCCAGGGCATCTTCACCAGCAAGGTGGACGACCTGCTCGGCTCCTCCTGCTCCAAGGTGCTTTCGCCCGTCATCGGCGACCGCCACTTCGTGGGGCTGGCCAAGCAATCGCTGCACAGCAAGATCAAGGCGCTGGACACCCCGGCGGGCAAGAGCGGCAAGCGCGTCGCCTTCTTCCCGGGCTGCCTTGGCGACAAGATGTTCGTCAGCGTGGCCGAAGCCTGCCTGAAGGTGTTCGAACACCACGGCGTTGGCGTGTACATGCCCGAAGGCCAGGCCTGCTGCGGCATTCCCGCCATCTCGTCGGGCGACCGCGTGGCCTACGACAAGCTGGTCAAGATCAACCTCGACCTGTTCTCCAAGGGCGGCTTCGACTACCTGGTGACCCCGTGCGCCACCTGCACCGCCACCATCAAGGAAATCTGGCCCAAGCTCATGGACGAGTATCCGGCGACCATGCGCGACCAGATCCGCGCCCTGCACGACAAGGTCATGGACGTGAACCAGTTCGTGGTGGACGTGCTGGGCGTTGCGCCCGAGGCCCCGGCCAAGGGCGGCGTGAAGGTGACCTTCCACGATTCCTGCCACATGAAGAAGTCGCTCGGCGTCACCTCGCAGCCGCGCGCCCTCATCGGCATGAACCCCAAGTACGAACTGGTGGAAATGGCCGAATGCGACCGCTGCTGCGGTTCGGGCGGCAGCTTCAACCTGTACCACTACGACCTGTCCAAGCAGATCGGCGAGCGCAAGCGCGACAACATTCTGGCCACCGGCGCCCAGATTGTGTCCACCGGTTGCCCCGCCTGCATGCTGCAGATGACCGACATGCTCTCGCAGCATGGGGCCAAGGTGGCGGTGAAGCACTCCATCGAACTGTACGCGGATTCGCTGCGCTAGAATGGACATCCGGGGCACGGCCTGCCGTGCCCCGGATCATGTATTTGTTGATCGGGCGCGGCCTGGACGTGCCCCATGGATTATAGCGTTCCGATCGGGCGCGGCTTGGCCGTACCCCCATGGATTATAGAGTTTCGATCGGGCGCGCATGCCGCGCCGCGCTCTGGTATCATTCCCCGGCGGGGGGCCGAACGGCGGCCCCCCGCCAGGGGATTTCGGCCCCGCGGAATGTTCCGCGGGCCGTTTGGCTCACCGGGCCAAGCCCGGAAACACCGGCGGCCGTGCCGCCGATGTATGATCCACGGACGCCTCGTCGCGCCCGCCCAGTGGCACGCAAGGAGATATGCATGGCCAACAATCTGTACATCACCGCGACGGAATCGAAGAGCGGCAAGTCCGCCGTGGTGCTCGGCATGATGCAGCTATTGCTGCGCGACATCCGCAAGGTTGCCTTCTTCCGCCCCATCATCAACCGGCCTGTCACGGACGCGGTGGACCACGACACCAACCTCATCCTGACCCACTTCAACCTCGACATTCCCGTGGCCGACACCTACGCGTACTCGCTGCAGGACGCCCGGGAGCTGATCAACAACGGTCAGCACGCCACGCTGCTTGAAAACATTCTCAAGAAGTACAAGCAGCTGGAAGACAGTTACGACTTCGTGCTCTGCGAGGGCACCGACTTTCTGGGCAAGGATGCCGCCTTCGAGTTCGACCTGAACGCCGACATCGCCGCCAACCTGGGCTGCCCCGTGATGGTGGTTGCCAACGGCCAGCAGAAGACCGCCCACGAAATCGTCGCCTCCACCCAGCTGACCATCGACCTGCTGGACGAAAAGGGGCTGGACATCGTGGCCGCCGTGATCAACCGCGCCTCGGTCACCGATGCCGAACGCGACGTGGTGATCAGCAGCCTTGAATGCAAGGTCAACTGCTCCAACCCCCTGGCCGTATACGTGGTGCCCGAGGAACCCACCCTGGGCAAGCCCACCATGGGCGACGTGAAGAAGTGGCTGAACGCCCAGGTGCTGTACGGCCACGGCCGCATGGACACCCTGGTGGACGATTACGTCATCGCCGCCATGCAGATCGGCAACTTCCTCGACTACGTCACCCCCGGGTGCCTCGTGATTACCCCCGGCGACCGTTCGGACATCATCCTCACCGGCCTTGCCACCCGCCTTTCCGGCGCCTACCCCGACATTTCGGGCATGCTGCTGACCGGCGGCATCCAGCCCGCGCCCAACGTGCACCGCCTCATCGAAGGCTGGACCGGGGTGCCCATTCCCATCCTGTCGGTGAAGGACCACACCTACAAGACCATCCAGACCCTGAACGAACTGTACGGCAAGATCGAGCCGGACAACGAGCGCAAGATCAACACCGCCCTCGGCCTGTTCGAGCGTTCCGTGGACAGCCAGGAGCTGGGCCGCCGCCTGATCAACCGCAAGTCCAGCCGCATCACGCCCATGATGTTCGAGTTCAACCTGATCGAGCGCGCCAAGCAGAACCGCATGCGCATCGTGCTGCCCGAAGGGGTGGAGGAACGCATCCTGCGCGCCGCCGACATCCTGGCCCGGCGCGAGGTTGCCGACATCATCCTGCTGGGCGACGCCGACAAGGTGGGCGCCAAGGTCAGCGAACTGGGCATCGCCCTGGACGGCGTGCAGATCATCCAGCCCAACCTGTCGCCCAAGTTCGAGGAATACGCCCAGGCCTACTTCGAACTGCGCAAGCACAAGGGCGTCAGCATCGAACGCGCCCGCGACACCATGAACGACGTCACCTACTTCGGCACCATGATGGTGCACAAGGGCGACGCGGAAGGCATGGTTTCCGGCTCCATCAACACCACGGCGCACACCATCCGCCCGGCGTTCGAGTTCATCAAGACCAAGCCCGGCTTCTCCATCGTGTCCAGCGTGTTCCTGATGTGCCTGAAGGACCGCGTGCTGGCCTTCGGCGACTGCGCGGTGAACCCCAACCCCACGGCGGAACAGCTGGCGGAAATCGCCATCAACTCGGCCCACACCGCGCGCATCTTCGGCATCGAGCCGCGCGTGGCCATGCTGTCGTACTCCACCGGCTCGTCCGGCAAGGGCGCCGACGTGGAAAAGGTCATCGAGGCCACCCGCATCGCCAAGGAACGCGCGCCGGAACTCCTGCTGGAAGGTCCGTTGCAGTACGACGCCGCCATCGACATGGACGTGGCGCGCACCAAGCTGCCCGGCAGCCAGGTGGCCGGCCAGGCCACGGTGTTCATCTTCCCCGACCTGAACACCGGCAACAACACCTACAAGGCCGTGCAGCGCGCCGCCGGGGCCGTGGCCATCGGCCCGGTGCTGCAGGGCCTGAACAAGCCCGTCAACGACCTGTCGCGCGGGTGCACGGTGCCCGACATCGTGAACACCGTGGCCATCACGGCCATTCAGGCGCAGGCCGAAAAGGGCCTCATCTAGGCTGACCGCCCTATCTTCCTGGGGCTGTTTCCAGATTAGGATTTTCGTTCGTTGGCAAGGAAAACGAGCCTGCCATGAGGGAGTGCGGCAGCCGTTATGCGAGTCTTCGAGCATTACGGATGGCGACCGCAGAGCGTACTCTTCTCGTATTTGACCGAGCCTTAGCCGTTTGGCGAGCGCGTAGCGCGAGTCTTACGGATAAGGACAGCAAAGCAATGGAAGGCGAAGTTTGACGCAGCCAACGGGCGAAAGGACAATCTGGGAATAGCCCCGGACACTGCAACCACAGCCGGGGGACCGCCCACACTCCCCCCGGCACCCGCCCCTCCGGACCGCCCACACGGCCCGGAGGGCCACACCCCGAAAGGAAAAGACCCGCATGAACGTACTCGTCATCAACTCCGGCAGCTCGTCCATCAAGTACCAGCTCATCGACATGACCACCGAGAAGGCCCTGTGCTCCGGTCTTGTCGAGCGCATCGGCGAAGGCATGGGCAAACTGACCCACAAGATCAAGCCGGACACCGACGCCGAGGAAAAGATCGTCCTCGAACAGGCGTTCGCCAATCATGTCGAAGGCATGAAGAAAGTTGTGGACCTGATCACCGATGCCGACAAGGGCGTCATCGCCGACAAGGGCGAAATCTACGCCGTGGGTCACCGCGTGCTGCTCGGCGGCGAAGAGATCAAGCAGTCCGTCAAGATCGACGAATGGGCCAAGGGCATCATCCGCGACTACATTCCGCTGGGCCCGCTGCACAACCCCGCCAACCTCGCGGGCATCGAAGTGGCGGAAGAACTCTTCCCGCACGCGCCTTCCGTGGGCGTGTTCGACACCGAGTTCCACCAGACCATGCCCAAGAAGGCGTATCTTTATCCGCTGCCCTACGACCTGTACAAGACGCTGCGCATCCGCCGCTACGGCTTCCACGGCACCTCGCACCGCTACATCACCAAGAAGACCGCCGAGTTCCTGGGCAAGCCCCTGGACGAGCTGAACATCATCACCTGCCACCTCGGCAACGGGTGCTCCATGGCCGCCGTGAAGAACGGCCGTTGCGTGGACACCACCATGGGCATCACCCCGCTGGAAGGCCTGATGATGGGCACCCGCTGCGGCGACATCGACCCCGCGCTCGTCCCCTTCCTGATGGAAAAGAAGGACTGGTCCGGCGCCGAGATCGACACCGTGATGAACAAGCAGAGCGGCCTGAAGGGCATCTGCGGCATGAACGACATGCGCGACATCCACGCCGCCCGTGAAAAGGGCGACGAGATGGCCGAACTGGCCTTCCAGATGTTCGTCTACCGCATCCGCAAGTACATCGGCTCGTTCGCCGTGGTGGTGGGCAAGCTGGACGCCATCGTGTTCACCGCCGGCATCGGCGAGAACGACGACCTGGTGCGCGCCGCGGTGTGCAAGGACATGGACATCCTGGGCATCGACATCGACGAGGCGGTCAACGCCAAGCGTTCGGGCCAGGCGCGCCACATCGGCAAGCCCGGCCAGCGCGTGCCCGTGCTGGTGGTGCCCACCAACGAGGAACTGGAAATCGCCCAGACCACTGTTGCCGTGCTGAACGGCAAGAACTAGGCGACACGTGACATTCCCCGCCGCGCGGTTCCGCAAGGACCGTGCGGCGGGGTTTCTCCGGGTTTGGCCCGGAGCCCCCGGGGATACCGCCCGCGGCCACGGCCCAAGGCACCCCCCGGACAACCCCACGGCCTTGCGTACAACGGACAAACGGACATGGTGGGCATCTACATCGGATCTACGGCGGCTCGGGCAGGCAAAAACCTTGTCTGCATGGCGCTTGGTCTTGCGCTGCGGCAGACCGGACGCAACGTGGGCTTCATGAAGCCCCTGGGAACGTTGCCCCGGACCGTGGACGAACAGACCGGCGACGAGGACGCCCTGCTGGTGCAGGAGGTGCTGGGGCTTTCCGCCCCGCCCGAAGTGCTCACCCCCGTAATCATGCCCGGCAACATCCGGGCGGCCGCCCTGTCGGGGGGCAACGCGCTGGAGCGCGTGGCCTCTGCCTACGGGGCGCTGTCGCGCGGGCACGACACCATGCTGGTGGGCGGTGCCGGCGCATTCCTGACCACCGGCAAGGCGCGCGGCGTGGACGGTCCCACGGTCGTCCGGCGTCTCGGGCTCAAGGTGCTGCTGGTGGAACGGTATGCCCACGGCATCGACTACGATGCCATCCTGTACGCAAAGGAACTGCTGGGAGACGCCCTTGCGGGCGTCCTGTGCAACGACGTGCCCGAAAGCTACCTGCGCGACGCCGAAGAGGTGCTTGTGCCGTTCCTTGCGGAACGGGGCGTGCCCGTGCTCGGCATCGTGCCCAACGACCCGCTCCTCAACGCCATCAAGGTGTCGGAGCTGGCGCACCGCCTGGGCGGTCGCATGGTCTCGGGCACGGCGCGGGCCAGCCGCATCGTGGATGGGTTCCTCATCGGCACCATGCAGGTGGAGAACTTCATGGCGCACTTTCGGCGGCACGCCAACTGCGCAACCATCGTGGGCGGAGACCGGACGGACCTGCAACTCGTCGCACTGGAGGGGCAGTGCCCTTGCCTGGTCCTGACCGGAAACATCCCCCCCGATGAGATCATACGCGCCAGGTCAGAGGCGCTGGGGGTTCCGGTGGTCGTGGTCCGCGAGGACACGTACACCGTGGCCCGGAAGATGGAAGAGATCCTGAACAGCCAGAAGCTGCGCGAACTGGTCAAGATACGCCGCGGGGCCGACCTCGTGGCGCATGCCCTGGACCTAGCGCGGCTGACGGCGCAACTTGGCATTCAGTAGAGCATTTCGACATGAAGGAAATGCCCTGGCGGCGCGCATGCGCCGTCCGCCCCGAAGGCGCGGGCGAAACCCCGTTTCGCCGCCAGACGCCGAAGGGCGCGTTGCACAGTAAATCCGTTTCAAAGGGAGAGTACTGATGAGTGCTACCAATGACCTTGCCCGGCTCATGCGTGAGAAAGCCGAGGCGGTCGGCGCCACCGTGGTGGAACTGAAGGACCTGAAAGAGGCCTTCGCCTACGCCCTCGACGTCTGTGACAAGAAGGAAGCCTGCCAGCTGCTGGTTTCCGGCTGCGAGGAAAAGCTTTCGGACAAGGCCGAGGCCCTGTGCGAAACCAAGCAGGAAAAGGTTGTGGCCGCCCCCAACCTTACCGAGGACGAATACGCCGCCTTCTCGGCCCTGTGCGCCGAGCGCGGCGTGAAATGCATCCGCGAGGGCCTGCGCGGCCATCTCGCGGGCATCGACATCGGCGTGGCCCATGCCGACATGGCCATTGCCGAAACCGGCACCTGCGTCATCGACTCCACCAGCGAGGAACTGCGCCTGTCCTCCATGATCAGCGAGATCCACATGGCCATCCTGCCCAAGTCGCGCATCAAGGCCACGGCCTTCGACGCCGAGCGGGAAGTCAACGCGCTGATCAACACCGGCACGCCGCGCTACACCGCGTTCATCACCGGGCCCAGCCGCACCGCCGACATCGAGCGCGTGCTGGCCATCGGCGTGCACGGTCCGCTGGAACTGCACATCCTGATGCTGGAGGACTAGTCTGATGCAAACCGCCAAGACCCTGAAAGAATACCGCAAGGAACTGCGCGAATCCCTCGACAACGAGTTTCTGCGCGAGGCCATGGACAAGTTCGCCACGGCCTACCCCGTCAGCCGCGCCAACGCCTTCCGCGGGCTGGACGAAAAGGCCATGATCGCCGAAGTGGCCGACGCCAAGGACGCCGCAGCGAAGAACATGGACTCCCTGTACGCCCAGTTCAAGGCAGAAGCCGAGAAGCGCGGCGTCAAGGTGCACATGGCGAAAGACGCCGCCGAGGCCAACGAGATCATCGCGCGCATCGCCAAGAACTCGAACTGCAAGAAGATCGTCAAGTCCAAGTCCATGACGGCGGAAGAAACGCTGCTCAACCACCGCCTGGAGGAAGACGGCCTTGAAGTGATCGAGACCGACCTTGGCGAATGGATCATCCAGCTGCGCCACGAAGGGCCGACCCACATGGTCATGCCCGCCATCCACCTTTCGCGCTACCAGGTGGCCGACCTCTTCTCCGAGGTGACCAAGCAGAAGCAGGAAGTGGACATCCAGCGCCTGGTGAAGGTGGCCCGCCGCGAACTGCGCCAGCACTTCGCCACCGCCGACATGGGCATCTCTGGCGCCAACTTCGCCATCGCGGAATCGGGCACCATCGGCCTGGTCACCAACGAAGGCAACGCGCGCCTCGTCACCACGCTGCCCCGCGTGCACGTGGCCCTGTGCGGCCTGGACAAGCTGACCCCCAGCCTGAACGACGCCCTGAAGTCGCTGCGCGTGCTGCCCCGCAACGCCACCGGCCAGGCCATCACCTCGTACGTCACCTGGATCACCGGTGCCAACGAGTGCAAGGCTGCCGCCGACGAGAAGAAGGAAATGCACATCGTGTTCCTGGACAACGGCCGCCGCGCCCTGGCCCAGGACCCGCTGTTCTCGCAGGTGATGCGCTGCGTGCGCTGCGGCGCGTGCGCCAACGTGTGCCCGGTGTACCGCCTGGTGGGCGGCCACAAGATGGGCCACATCTACATCGGCGCCATCGGCCTCATCCTCACCTACTTCTTCCACGGCAAGGACAAGGCCCGCAACCTGGTGCAGAACTGCATCAACTGCGAATCGTGCAAGAGCATCTGCGCGGGCGGCATCGACCTGCCCCGCCTGATCAAGGAAATCCGCGCCCGCCTCAGCGAAGAGGACGGCGCGCCCGTTGAAGCCACCCTGCTCGGCAAGGTGCTGAAGAACCGCAAGCTCTTCCACACCCTGCTGCGCTTCGGCAAGTTCGCCCAGAAGCCGGTCACCGGCGGCACCCCGTACCTGCGCCACCTGCCGCAGATGTTCATGAAGGACCACGGGTTCCGCGCGCTGCCCGCCATTGCGGACAAGGCCTTCCGCGACGAATGGGAAACCATCCGTCCCCGCGTCAGCAACGCCAAGCTGCGCGTGGCCCTGTTCTCCGGCTGCGTGCAGGACTTCGTCTACCCCGAGCAGATGAAGGCCGCCGTCAAGGTTCTGGCCTCGCGCGGGGTGGAGATGGACTTCCCCATGGACCAGAGCTGCTGCGGCCTGCCCGTGCAGATGATGGCCGAACGCCAGGCCACCATCGACGTGGCGCGCCAGAACGTCATGGCGTTCGACGCGGCCAAGTACGACTACATCCTTACCCTGTGCGCCTCGTGCGCCTCGCACCTGAAGGAAGGCTACCCCAACATCCTGGCGGGGCAGACCGACATGACGGGCAAGGTGAAGCTGTTCGCCTCCAAGGTCATCGACTTCAGCTCCTTCGTCCATGACGTGCTCGGCATGACCGCCGACGACTTCAAGGGCAAGGGCGAAAAGGTGGCCTACCACTCCTCGTGCCACCTGTGCCGTGGCCTTGGCGTGGTGGAACAGCCCCGCGCTCTCATCGCGTCTTCCGGCTCGGAATACTGCCCGGCCCAGGAAGAAGCGGTGTGCTGCGGCTTTGGCGGCACCTTCTCCATGAAGTTCCCGGAACTGTCCAAGGAACTGCTGGACAAGAAGCTGAACAACGCCGAAGCCACCGGCGCCACCCGCATGGTGGCCGACTGCCCCGGCTGCATCATGCAGATTCGCGGCGGCGCCGAAAAGCGCGGCAGCCGCATGAAGGTCGGCCACATTGCGGAACTTCTGGCAGAAAACCTGAAGTAAACGCCAGTTACGCCGATAGATGACATAAGGGGGGCCGTTCCCGCATCTGCGGGGACGGCCCCCTTGCGTTCCTAAAACCTCGCGGCGCGAGCGGGCGTTCCAAGAATAACCGCTAGCAGCCTTTGCAAGAACTGTATCTACGTATAGTATTGCTTCAAACCAGTATCCGGGTGCTGGTCCGCGGCAGGCATACCGACGGCAGGCGACTCGTGCGAACACTCAAGGGGGATCGCATGTTCAGAAATTTCTCCATCGGCGCGCGCGTCATCGCGCTGCTCGTCTTCATGGTGCTGTTCGTCACCGGTGTTGTGGGCGCCTTCGTGGCCACCATAGACACGGTGAAGGACCACGGCGTCACCGAAACCCAGCAGGTGATGCTGGAAGAGGAAAAGGCCAAGTTGCAGGTGGCCACCCACTCCGTGGCCCTGGCCCTGGGACAGTTGCTGGCAGACGTGCCTGCTGATGCGGGCGAGGCCGCGCGCATCGAAATGGTGCGCAAGGCCATCGACACCATCCGCTTCGAAAAGGACCAGTCCGGATACTATTTCGTCTACCAGGGCACCACCAACGTGGCCCTGCCCCCCAACAAGAGCGTGCAGGGCAAGGACCTGTCCGAGAACAAGGACAAGAACGGGGTCTACTTCGTGCGTGAACTGGCGCAGCGCGCTGCGTCTGGCGGGGGGTTCGTCGAGTACATCTTCCCCAAGCCGGGCAAGGGCGACCAGCCCAAGCTGGCCTATGCCGAAATGATTCCCGGCACCAGGTTCTGGATCGGCACCGGGGTGTACATCGACAACATCGACGAGGCCAAGGCCGCCATCAATGCCAACCTCGAAGGGCTGGCCAGCAAGGCCCTGACCTGGCAGCTTTCGGTCATGGCGGCGATCCTGCTTCTGGTCGTCATACCCGTGTGTATCATGCTCATCGCGTCCATCGTGCGTCCGTTGCGTGAAGCCACGGCGGCGGCCCAGGCCGTGGCCGAAGGCAACCTGGAGGTGCGCATAGAGGCCAGGGGCCGGGACGAGGTTTCCGCCTTGCAGGCCGCGCTGAACACCATGGTCACCACGCTCAAGAACAACATCGCGGACATCACCGAAAAGCAGCGCGAGGCGGGCCGCCAGGCCGACGCCGCGCGCGCCTCCGCCCAGCAGGCCGAAGAAGCCATGGCCAAGGCCGCCGTGGCCACCAAGGAAGGCATCCTTACCGCCGCCGAACGGCTGGACGGCGTGGTGCGCGCCATCGACCACGCGGCGGACGACATCTCGCGCCGGTCCGAGGAAATAAGCCGGGGCACCGACACCCAGATGGCCCGCATCAACGAAACGGCCACGGCCATGGAAGAAATGAACGCCACCGTGCTGGAAGTGGCGCGCAACGCGGGCCGGGCGGCGGACCAGACCGAGGCATCGCGCACCAAGGCCGACGAAGGTTCGGGCATGGTCGGTCAGACCGTGAAGGCCATGCAGGACCTGAAGGGGCTGGCCAGCAACCTCAAGGACAACATGCACCGCCTGGGCCAGCAGTCCGAGGCCATCGGCCACGTGATGAACGTGATCAACGACATCGCCGACCAGACCAACCTGCTGGCGCTGAACGCCGCCATCGAGGCGGCGCGCGCCGGTGACGCCGGGCGCGGATTCGCCGTGGTGGCCGACGAGGTGCGCAAGCTGGCCGAAAAGACCATGGGCGCCACCAAGGAAGTGGGCGATTCCATCAAGGCCATTCAGGACCTGGCCCGCACCAACGTCACGGGCATGGACGACGCGGTCAACGCCATCGACGGCGCGGCGCGCCTTTCCGGCAGTTCCGGCGAGTTGTTGCAGGAAATCGTGACCATGGCCCACGACGCCGCCGGGCAGGTGCAGGCCATCGCCACGGCTGCGGAGGAACAGTCCGCCGCCAGCGAAGAGATCACCCGCTCGGTGGAGGAAATCGACCGCATTGCCCGCGAAAACGGCACGCTGGTCAACGCCACCAATACCGACCTGCGCAACCTTGCCGACCAGGCCGCCGAACTGCGCCGCCTGATCGAGGGCATGAAGAAGGAAGCCGCGTAGCCCCCCGCAGCGGCACGCGGGGCCATGCGGCAAGCAGGGACCGCACGCGCCATGGCACGCCAAACGTCACGGGCCGGAGGGAACACCCTCCGGCCCGTTTGCATTGCCGGGCTACGCGCCGCCAGCATCAGCAGATCGGGGACCGCGCCGGACGAGGTCGCCAGCGGCGACGGGTGCGGTGCGGCACCAGTGGCGACAACCGGGCACGATCGCCAGTCACAATCGTCAGTCACGACCGCCAGGCCGCCCACAGGCGGCGCACGGTGCTGCGCAGCAGCGTGCCGGGGCGGAAGCTCATGGGCTTGAGCACGCCGGGCACCTCGAACCGGCCGACATCGAAGGCCCCGGGGCCTTCGCGCACCAGTTCGATTTCACCGGAGTGCGCGCCGGGGGCACCGCGCCGCGCCAGTTCGCCCCACAGGGGCACCTGGGCGGGCGTCAGGCCCAGCAGTCCGCAGACCGCCGCATCCAGCGCCACACCGGACGCAGAGGCCCCCACCAGCCCCAGATGATACGGCTTGCCGGAACCCGGCCCGGTCACGTGCATGGCGTCCACCGCGTCCAGCAGGGCCGCCGTGGGCGGCAGCGCCGCCGCCACCTCCACCAGCGCGCCCTCGAAGCGGTGGTCGCGGTCGCCGTGGCGGGTATGCACGAAGGCCTTGCGCACGCCGGGCACGCAGCCGAACAGGTTCTTTACCGCCAGAGTGACGCGCATCTGGCTGTGCGCCTTCAGGCGCGGCACGCTGAGCACGCCGTCCGCCTGCAACGCGCAGCGGGCCACGCCGATGGACCCGCCGAACGACAGGGGCACCTGCACCGCATCGTCCAGCGGCACGACCGACAGGCCAAGGGGCCGCAGGGCCTCGGTGAGGCCGATGGCCTCCGCCACGCCGCGCGCCGTGCCGAAGCCGGGCGAATCCGCCACGGTGATGCGGCATCCGCTGTCCAGCAGCCATGCGCAGGCCGCGCGCACCACCTGCGGATGAGTGCAGCTGAGCGCCGGGGCCGCGCGGAGCAGGTTGGGCTTTACCAGCACCTGGCCGCGCGGCGGGGTCCAGCCGCAGGCGTCCAGCGCCTCTGCCACCACGCGCCCCACGCGTTGCGGGTCGTAGTCCGGGCAGCGCAGCAGGGCCACGGGAACGGGCGGGGCGGCATCGGGCGCAAGGGCATCAGGATGGCCGGAAGCGGGCGCGCCGATGAAAGCGGGCTGCACGGGTGCGCCGTTCGGCGTGTCCGCCGCGCCCGAAGGCCTGTCCGCCCCATCCCCGCGCCACGGGGCAGGCAGGGGCACGGGCAGGCCGGAGTGGCCGGAGTGGCCGGAGTGGCCTGACCTGCGAGACGGGCGGGAATGGTCCGAAGGCCGGAACGCGTGGGTCACCGGTCCTCCCCGTCCGTGGAAAAGGTGGCGATCTGGTCGATTATCATACGGGCGTGGGTCTTTTCCTGCGTGGCAAGGTCCAGGAAGGCCCGTTCCGCAAGGCCGCCCAGCCCGCTGCCGCGCCGCGCCTCGTCGGCAAGGGTGCGGTACAGGTCGTAGGCGTTCATTTCCACTTCCAGCGCCAGTTCCGCGATGTCCAGGCAGTCGCCGCTGGCGGCATCGCGCAGCCACGGCTCCAGATCGGCCACGGCCATGCCGCCTTCCAGCACGCGGCCTTCCAGCGCCTCGAACAGTGCGTCGAAGGGGGGCAGCGGGCCGCGCGTGGCGTCGGCGTGGGCGTCGGCGTCCCAGCGCTGCGCAAGATGGTGGTAGACCACCTTGGCGTGGGCCAGTTCCACGCCGATCAGCCGGTCCATCAGCGCGCACACGGCGGGTTTCGGCCCGGCGGCGCGCACGCGGGTGTACAGCAGGTGGGCGGCCTTTTCCATGTCCAGCGCGCGGCGCAGCAGTTCCACCATGCTGCGCACCCCGGCAAACACCTGGATGCGCGGGCTGTTGGCCACGGCCTGTCCGGGCCCGGCGGACCAGGCATTCATGCCGCCCGTCAGGTTCAGGATGCGCCCCCCCGCCGTGGCGCCCGTGCCACCCATTCCCAATGACGGCGCGGCGAACCTGCCGCTTTCCGCCGCCATCACTGCCGCCGCCGCAGACCGGCCACCGCTGCGGCAGTAGAAGACGTGGTCCTGCGCCGGGTCCAGCGTGGCCAGCAGGCGGGCCAGTTCGCCCACGGGCACCAGCCGGGCGCCGGGGATGTGCTCCTGCCGGTATTCCTCGGGCTGGCGCACGTCCACCAGCACGTAGCTGCCCTCTGGCCGGGCGGCCATGAAGTCTCGCAGGGCCTGCGGGGAAACGGACTCGATGGGGACGCGGGGCGATGGGCTCATGGTGCCTCCTGCGGGTGGATGCTACGGGCTGCCGCGTGGCGGTCGGGCATGCGGACAGGGAAACAGCGCACCGGACAGCCACCGGACAGTGCACGGGGTCAATCCGGCTGACAGGCGCACGGGATCGACGCGGCAGGCAACCGGGTAGCCCGGCATGCACCAACGCGATGGCCGACTTGTCCGACCGGCCAGACTGACCTGACTGGCCCGACCGGCCAGATTGGCCGACTGGCACGGTTGCGCGTGCCGCCTGTCGCCATTCTACCCGACACAGCCGTACCTGCAAGGGCATCGTGCCGCTACGCCGCCCTGCCATGACCCCGCCTGCGCCCCAATGGACAGGCATGGGCCTGACATATCCCTGCCATGCCCGCCGCCCCATGGCCATCACCCCTGCGTTACCCAACACCTCCACCCAGTTGCCGCCCAGCTACCGCCCAGCCGCCCCTGTTTCCCCCTTCCCTCCTTTTCGCTGATTTTGGACCACTTTCATGTTGACAGCACCGGCCACCGGGGCTACACACCTTTTCTCGCGTGTCGGGATGTAGCGCAGCCTGGGAGCGCACCTGAATGGGGTTCAGGGGGTCGGAGGTTCAAATCCTCTCATCCCGACCAGCTTAGACACGCAAAGGCCGCCGATCGAAAGATCGGCGGCCTTCTTCGTTTTGCGCGCAAGCCGTGGCAACGCGCCTACAGGCCGTACTGGGTGCGGATCAGTTCGTACACGCCCTTTTCACGCAGCGTGTCCACCGGCGCAAGGAAGGTGGCGGTAACCGTGCCGGGCGCGCGGCCAATCTGGATGTTGCCGGTGATGGTGGCGCGGTTCATCACTTCCGGCACGGTGCAGCCCAGGAATGTTGCCGCGCGGTCCAGCGCGCAGGAGGTGGCGTCGTTGAGGGTGGGGCCGGTGCCCACGAAGGAGATGGGCGCGGATTCTTCCAGTTGCACGCCCCATGCGTCTGCCTGCTGCCGGGCCTGGCGCTTTTCGTCCTCGCTCAGGGGGCGGGCCAGCAGGGGCAGGTCGTCGTATACCGGCAGGATGATGGGACCGCCGCAGGTCACGCCCTTCAGCACCGAAACCTGCATGGTGATGACCCCGGCCACGTCGGCGGTGTGCCCCGCGATTTCGCCGTCGCCCTGCATGGCGTGCATGTCGCCCACGTACACCCCGCCGCCGGGCACGCGCACCGGCGTGATCAGCACGGCCCCGGCGCGCACGCGGTTGATGTCCATGTGGCCGTCTGTGACGTCGGCCAGCTGTTCCTGCGTGATGGCGTATTCATGCGGCGCGCCCACGAGGAACGAGCCGAAGTCGCGCGCGTTGTGCGAATCGGGAATCTGCCGGGTGGGCATGACGCCAAGCTGCCCCACAAAGGGGATCATGCGGCTGACCACGCCGGGGATGTCGCTGGGGGCCAGGGCCACCACCGGGTTCTGGATGGAATTGTCCGGCGTGCACATGTACTCGCGCGCATTGCCGGCCACCCGTTCGGCGGCGGCCTTGTTCAGGGTGACGCCCAGCGTGCCCTGTTCGTTGAAGGCGATGGTGTAGCCGTTGGTGAAGGCAAAGGGCGCTGCGGCTGCCCCGCACGCCGCGCAGCGGATGCAGTCCGGCCCGCAGCCTTCCACGCAGGTGTTTTCGTACAGCGCGCCGCACTGCGGACATTTGCCCGCCACGTAGGGGTCGCCCAGGCAGCGGTCCGCGAACATGCTGTCGTTGCCGGACGCCGTGACCCGCGAGGTGACCTGGATGGACAGGATGCGGATGGCGATGGAATCGCCCGGTTCCGCGCCCTGCACGTAAACCGGCTGCGTCACCTCGTGCCCGCCCCGGATGGCGGGGGTAAGCATGGGCCCCCAGCAGCCCGGCGCAGTGTTGGCGACGATGATGCCGCCGTCTTCCACCGGGCCCAGCATGGGAACATCCGGACCGAGGATGCCGTTGGTGAAGGTGTTGACGAAGACTGTCCTGTTCGCCACGAGTGTGCTCCTTTTTTTGAGGTGGAGATATCGCAGGGGGACTGGACAGAGCCTAAGCACTTTGCCGCACGAATGACCAGTGCTGAGAATGGGAGTGGCGCTTGCGGCGAAACGCGTGGCGCGCCCCGGCGGGCGGAATGCCGGGATGCACTGGGGACAGGGGGCCGGGCGGTCAAGGGGCGGGCCGCAAGGCGGCGGGGAAAGACTGCCCGCACGGGAAAGGACGGCTGCCCCTTGCCCGGCGCTTCCCGCATTCTCCGGCGCCGCCCGGCAGACCGCGTCACAAGGGGCGGCACAGGCGGCATTGACGCCTCCGGACTGCTTGGCTAAATTGCCAAATACGCACATTCCGTGCCGCCAACCGCCCTCCTGCCGCGGTGTCTTCCCGCAAAGGCTTCCCATGCCCACAGCCGCCATTGCCGCACCCCCGGCCCCCCGGCACGATGCCCTGCTGCCCTACCCCCGCAAGCTGTTCGTGGAGGTTACCTCGCGCTGCAACCTGCACTGCCGGATGTGCGTGAAGCATTCTTCCGACATCAGAGCGCCGGAAGGCGACATGACGGCGGAAACGTACGCCGCCCTGCTGCCTGCCATGCCGCACCTGAACGGCCTTGTGCTGAACGGCGTGGGCGAACCGCTGCTGCACCGCGACCTTGAAACGTTCATCCGCCTTGCCAGACAGCATATGCCGCCGGAAGGCTGGGTGGGTTTTCAGACCAACGGACACCTGCTGACGGAAAGCCGGGCGCACGCGCTGCTGGCCGCCGGGCTGGACAGGATATGCCTGTCCATCGACGCCGTTTCGCCGGAGCTGTTTTCCACCTGCCGGGCCGGGGGCGACGTGGACCACATGGAGCGGGCGCTGGCCAATCTGGCGACGGCGCGCGCGGCGCGGCCCGGTGCGCCGCTTGCTGTGGGCGTGGAATTCGTGGTGATGCGCGACAACCTGAACGAGCTGCCCGCCACCCTGCGCTGGGCCGCAGAGCGGGGCGCGGACTTCGCCATCGTCTCGCACGTGCTGCCCTATGCCCCGGGGATGTCCGAACAGGCCGTATTCGGCACGAACACGGAAGAATCGATGCGCTTCTACCGCGAATGGCAGGCGCGGGCCGAGCGGGATGGCATAGACATCCGCCGCTACTTCGACGTGGTGTGGCGGTTTCGCTTTACCGAGGAGGAAACGCGGATCACCAGCTTCATCCGCGAAATGACCGAGGCCGCGCGCGAGGCGGACGTGCCCCTTCACCTGCACAACCTGCTGCGCGATGCCGACGCCCACGTGCCCGAGGCGGAAGCGGTGTTCGACGCCGCACGAGCCGTGGCCCGCGAGCACGGCCTGCACCTGCGCCTGCCCGCCCTGCACCCCCGCAACCTGCGCCACTGCCCCGCCGTGGACGAAGGCGGGGCCTTCATTGCCTGGGACGGCAAGGTGGCCCCCTGCTACTTTCTGTGGCGCGATTACCACTGCCACATGTACGGCATGCGCAAGCAGGTGGTGGGGCGCTTTTTCGGCACTGTCGACCCCGCGCAGGGGCAGGACATCATCGACGTGTGGAACGGCCCCGAGTATCGGGCATTCCGCGACAGGGTGACGGCCAAGGGCTACCCGTTCTGCACCAACTGCAACGTGTACCCCTGCGACGACATAGAAACCACTACCTTCGAAACCGACTGCTACGGCGAACCCGTGCCGTGCGGCGACTGCCCGTGGTGTCTGGGGTTGTTGCAGTGCATGGGGCAGGAGTTGGGGGGAGGGGGGGGATGTGTCAGGTGAATACTATCTCTGTACAGAGTATGACCATCGCCGCAGCCTATCTTCTCTGAGCCACTTAACGGTTTTCCCCAAGCAACGTTCTTTGTAGTATTTTTTTTTCATACTCCGTCAAACGGCTAAGGTCTGCACTGTCTATAGCCGCCTGTATGTCTCGTATTGAATATGTCTCATCGAAAAATTTTGAAATTTTTTTAATTATATTTGGCGGAATTCCTGCCTCTTTCAAAAGCACCTCATGTTTTTTTCCCAGCCCATGCTCAAGCAATGAGACAACATGCGAAGTGTCTATTTGCGAACCATTCATGTAATTGTATATATTTTCCAGTGCGAATAAAGACTTTGGCAAAGCGAATTCAAATATACGTGTCACCAATTTAAATGTCTTACGGACCCTTGCATCAAAACTTCCCTCACTCCACCCATTTACAAACTCATATATCGTTGGATTTTTATAAACATAATAGATAGCCTTGTTTATAACAATATTTTGAGGCAAATCTTTTTCATGCTTTTGAGAATCGCTCATCAAATACTCATACGCAAGCCTCAACCAAATCTTCAACGTCTCTTTAACTGGAAGCGTACCACTAAAATGCATTTCGCGCATAACATCCGGGTTGTCCCGAAAGTACCTAACGAGCGCCAACTGCTTATCAACCTTTATGTACTTATTGCTTCGCAATAGAGATAAGCTCACACCATTTTCACGACACTCATGCAAAATATGCTCTCGTCGCTTCTTCATTACATCTGTCAAATCGCCGTCACTGACAAGCAAATTCACTTCATCATCGAGCTCGTTTGAATCAAGAAAAACAAAATCTACATTTCCAACATTTGCTTTGGATGGTGTTTCAACTAGGAAGTAATTTTCGCCAACGAAATGTCTCCCGAGCCTTCCGGATCTACCTTCAATATTTTTAACGTCAAAACCCGTTAACGGTGCAATACCTTTCATATTATCAAAAACTACAACATTTTGAGCGGAGGTATTAACCCCTTCAATAAGTGTTGAAGTACAAACCAAAGTGTCAATCGCTCCAACATTGAAATTATAAACTATCTCGCGCTGAACATACTTAGGCATCAATGCATGATGAAAAGCTACTTTTCTTTTTAAATACTCACCAAGCGACCACTCTCGACCTATCGTCGACGAAACAAAATCAATCAGCCCTTCACAAGTAGCGCTCTCGACAAGGTTAGATGAAATATGCTTTGCTGCCACTTCTGCAGTATGCGTCTTAGCAACATACACCAGTGTTTGACCTTCTAACGCCGCAACTAGTCTGCTAAGATTTTTATATTTGTCCGCAGTTTTTTTAACCTTCACTCCTTTTACATCATAAATATTCCCACGGGAAACATCAGAAATATCTAATTTGTTTTTAGCAACGACCTCAACATCAAATCGCAAAAAGTGCGCGTTAAATCGCTTTAAAAAGTTGACGCTGAACTCGTCATAGTATGGCCCAATGAGATAAAATCTAGAGACCCTATTAGCCAGACGATAAAGGCAATTTGCAAATATCAAAGAACGATCATCACTGTTAGATATTTTATACACCTCATCCATTACAAAAAAATCAACTCCCAAATCTGGATGTTGATCCAAAATAATATCCATACGTTCTGGCGTTACAATAAAAATGTTGCGCCGACCCAACCCCTGAGATGATGTGTAAACAATATTATATCTACGAAATCGTGAATCCTGAATAAATCTAGAAACATACTCTGAAAGTAAGGACAACGTTGGAACAACTATACAAACATTTTTATCACTCTCGTCAATCAATTCAGGGACTATTGTGCTTTTTCCAAACGAGGTTGGAGCACTAACAACTATTCTTTTGTGTTTTTTATATTCTGACAATATCTTCTTCTGGTACAATGTTAACACAATACCGCTCGGACGCGAATAACAATCTTGCGCAACATCTGAAAAAATACTACCCCACGCACCGTCAACACCACCAAGCATATCACTGTATATAAAAATCCTTGAAGCAACAATGCACTCTCTCAACAAATTTACGACAAGTTCACTTTTATACTTCAATGCAGATATACGACAGATTATTGACGTAACCACAGAAGAATTTCCCTTACTCTGTATCTCATGATACACACATTGCAAAGCATCAAGAAGAAATTTTTCTTCTAAATCACTTTTACATATCAATGCTTTTTCAATATATTCAAGTGACAACACCATCACAACTCCAATACTTTTTCATAATCATCCAATTTCTTTTTTACCAGCTTAACATCATGCAGTGGCAACACAATAAATACAACATCGAACCGCTCAAGACTCTTTGGCATTTTTCGCTCTATTATTTCAAATTTTTTCGAAAAATATCTATCGACAAAATTCAAAAAATTCTCAGAAGACGCATCATTAAATCTGCTCAATTGTGTAGAGTTACATGTTAAAAGCACAGGAATTTTAATCTTTACCTTATCAAGAGACGTACTACCATCAAGAACACTCAAAATCCTGTCTCTCAACGGTGAATTTCTATTTATTTCACAGTTTGGAAGGAGGACTCTAAATTCACCCTTTATATACTCCGCCGTTGTGTGTTTAACTAGTTCCTCAATGACATCATCTACCGCAGAAGAAAAATCCTGATAAAACTTCACCTCACCTAACCATACAGTCAATTCGCCATTTTCATATGTAAAATTAGCACAATCAAATCCCTTTATCTGCTCCGTGCTGCTTGATCGAAGTTTCAACTTTGTTACGATCCGCTCGTTACCATAAAATGCTGCGAGCAGAATAAAAAGCAAAGCCTCTCCATAGTCTCCTTTTTTATCTCTTTTTGCTTGCGAAATCCTCGACAATGCCATTTCCTGTATGGCACTCAACTCACCATTTTCCACACACTCTTGTATTTCGCGTTCTGTCAAGGCAAACAGAGGCAGAGAGTGGGCTATCAATCTAACCAAATCAACGTCCCTATAACCCTTCTCATTATAAGAAAGAGTGAAGCCGTCTTTTGCGTGTGGACCATTCTGAGAAAATGATATTTCGTGCTTTATTATAAGAGAAGTAGCCTTTCTGACCATCGTTCGCATATACACGCCACCTACTGCGCGTTACAATATCTACCGACCCGCCTCACAAAAACACATCAAGATAACCGAAAAGTTTTCGCCCATGCGGACAGCAGCCCAACGGGCACACCCACACTTTCAATACACACTAACACATCGAAAAAACCAGTCCAATATGCATACACTCAGATGAACCCTTTTTAATCTCACACGACTAAGGAGGCAGGTATTCGTTTTACCTAAGCCACGCAGTCCTAAAGTCGCCCACCGATCCTCTGCTCCCCCTCAACACACCTGCCTTTTCCTCCGCGCACATTCGATCTCCTCGACAAGGTCGGCCATGTCGAAGGGCTTGGCCACGTAGCCATCAAGGCCAGCGGCCAGAAAGCGCTCGCGGTCGCCCGCCATTGCGGCTGCGGTCACGGCCAGAATGGGCACGTTGCACTTGTCCGCAAAGCGGGGTGACGTGCGGATGGTGGTGGCAGCGGTAATGCCGTCGGTATTGGGCATGTGGATGTCCATCAGCACCACGTCCACCTCTTCGGCGGCCAGCCGGGCCAGTGCGTCGTCGCCGTCCACGGCCAAGGTCACGCTGTATCCGGCCTTTTGCAGCAGCCGCTGCCCCACCAGGCGGGTGGTGGCGTCGTCTTCCGCCAGCAGCACGCGCACCGGCGCGCCGTCCTGCGGCGGGGGCGGGCAATCCGCCACTTCCGGCGGCAGTTCGCACCGCTCCGCCGTACGGAAGGGCAGGGCCACGCAGAACACGGTGCCGCGCCCTTCCTCGCTGTCCACGCAGATGGTGCCGCCCAGCAGCGCCACCAGCCGCCGCACGATGGACAGCCCCAGCCCCGCGCCCTGATGCCGCCGCACATACGAGTTGTCGGCCTGGGTGAACGGATCGAAGATGGTGCGCAGCAGGGCGTCGGGTATGCCCTTGCCGGTGTCCTCCACCATGAACAGCACGCCCGCCACGTCTCCTGCCGTGGCCTCGTTTTCGTCCAAAGCGCCCGGCCTGTCCGCCCCGCCAAACCTCTCGGACCCGTCAGGTCCGCCCGGTATCCCCGACCTGCCCGTGCCGTTCCCGCCTGCGCTGTTTCCTTCCGCCCCGTTGCTGCCTGCGCCATTTCCGCCTGCGGCGGCCACGCTGGCCTCCGCACCGCCAGCCTTGCCAGACCGAAACGGTTGATGGTGCGACCGGTCCAACTGTTCGGGGCGATCAGGCTGGTCTGCTAGATCGGGCCGGTCTGCCAGATCGGGCCGGTCTGCCAGATCGGGCAGATCGGGCAGGCCGGGCAGGCCTCGCAACGGCGACAGGCTCAGCCGCACCCCGCCCCGTTCGGTGAACTTCAGCGCATTGCCCACAAGGTTGAACAGTATCTGACGGGTCTTGCCCTCGTCGCCCAGCACGGTTTGCGGCAGGCCGGGGGCAAGCTGCACGTCCAGCGCAAGGCCGCGCGCGCCCAGTTCGAACTGGAACAGTTCGCGCACGGCCTCGCCCAGTCGCGCCAGGTCGAAGGGCTCGCTGGCCACGGGCATGCGACCCGCCTCCACGCGGGACAGGTCCAGCAGGTCCGTCAGCAGGTGCGCCAGCCGCTGCGACGAGCGGATGGCCAGGTTCGCGTACCCGGCTTGCTCCGGGTCGGCCAGGTCTGCCTTCAGCAGTTGCAGCGCGCCCAGAATGCCGTTGAGCGGGGTGCGTATCTCGTGGCTCATGTTGGCCAGGAACAGGCTTTTGGTCTCGCTGGCGCTCTTGGCCTGGCGGTTGGCCTCGATCAGTTCGCGCTCCGCGCGCTTGCGTTCGGTGATGTCCTTGATGGTGCCGTACACGCGGTGCCGCTCGGCGTCGTACTTGGCGCGCGACTGGATGTCGGCCACACCCCCGTCCGAAGGGCGGCGGATCCTGAACTCGATGACGTATTCCACGCCACGGGTGACCAGTTCGTGCATGGCCGCGTCCAGCGCGGGGCGGTATTCCGGCAGGGGGATGGCCTTCACGACCTCGAAGCTGTCGCAGTGGTCCGGTATGCCGTAGATGCGCCGGGCGCCTTCAGAGGTGACCAGTGCTCCGGTGCGCAGGTCCGCCTCCCAGTTGCCGATGCCCGCCACCAGTTCGGCGCGGCGCAGGCGCGCCTCGCTCTCGCGCAGGCATTCGCTTTTGGCGTGCAGCCGTTCCAGCACGCGCTCGTTGCGGGTTTGCAGACACGACACCAGCAACGAGACCACCGGCATGGTCAGCAGAAAAACCACCAGTCGGCTGACGCTGGCCTCTGAATAGACGAACGTGGCGAACCCGGTGGACCAGGTCAGCAGCACGTACACCAGCGACAGCCCCACGCTGGCAAGGCCCGATGCATGCCCGCCCAGGTACGCCGCCAGCACGATGGCCACCACGAACAGCAGCACCGGGTTGTGCACCTGCACGCCGTGGTGCGACAGGAAAAACAGCGTCACGGCCATCAACGCCGTAAGCAGCGGCCCGGCCAGAACCAGAACTGTCTTGCTGGGTCTCACGCGTTCCCCCGTGGACGGGTGCGCTGCTGGCGCGCATCGCGGTCCGACAGATGTTCGTGCCCCGGCGGCCCGTTGCGGGCGTGGCCGGATGGTTGCATGCCGCCGGGTTCCGCCGGATTCCGCCGGGCAGGCGGACACGACGCGGCAGCGCACGGCGGCAGTGCGCGGCGCCGTCGGCAGCAGTGTCTACGGCACTGTCATGCCTGCGCAATACCCCGGAGCGGCCCGCACGGCAACACGCCCGGAAAAGCTGCAACACACCGACAGGGCAAGGAGCCTGACCGGCAAGGACGGGGAAGGGCCGGTCAGAACGGCAGGGGGCGCACGCAACGGCGCGGATCACGCCGGGACATGACAAGATATGACGGGACACACCGAGACATGGCGGGACACATCGAGACAGGGCGAGACAGGCCGAACAGGGCGAGACAGGGCGAACAGGGCGAACAGGGCGGGGTTCAACGGGCTGCGGCAAGGCGCGCCGGGAGCGCGCCGCAACACGCGGGTAGGCGGAACGACGAGACGGCGGGGGCGGGGGAGAGAAAATACGCACTGCGGGTGCGCACCGGGGCGGCTCAGCTGAAGCGGGCGGTAACCTGCTTGCCCATGCTCAGCACACAGTAAGCAATGCAGCTTATCGCGTCCGCCGGAAGGCGCAGGCTGTCCTGCAGGGCACAGGCAGAGACATGGTGGTCGGCGCAGGCCTGGCTGCGGCGTGTCATCAACAATGAAGGCACACCGTTTCTGACAAGGCTTTCGTGCAGGGTGGCGCGGTCAGCATCGTTCTCCATGGTGCCCGCATCGATCAGCGCAAAATCGAAACGGTGCGTATCCAGCGCGGGCAGGGCGTCTTCCACCCTGCGCACCACGAAGGCTTCCGCACCGCGCTTGCGCAGTTCCCACTCGCACATGAATGCGGACATGGGATTGCAGTCCACCACAAGAACAAAAACACACGTCAGCATATCCCCCCCAAGGGATGACGCCACGACCCGCGCTGACGCACTGCTTTCCGGTGCAGGCAACCCGGCTGTCTCTACGCGAGATCCGTGGCTTTCCGTCCCCGCCTCGCAGCGGGTTTGGCTTTCGCTTGTGTCTATGAGTGACGCACCCCAGGGAATGTGTCAATGTGCCACGCCGAGCACACAAAGTTGTCTGCCACGATTTTACAGAATCATTCCGGCACATTCACAATGCCCCGCTATCCCCATTCGCCACCCTACCTGTAAAATACGGGATTTACCTAGTGGCCTGTATCGGCACTGCCATACTCCTTGGTGCGGCATGACAGCCGCAGCCATCGGTGTGGACGAGGTTGCGGGCGTGCTGGCAAGCATACTGACGGAAGTGCGGTTTCACTGGCGTCCGGGCGCAGGGGCAGGGATGCAGGGGCAATGCGTATTGACGACGACCTGGCGCGCACTTTCGTGCGCCCTTGCCTGCTGCCGCGCGCTGGGGCATGCACACCTGACGGGCTGGCCGGATACTTCCCGGCATGCAGCAAGCCAACATCGCTCGCGCCATGGAGGCCCCATGTTTCCGCTTCGCACTGCCACTGCCTGCTGGTGCGCGCTGTGCGCCGTGGCCATCGCCAATGGCGCCCTGCGCGAGGCGTGGCTGGGGCCCGGGCTGGGCACCGCCGCCGCCCATGTGGTCAGCACGCTGCTGCTTTGCGCGGCGGTGGGGCTGGCCGCCCTGCTCTACGCACGGCGTCAGGGCCCCGCGTGGGGGGCGCGGGGCATGTGGGCCACCGGCCTGTTCTGGGCGGGCCTGACCGTGGCCTTCGAATTCCTGTTCGGGCATTACGTGGCCGGGCACCCGTGGCAACGGCTGCTGGCGGACTATGATGTGACGGCAGGGCGGGTCTGGGTGCTGGTGCCGGTGTCGCTGGCGCTGGGGCCGCGCCTGGCTTGGCGGTGGCTGTGCGGCAGGGGGTGACGCTGCGCTGCGGGGAAGGGCTTCCGCCATCCGCAGCACGCGCCATGCCCCACGCATCCGGCGCCCGCGCCGCATCCGGCACGCCAACGGCATCGGCCCCATACCAGAACCGCCTGCCGGAGCCGGTTACCCGCCCAACGCGCCCGCACACGTGCCGGGCGGATCGGGTCTAGACCGCGCGGGCCTTTTCATAGGCCGGGTACAGGCGGCTTTCCTCACGCTGGATGCGCATCTTCAGGGCAATGATGATGCGCCCGAGCTCGCGCGCAAAATCCAGCCCGCCCGCATCCGCCGTGCCCGTGCTGGCATCATGGCGGGCAAAGAACTCCAGCAGACTGCTGGAAATGGACTGCATCTCCGAGGCAAAGGCATCGGCCACGTTGCCAAGGTCGCCCTTTCCCGCAGCCTGCCGCAGCGCGGGGTACAGCATGGTGTCTTCCTTGCGCAGGTGGCGCGCCAGCAGTTCCTTGCAGGTGAACAGGCAGCGGCGGCCCTCTGCCGTGCCCAGCCCCAGGCGGCGGGCATCTTCCAGGGTGTCCAGCAGGCGCTGGTGGTCGTCCTTGAGATCGCGGATGAAATGCGCGGTGGTGATGGGGGCCATGGTGCGTCTCCTTGCGGATGCGGGTTCGGGCTCATGCGGGTTCGGGCGGATGCGGGCGATGCGGCCACATGCCGCCCGTCCGGATCCTATATAGACACCACCCCAGACCCCTTCCGTGAGCGCGGTCACATCCGGACACGGCTTTTTTGCAGAAGAATCGAAGGGCCGGGAGCGGTTGCCCGCAGCCCGGCCCTTGCCGAATATTCCCTGCACATGCGCTGTTGATGCATCCCGCCCGTGCGGCGGAAAACCCGCGTTTGCGCGCCTAGACCGCGCCGCCCTGCCCGTTCCCACCCCACCAGCACGGATGCTCCCGCGCGGCTTCAGACAGCAACCAACCCGCATCAGGCCACGCCAGACCACGTCAGCACGTGTCAACCAACGTCAGCCCCGATCAGGGCCTGGCGGGAATGCCCAGCGTTTTCAGGGCGTCGGTGATGGGGATAAAGAAGTTCACGCCGATCGGCACGCCGTTCTCCTGCATGCCGCTTACGGTGATCGCCACCACATGGCCGTTCCCATCCACCAGCGGGCCACCACTGTTGCCGCCAAAGACCGTGGCATCGCTTTGCAGCACCCTGCCTTCTGGCATCCTGCGGTACCCGCTTGCAATCCCGCGCGAAATGGTGCCGGACAACGTTTCCAACATGGGCGCGCCCACGGGAAACACCTCTGCTCCGGTGGGCACGTCCGCCATCTGTATATACAGTGGTCGCAACCCCTCCATGTCGGCCTTCAGCAGGGCCACGTCGCGGCGCTTGTCGCGCGCCACCACGCGAGTCACCACAGATGCCCCGCTCTGAAAGCGCACCCGCGCCCGTTCCGACTCTTCCACCACGTGGTAGTTGGTCAGTATGTAGCCGTCGTCGGTAACGACAAAGCCCGAGCCGTGACTATCCCCCATCTGCACTAGCACGGCGGAATGGCGCACACTGTCCAGCGGCACGCGGGGCGTGTCCGGACCGGCCACCCGCACGCGCACGTCGGTCAGCATGGGCCGGGGTTCCTGCGCCTGCGTCAGTTGCGGCGCCACATACGCCGAACCTGCGGGCGTGGTGACCAGCTTGCGGAACTCCTCATCCGCCAGCAGGCCCCGCGCGGCATGGGCAAAGGCCATGCGCAGCACCTCGGCGCCGCCACCTTCCGTGGCCGAATCCAGCTTGCCGTAGCCGGTGGTGGTGCGCCGCAGCACCACCTGGCGGTCCACCGGCAAAAACACCTCCCAGTCCACCACCATGTTGGCTTCGCCCTTGCTGGGAACGGGGTTGCCCCAATCGTGCATGGGAAAGCAGATGTTCTTGCGGATTTCCGAAATATTGCCGCCTACCCACAGGTTGGCCTTCGACTTGTCCGGGTCATCGAACAGGGCGCGCGTGTCGCCCACCACCTTGAACCCGTTGCCGTCGGCCTCTTCCAGAAACACTTCGGCCAGTTCGTCCTGTGTCAGTTCTGCGCGACCACCCAGCGAAGACGTAACGGCGCGCGGAATGCACAGGCCGTCATAGGCCGCCGTTCCGACCACCTCGCCCCGGCGTATCTTGAGGGTAAGCCTGTATATCGTGATGGGCTGGACCTTGGCGTCCATCGCAAGGGGGCGCAGGTCGGGCTCCGGAACGGGGTCCACCCGCACCTTCTTCATGCAGGCTACAAGCGGCAGACAGGAGAGCAGGAGCAGGCAGGCGAGGATGCTGCGACAACGCATGGGGAGCCTCCGCTGGGGAAATTGGGTTGCGCATTGCACCACACTTCGTCCCGCCGTTCAAGATGTCCGATACAGACGGAACCGCAGAGGCGGGCATCCTCCCGCCGCAGGAAACGACACGCCATTCCCCGCATGCCGGCATGCGCCCCGGACGTCGCAACCAATGGAGCAACACTCTCTGCACAGCGGACACCGGGCATGGGATATTTTCCACGCCGCATCATACCTGGCCATGTTTTTCCCATGTTTTCACGGTATACCAAGAATCATGGCATACTCATGGAAAATTTTCGAATTTAAAAAACGTCACCCATAACGTAACGATGGAGTAAAACAAAAATTCATCGCCACATCGACAGTAAAGCACCATCAAACGTTACAAATTGACATGCAAAAGACTCCAAAAAACAACAATAACAAAATAAACATGTCTGCATATTTTATTTTTTGAACCCATGACACACAATCAATACACTCCACTGAACGCATCCATAGAACAATACACTGAGAAAATATACAGTTCTCAATGCCATCACCTCCGGAAATTACATAAAAAACATGATCATGCCGCCATTCTCCAGCAAGCTTGAAAAGCCGCACACAACAAACTATAGCTAAAAAATACAGACAACTGCACATAAAAATACAGACAAAATCCCATGGCACGTCCACGCCGAACCGATATTCCGTACTTTTCCCCCCGGCTAAAGGCCAGGCTGCACGAAGCCCTGAACATGCGCAGCGTGTTCATCGAGGCCCCGTCCGGATACGGAAAGACCACCATCGCACAGAACTATCTGCGCGAACGCCTGCCCGAAGGCGCCACCTGGGTTCGGCATGTCTGCGTCGAGGAATCGCCCCAGGCCGCCTGGCGTCGCTTTTGCCAGACCATGCAGAAGGTCGATGCGCACACCGGCAGGGCCATGCTGTCCTTTGGCCTGCCCGACGAGGACAGCGCCGGGCATCTGGCCTCGCTGCTGCGCGAACTGCCCTGCTCCACGCCCTTCTGGCTGGTGCTTGACGATTTTCACCACCTTGCACCCCATGTGCCTGCCCCGATCTGGAAGGCCTTTCTGGAACACGAAGCCGCGCACCTGCGACTGATCGTCGTCACCCGGCCCGTTGCAACGCGCATCCTGCCCTATGAAAAGGCCGGCATCCTGCGCCTGAACGCCGACGACCTTCGCCTGACGGAGGCGGAGTCCAGGGAATATGCGACCAGGGCGGGCATTGCGCTCAACGAGGCGCAGGCGCAGGAACTGCACCGCCGCGCCGAAGGCTGGATCATCGCGGCAACACTGTATTTGCGGCGCTGGAACGAAAGGGGGGCGTTTGCCCCGGCCTCCAGCCAGGCCCATGACTCCGGGGTGGACGGCCTGCTGCGGGACGTGGTCTGGGACAATCTGGACGAGGCCGGGCAGGAGTGCCTGTTGCGTCTTTCACCCTTTGACGCCTTTTCCGCGGAACAGGCCGCGTTTCTGCTGGGCACGGCGCGCCTTCCCCAGGAAACGTGGGCGGCGCTGCAACACAATGCCATGCTCCGGCACGACCCTGCCTCGGGCTTGTACTACCCGCACAGCACGCTGCTGGATTTCACGCGCAGGATATTTGCCGAACTGCCGGAAGAAACTCGCCGCGAGGCGCTTCTTGCCGCTGGCCACTGGTGCGCCCGGTCCGGCGACCTGGAACGCGCCTTCGTCTTCTATTACCGGCTGCGGGACTACGAGCGCATTCTGGCGCTCGACCTTTCCGGAATGAAGGGCGAAGGGCTGCTGGACATGCCCGGCGTCGCCTATGTCCCCGCGATCAGGGACATCGCGGCCAACAGCACGCGGGCCATGAAGGCCATGCATCCGCTTTCCGCCATCGCGCTGGCCCTCGACCTGCTGTCCGCCAACTGCCACGAGGAATTCGGGGCCCTTTTCGCGGAGCTTGCCGACATCGTTGAAACGGAGCCTTTCGCACCGCACCAGCGGGACTACCTGCGCGGCGAACTGCGGCTGCTGGAGTCCTTCACCTGTTACAACGACATCGCGGCCATGGGCGTGCGCATGCAGGAGGCGCTGCAACTGGCGGGCAGGCAGACGGCCATGGTCCGGCTGGACGATTCATGGACCTTCGGCAATGTGTCCGTGCTCTTCATGTTCCACCGCGAGGCCGGTCGGCTGGACGGCGAACTGGCGGACATGCAGACGTACTGCCCTCACTATCTTGCCCTGTCCGGGGGGCACGGGGCGGGCGGCCCGGAACTCATGGAGGCGGAATGCCGGTTGCACCGGGGCGATGCCGACCCGGCGGAAATCTCCGGCTACAAGGCCCGGCACCAGGCCGCCCTGCGGGAGCAGGCCAGCATCGGCATCGGGGCGGAGTTTCTTCTGGGCAGGGTGGCCCTGCTGCGGGGCAACGCCGCCGCCCTTGCCGACGCCATGGACAACCTGACCGGCATCGCGGGACAATTCCCCCAGCGGGCCAACCGGATGGCGGCGGACATGGCCCGTTCCTACCTGAAGAGCCTGCTGCACCAGCCGGACGAGATGGCGCACTGGCTGCGCGAGGCCACGCCGGGCTCGCTGGCCAGGCGTTTCTTCGTCCAGGTGCTCCCCTTTGCCGAATTGTGCCGCGCCCGCTATCTGCTGCTGTCCGGCAAGCCGGAACTGCTGCTTGGCGAAAATGAAGCGGCCCTGGGCCTGGCTTCCGCCCTCAACTATTCCCTGGCCCTGACCTACGGGCATCTGCACGGCGCCGCCGCCTGGCTCATGCTGGGCAAACGCGACGCCGCAGCGGATTCCCTGCGCGCCGCCCTTGCCCTGGCCGTGCCGGACGGCCTGCTTTTGCCTTTTGCGGAATGCTGGTCGTGGATCGGCCCCCTGCTGAAAAAAATGCGCCCGGGCATATGCCCGGAAATGCCCCCGACATTTGCTGCGGACGTCTTCTCGCTGGCGGAGCGGCTGGAAGCCGGACGGCGCGCCGTCGCGGACGCGCTGTACTCCGCCCGGGGCCGTTTCGGGCTATCCCCGCGCGAAGACGAAGTGGCCCGCCTGATGGCGGACGGCCTGTCCTACGGGGAAATCGCGCAGCACCTGTGCATCAGCCTGAACACGGTGAAAACCCACCTCAAGAACGCCTACCAGAAAGTCGGAACGTCCTCCCGGTCAGACATGAAGCGCCTGCTGTCGTGAGAATCACCCGAAACGGGTGATGCCGCAAAAAATGCCCGATGCTAGCCACCTAGGCTGCATCGGGCATTTTTGCGTGCCTCGACCTGTTGAAAAAAGCGCCCGCGACACCTCAGGAGGCTTCCATGTTCCCGCCCTTTCCCCCACAGTCCGCGCATGCCGCCACAAGGCCCCCCCGCGCACGCTACCTTTCCGTACCGCAACTGGTCATCGTGGTGGGCGTGGCCCTGCTGGCCCTGCTGGCCCTGAGCGGGCCGCTGCGGGCCGCCAACACCGGCGGCACCGAGCAGACAGACCCGTACAACCCCGTCATGAACGCCTACGTCGGCCAATACGACACGGCCAGCTACGTCGGCATTGATGGCGGGTACACCGGCAACGTCTATGGCGGCCAAAGCACTGGCAACTTTGTCCAGGCCAACACCGTGATCCTGACCACCGGCACGGTGACCGGCACTGTTTACGGCGGCAGCAGTTGGAGCGACGAGGCCAAACAAAACATCGTAACCCTGTACGGCGCTCAGGTCGGCGAGTACATCTTCGGCGGGCATGTCCTTGCCGGCACGAGTGCGGCCTCATATAACACCGTGAACATAAATGGCGGCACGGTGGAGAGCGTGTACGGCGGCGCCTCTGCCTCCGGCAGCGCCCTGGACAACACCGTGACCATTAATGGCCTGGGCAGCGCCTGGAGTCCAAATGGCGCCGTGGTGAACTATGACGTCTACGGCGGATTCGTCGGCAACGCCGCCGACGCCTCGATCACCGCATCGCGCAACACGGTGACCATGTCCGGCGGCACGGTGACCGGCAGCATCTACGGCGGGCGTGTCGACTCCGGCGCGGGCAGGGCCACGGAGAACACCGTGACCATCTACGGCGGCACGGTGGGGAACGTGTTCGGGGGCTCCACCTCCTCCGGCCGGGCCACGGAGAACATCGTGAACATCCTTGGCTACGTGGAGACGAGCGACATTTCCGGAGGCGTCGTCAGCTCCGGCTCCGGCGATGCCTCGTCCAACAGCGTGACCATGGTCCTCGGCACGGCGGACAACATGTACGGCGGCTTCGTCGCATTCGGCACTGGCTACGCCGCGGGCAACAACGCGACCATGACTGGCGGCACGGTGAGAAAGATCTACGGAGCACGCACCAACACCGGCGATGCCTCGGCCAACAACGTGAACATCTCGGAAGGCACCGGCAACACCACGCAGGTGAGCAACGGCGCCTACGGCGGTTATGTCGGCAGCGGCAGCGGCTATGCCTCTCGCAACACCGTAAGCATCAGCGGCGGCGCGGTGAACGGCGTGTACGGAGGCTACGTCGGCGGCACCGGCAATGCCGTGAGCAACACCGTGGACATCTCCGGCGGCACGGTGGGCAACGTTTACGGGGGCCTCGCCAACGATGGCGGCACCGCCACCGGCAACACCGTGATAATTCGCGGCGACAGCACGGTGGTGACGGACAACGTAACCGGCGGCAAAGCCGCAAATGGCGGCTCCGCCACAGGCAACACCGTGGAAATATCCGGCGGCACAGTGAACGGCGACGTCTACGGCGGCCTGTCCGGCATGGGCAGCGGCGGCAGCGTCACGGACAATACCGTGCGCATCAAGGGCGCTCCCACCTTCGGTTCAACCACAATTCTCCGTGGTGGCTACAGCTATGCCGGCCCCTCCGGGACCGACGACGTGCGCACCGGCAACACGCTGGAAACATGGACCAAGGACATCTCCGTGTACAAACTGGAAAACTTCCAGAACCTGCACTTCTACCTGCCGTCCACCATCGCCGCCAATGACACCGTGCTCACGGTGACCGACGACAGCGGCGTGGATATCCGCACCCCCACCGGCAAGCCCGCCACCACCGTGGGCGTCGGCATCGTGGGCGGCGGCACGCCCCTGTCCGCAGGCGATACCGTGACCCTGATCAAGGCCACCGGAGCAGGCGGCCTGACGGCCGACCCGACCATTGCCAACACCACCACGGGCATGCAGGGCATTTCCACGGTGTATGCATTCGCGCTGGGCGTGACAGGCGGCAACGCCCTGGAGGCCACGGTGAGTTCGGCATCCGACAGCCATGAGGGCGTCCGCAAATCCCCGTCCGAAGGGCAGGCCGCCGGGGCGGCTGCCCTGACCCAGGGCGGCGACCTGGCTGGCGGGCAGGGCATGACCAGCGCCCGGCAGACGGCGCGCGTGGCCAGCGCGGGCGGGGCCGCGCAAGGCGGCTGGGGCGGGTTTGGCGCCACCTCCGGCGGCATGTCCACCTATGCCACCGGTTCGCATGTGGACGCGCGGGGCGTGTCGATCATGCTGGGCCTTGCCAAGCGCTTCGGCCTGGACGGCGCGGACTTGGTGGCCGGGCCTTTCTTCGAGGCGGGCGTGGGCTCGTACGACAGCTACAACGACGGCCCCGGCGGCGACGATTCCATTCACGCCTGGGGTGACAGCAACTATCAGGGCGGAGGCCTGCTGGCACGGCTGGAGGCCACGCAGGGCATGCTCAAGGGCCTGTACGCGGAAGCCTCGGCCCGCGCCGGCAGCCTGCACACCACCTACCGCAGCGACGACCTGAACCCCGCCCTGGGCCGGGCCTCGTACCAGACCACCTCCGGCTACGTGGGCGCGCACGGCGGCCTGGGCTACGTGTGGGACATGGACGAAAGGACCGACCTCGACATGTACGGCAAGTACTTCTGGACCCGCACCGAGGGCAGTTCCGCAACCGTCCTTGGCGACGAACTGGATTTCGACGCGGTGGACTCGCAACGGCTGCGCGCGGGCGCACGCCTGAGCCGCGACCTTACCGCCAACGTCCGTCCCTACGTGGGCGCGGCGTGGGACCACGAATTCGCCGGTTCCGCGCGCAGCACGGTGAACGGACAAGGTGTGGCCGCCCCGTCACTGGCCGGAGACACCGGCGTGGGCGAATTGGGCCTGGAGTGGAAGCCCGTCGAGGACGGCGGCTTTTCCGTGGACCTCGGCGCACAGGGGTACGTCGGCATGCGTCAGGGTTGGAGCGGCTCGCTGCAACTGAAGTACGAGTTCTGAAGCGTTTCAGAGAGATCAAGCCTTACCGCGACCCGCCGCAGCGCACACTGCGGCGGGTCGCCTTTGTTACGGCGACCGGGCAACCTCCTGCAGGCCACGGAGAACACCTCGCTGTTTATACTTGCGTGTGGACCTTCCCCTTGTGTTAAGATATCCATGCGTCAGTCACGAATACGTAACTTTCGAGGACAATCATGAAATTCCTCCGCCAGTTCGGCATTACCACCCGGCTTGTCGTCCTCTCGCTGCTGGCATTTTTCTTCATCGGCGCCGCTGGCATGGCAGGCTGGATGGGGGCGCGCGTCATACAGGAAAACCTGAAGGACGTTTCCAACGTCCGGCTGCCCGGCCTGAATTTTCTGATACAGGCCGACCGTGACCTGCAACAGTTGCTGGTGGCCGAGCGCTCACTGCTGTTTGCAGATCCTGCGGACAAGAAACTTATCGAGCGACTGAAGAAAGAATACGAAGACAACCTGCGCCAGTCGGACGAACGCTGGAACAAGTACAAGAAGCTGCCCCTTGACGAGCCGGCCAGGCCGCTCATTCCGCAGTACGACGCAGCCCGCGCCACCTGGATGCCCCTTTCGCGCGCCGTGGTGGACGCCGCCCTTTCCGGCGACCCGGCGGCGCGCCAGAAGGCCGCCGCAAGCTCGCTGGGCGACGTGGGCGTGAAATTCGAGGCCATGCGCGAAGTCATCAACCAGCTGACCGAAATCATCGAGCAGGCGGCCAAGGCGGATAATGCCGAAGCCGACGCCAGCTACGACGACACCATGTTCCGGCTGGCCGGGGCCACCACCCTGGCCCTGCTGGTGCTGGCCGGATTCGCCATCGCCATCACCCGGTCGGTCACCGTGCCGCTGAAGCGCACCGTTGCCTATTCCGAAGCCGTATCGCGCGGGGCGCTGGAAGAATGCCTTGCCGTGGACGCCCGTGACGAAGTGGGCGTGCTGGCCGAATGTCTGTGCCGCATGGTGTCCACGCTGAAGGACAAGATAGGCGAGGCCGATTCCCGCTCGGCGGAGGCCCGCGCCGAATCGGAACGGGCCCGGCAGGCATCCGCCGAGGCGGAAGCGGCCCGCCGCATGGCGGAATCTGCCAAGCGCGACGGCATGTTGCATGCCGCCGATACCCTGACGGGCGTCACCGGCGTTCTCGGTTCCGCCTCCGAGGAACTGGCCGCACAGATAGAACAGGCCAGCCGGGGCGCGGAACACCAGATGCAGCGCGTGTCCGAGACCGCCACGGCCATGGAAGAGATGAACGCCACGGTGCTTGAGGTGGCGCGCAGCGCCGGTGAAGCCGCCGGTTCCGCCGAAAGCGCCCGCGACAAGGCCGTCAGCGGCCAGGACGTGGTGCGCCAGGTGGTGGCGGGCATCGGACAGGTGCAGCAGACCGCCGACCAGCTCAAGGCCGACATGGCCGAACTGGGTCGCCAGGCCGAGGACATCGGCCGGGTGATGACCGTGATCAACGACATCGCCGACCAGACCAACCTGCTGGCGCTGAACGCCGCCATCGAGGCGGCCCGCGCCGGTGACGCCGGGCGCGGATTCGCCGTGGTTGCCGACGAGGTGCGCAAGCTGGCCGAAAAGACCATGCTGGCCACCAAGGAAGTGGGGCAGGCCATCGCGGGCATCCAGAGCGGCACCCGCCGCAACGTGGGGCATGTGGAGGACACGGTGCAGCACGTGCAGCAGGTGACCCGCCTGGCCACGGAATCGGGCGAATCGCTGGGGGTCATCGTGGACCTGGCGGCCTCGGTGTCCGACCAGGTGCGGTCCATTGCCACGGCCAGCGAAGAGCAGTCCGCCGCCAGCGAGGAAATCAACCGGTCCATCGAGGACATCAGCCGGGTTTCCGCCGAATCCGCCGAGGTGATGCGCCAGTCCGCCGTCGCCGTGGCCGAGATGGCCCAGCAGACGCACGTGTTGCAGGGGCTTATCCGCAAGATGCGCGAAGACGGCTAGGGGCCGACCAGCCACCCCCACCCCACCGGAACAGGTCCGGAATACACAACATCCCTCCGCGTCCCGCCACGGCAGCCACCGTGGCGGGACGCGTCGTTTTGCCCCGGAAGGGGGGCGGCGCTACTGCCCGGCGGTTTCGCGCTCCCACGCGGCCATGCATTCGGCCAGCCGGGCAAACCCTTCGCCCCCGGCGGGACGGCGGCGCACGTCCAGCACGTCGTGCAGCTTGCGCACCTGGCGCACCATCTGTTCCAGCCGCTCGTCCTCGGCCACCAGCAGCCAGATGCGGCTCACCTCGCCCCCGTTCACCGGGGTACACAGGATGGCCTCCACGTTGAAGGCCCGCCGGGCGAACAGCCCGCACACGTGCGACATAACGCCGGGGTGGTTGTTCACGGTCAGGCGCAGGGCCACCAGTGGCCGTGCATCCGGTGTCAGCGCGGTGGGGCTGGCGGAGTCGGCCTGCGCGCCGATGGCATCGGGCACGGAGCTTCCGGCAGATCGGGAGGCATGGGAAGAGCGTGCGGTATCAGGCGTGGACATGGCGGCCTCCGGTGGCATCGGCATGGGTGTCGCAATCATCGTCATCGTCCGACAGGGCAGGCATGGCGTCGCCCGGTTCCGGCTCGCCACCGATCATTTGCAGGTTGTCCGCGCCGGGGGGCACCATGGGGTACACGTTGGCCCCGGCGGGCACGGTGACCCGGATCAGGCACGGTCCGGGCGCGCGCAGGGCGTCGGCTAGGTCGCGCAGGGGGTGTTCGCTGGCGTCCAGGTCCACGGCGGGCACACCGAACCCTTCGGCAATGCGCGCAAAGTCCACCTTGCGCCGGTACGTGCACGCCACCAGCCGCCCTTCGTAAAACAGTTCCTGCTGCTGGCGCACCAGGCCCAGGGCGTTGTTGTCGGCCAGCAGTATCTTGACGTTCACCCCTTCCTCGGCAGCGGTGGCAAGTTCCTGAATGTTCATTTGCAGGCTGCCGTCGCCGGTGAAGCACAGCACCGTGGCCTCGGGCCGGGCCAGCGCCGCGCCGATGGCGGCGGGCAGGCCGAACCCCATGGTGCCGAGGCCGCCGGAGGTCAGCCACCGGCGCGGGCCGCGCAGTGGGTAGGCCTGGGCGGTGCGCATCTGGTGCTGGCCCACGTCGGTGGCCACGATGGCGTCGTGGTCCACGGCGTCGGCGGCGCAGCGGATCAGCCCGTACGGCGTGCGCGGGTCTTCCGCGCCGGGCATGACGAAGGGATGGCGGCGGCGGCATTCCTCCACCCGGGTCAGCCACGCCTCGCGCCCGGCTTCGGCGCGGGTGCGCAGCAGGGGCAGCAGTTCGGCCAGGGCCAGGCCCACGTCGCCGGTGATGCCGCAGTGCACCGGCAAGATCTTGTCCAGTTCGCTCTCGTCGATGTCGATGTGGATGATGGTGGCGCCGGGACAGAAGCGCTCGGCCTTGCCCACGGCCCGGTCGTCGAAGCGGGCCCCGGCCACCAGCAGCACGTCGCATTCGGCCAGCAGCAGGTTGGTGTGCCGCGCCGCGTGCATGCCCAGCATGCCCAGCGACAGGGGGTGCCCCGCGGGCATGGCGCCGAGGGCCATCAGGGTCATCACCGTGGGCAGCCCGGCCCGCTCGGCCAGCTGCACGGCCATGTCCGACGCGCCCGAGGCCACCACCCCGCCGCCCAGATACAGCATGGGGCGCTGGGCCGCGTTGAGCAGCGCGGCGGCACGCGAGATGCCCGCCGGGTCGGGTGCGGGGGGCGCGGCAGGCTGGCCCGGCTGCGGCGGGTTGTCGAACACGGCCTGGTCCACCTCGGCCATCTGCACGTTCTTGGGAATGTCCACCAGCACCGGGCCGGGGCGCCCGGACGCGGCGATGCGGAAGGCGGCGGGGATCACCTCGGCCAGTTCCTCCACCGAGCGCACCAGAAAGTTGTGCTTGGTCACGGGAATGGACATGCCGTAGATGTCCACCTCCTGAAAGGCGTCCGAACCGACCAGTCCCAGCGGCACCTGCCCGGTGATGCACACCACGGGCACGGAATCGAGCTTGGCGTCGGCGATGGCCGTCAGGGTGTTGGTGGCGCCGGGGCCGGAGGTGGCGAAGAACACGGCGGGCCGCCCGGTGACGCGGGCCATGCCCTGGGCCATGAAGCCCGCGCCCTGCTCGTGCCGGGCCAGCACGTGGCGGATGGAACCGGCACGGCCAAGGGCGTCGTACAGGGGCAGGTTGGCCCCGCCGGGAATGCCCGCGATGACGTCGATGCCCTGCCGCTCCAGCAGGCGGATGACCAGGTCCGCGCCGTTGGGCTGGCGCTTTCGGGGGGTGGGCGCGGCGCCGGATGCGGTGCCGGGTGCGGTACGGGACGGGGTGTGGGCTGGCATGTGCGCTCCTTCTGGTATCCGGGCGGAGCCGGGAGAGGGTGCGCCTTTTCCGTCGCGTCGCGGAAAAACGACAACCCCCGCCGGCTCGCGCCGACGGGGGTTGGACTGTTCTCTGCTGCTGAGACCTGCCCCGGCTACGGCGCGACGCGACGTACTACGCGTACGACGACCGCTACGAATACCGGGGCCTGTAGGCCGGTGGCGTTCGGAAGAGCGGTGGCTGCGGTGCGGCGCATGGGGCTATCGTCCTTGCGTTGGAGATGCGAAGAAAACCTAGAAGACCATGGGTACCGAACTGTATGCCGCAGTCGGCGCAGCAGGTCAAGCAGGCATACATAGATTGGCTGCACGATCAATACATCGCGCCATCTGCTTCCGTACACGCGCATGGCGATGCCGGTGCACGGCAACAACGCCCCCCCAGCCCGTTCCGGGCCCACCCATTGCCGAAGCGCCGTGTTCCCGCCGCCCGCACGGCTTGACGGCGTTGGCGAAACAGGCTAGTCAACCGTCCGCCGCACGCGATGGGCCTTTCGTGCCCGCGCGGTCTGCGGCACCAGCCACGCAAGATCCGCCCTTGTAGCTCAGTCGGTAGAGTGCGTCCTTGGTAAGGACGAGGTCAGCAGTTCAATCCTGCTCAAGGGCTCCATTTCGGGCCGTCGGGAAACCGGCGGCCCGGCTTCGTTTCCGCTCCCGTCTTCCCTCATCTTCCGCCGTCTTTCCCCGTCTTCCCGCACCTGGGCCGTTCGTGTCCCTCTGCGCCCTTCCGCGCCTGCCCGCCCCCTGCACGCGCCATCAAGTGCCGCGTACCTTTAGCTTTCAGGCATGATAAACTGTGCCCGCCACGCCTTCCGCAGGGGCCACACCATTGCCCGCGCGGGCGACACGTCATATCATGTGGCTATACAGTGGCTCACGCGCGTCCCCATTCTCTCCGCATCTCCCGGCCCGCTTTCGCATTCGGGCCGCAACGCCTGCCGACCCGCGCCTTCTCCCTCCTCCACGATCCGTCTCCGCCACGGCATTCGCGCCGCGACACGGACAAGGTCGGCACGCCGCCACGCGCGCAGGAACGCCGCATTTCGCGGCACCGGGCCCCAGCACGGAGGGAGACGTCATGAAAGATCCCATCGATGACCGCAGGGAACATTTCCGCATCAATCTGGCGGCCGAGGAATACGACTACCCGTGCCGCATCCGCTACGGCGAACACGAGTACAGGGCGCGACTGCTGGACGTGAGCACCGGGGGCGCGCGCCTGCTGGTGTATGGCGGCGGCGCGGACCTGGGCGGCGCGGGCAGGGGCATGTACCTGCACGCCACCATGAACGAACCGGGACACCTGCAAAACATCCCCTACCACACCCGCTGGTACCGGGGGAACGAAATGGGCGTGGAGTTCGAACCGCCCCTGAACGCCGACCGCGAGGAACTTCGCCGCTCCATGGTCAACTGCCGCTGAGGGCGAGCCGCATCGCCGCATCGTCACCCCGGCGGGCACGCGGCAAACGCGTACGGGCTACAGCCCGCCAAAAGCGGCGCACCCGCCCGACACGAAACCTGCGACGGCACCTGCAACGCGCGACGGCCCTGCCGCTCCCCAAGGGAACGGCAGGGCCGTAAATCGTTGGCATATGCCCGGGGCCCGATCTGCGCAGCCCCTTCCGCAGACGGGCCGCCGCGCTCGGGACCGGGCCGGGGCACTGTCCGGTGACGGACGCGGCCCGACGACGCCAGACCGCCGGGGCTACAGCCCCCACTTCTCCACGGTTACCGGGGTATAGGCGCGCATGGCGGACACCAGCCGGGCCGGGTCCGCGTGGGCCATGACCATGGCCTTGTGCCCTTCCGGCAGAAAGCGTTCCTCGATCATGTGGTCGATCATGCCGAAGAACGGCCCGTAGAAACCGCCCACGTCCAGCAGGCCGATGGGCCGCGCGGGCGGATAGAGCTGCCCTTCCACCCATATCTCGAACAGTTCCTCCAGCGTGCCGATGCCGCCGGGCATGGCCACGAAGCCTTCGGCCAGCTGGGCCATGCGGGCCTTGCGGCTGCGCATGTCGGGCACCACGTCGTGGCTGGTCAGCCCGTTGTGCAGTTGCCCACGCTCCACCAGCTTTTCCGTGATCACGCCGTGCACCTCGCCCCCGGCGCGCAGGGTCGCGTCGGCCACTACGCCCATGAGGCCCTTGGTGGTGCCCCCGTAAACCAGGCGGATGGACTGTGCCGCCAGAGTCTGCCCAAGGGCCACGGCGGCCTTCAGATACCCGTCGCCCCTTCCGAAATTGGAGCCGCAATACACGGCGATGCTGCGCATGGCGAATGCCCTCGTTTGTGGCGTTGTCGCGGCGATGCCGTGATGGTCCGATGCAGTGACGTTGCTGCCGGGCGGCGCACCCGCGCCCGCCCACAAGGGCGGTTACCTACTCCCCTGCGCCGCCGGGTGCAAGGGCAGAGCGGACGGTTCTCCCCACAGCAGCAAAGTCGAGCCCGCCTGTACACTTGGCGGGCCTGCACCTTTCGCTACCCCGAAAAAAACAACACGGGACCGGATGTCATATCCGGCCCCGCGCATGTTCTTCATGCCAAGGCAGAAACAAACGTGCCCCGTGCGCTGGCGCGACGGGATTTTCGTTCTCCGGCAAGGAGGAGACGGCTGTCACGAAGGGAGCGTGCGGCAGCCGTTGTGCGAGTGTGCGAGCACTACGGATGGCGACCGCAACGCGCCCAAACGTACGTGACCGGAGGGACAGGCGGGCTCCGACGCCGCCGGAGGACGAAAAGACGGAGCGCCAAGGGCTGCTCCCAAATTAGGATTTTCGTCCGTTGGCAAGGAAAACAAGCCTGCCATGAGGGCGTGCGGCAGCCGTTATGCGAGTCTTCGAGCATTACGGATGGCGACCGCAGCGCGCTTATCGTATTCGACCGAGCCTTAGCCGTTAGGTGAGCGAAGCAAACCTTACGGATAAGGACAGCAGAGCCATGGCAGGCGAAGTTAGACGAAGCCAACGGGCGAAAGGACAATTTGGGTGCTGCCCTTAGCCGCAGCAGCTGCTGGAGCTCCCGCACCCGCTGCAACCCCCGCCGCCGCCGCCAAGCTGCACTTCGGAAGTCACGGCAAAGCCCATGGAGCCAAGGTCGATGTTGATGGCGCCGGACTGCTCCAGCAGCGCGCCGTTGACGCAGAAGGTGTAGCCGCCGGGCTCGAACACCTTGTCTTCCTCGCCGGGCTCGTCCAGGGCCAGGGCCAGACGCGGGCCGCTGCAACCGCCGGGGGCCAGGTAGACGCGAATGGGGCTGCGCTCCTTGTCGGAGAAATAGGCATCAAGTTCCGTGCGGGCACGGTCGGTAAGCGTAATCATGAATTCCACTAGCTCCTTGCTGTTGCGATAGATAAAAACGATACTAGTAATTATATGCATCAATTTTCACACTGGCAAGACACGCCCCCCCGCCCGGGGCGGTGCGGGGGCGATCCGGACGCGCAAGAACCGGCAAATACGAGTAATGCTATTGCCTGCCCAGCCGCGCTGCGCTAGGAATCCGGAAAATGTACCCTGTCCCGGCCCCGCTCGTCGCGTTGGCCGGGCATCCGGGCCAACGGCATCGCGGGCGCCTGCCCCACGGAGCAGCGATGGATTCCCCCGTCGTCAACGTCACCATCCCCACGTTCAATCGCCTGGAATTGACGAAGCGCTGCATCTTTTCCCTGAAGCGGCATGTGCACGTCCCGTCGAAGCTCACGGTGGTGGACAACTGCTCCACGGACGGCACGCGCGAATTCCTGGTGAAGCTGCACGAACACGGCGTCATCGACCACCTGTACCTGCTGCGCAAGAACATGGGGGTATCCTGCGCGTCCAACTTCGGGTTCGACGTATGCCCGACGCCGCTGTACATGAAGCTGGACAACGACATCGAGGTGACCGGCCCGCGGTGGATCATGGACATCCTCGACCTGTGGTCGGCCAACCCGGAGGTGGCCTTTCTGGGGCCACGGCTGGGCACGCCGCAGGCGGCACTGTACGAGGTCACGCTGCGCAGCGGGCAGACGGTCACCGCCACCCGGCGCAGCCTGACCGGTTCGGCCACGGCCATCTCGCGCGACGTGTTCAACGTGCTTGGCTACTGGAACGAGGATTACGGACTGTACGGCGAGGAAGACGCCGACTACTCGCACCGGGCCAAGTTGGCCCGGTACCTGCTCATCTGCTACCCATCGGAGGGCCGGATACTGGATCTCGGCACGCCCCCCAGCACCCGGGCCGATTACAACAGCTACAAGCGCGCCCAACGCCGCAAGAACCTTGTGCCGCGCACGGGCATCAACAGGTTCGCGCTGTACTGTTACCTGTACGAGCACGGCATTCTGGAACTGTACTGCCCCCGCAGGTACCTGCCCGCCATCCACGGCCATGACGTGGACTTTTCCATCAATCCCGACTTCATGCTGCGCAAAAAGGTGGTCACCGCCTGTGCCCGCGCCATCGGCGCCCTGCCCGTCGCCATGTTCGCCAGCGCCATGGGCAGCGACGACTTCGTGGCCGAGTTGGCGGCCACGGCGGCGGCAGTGCGCCAACGCCACCAGCCGCAGCCCACAGGCCAGGCCTAGACTCCGCCACAGGCCAGACCGTGCCCCGGCAGCAGGCACTCGGCCATCACGGACGCGGAGCCTGCCCTGCCCCCGCCTTTTCCGTCTATTCCATCTGCCCCCGGCGCTCCGCCGCCACCTCGGCATGGCGAAAGCAGCTGGTCAGGTGATCGTTGACCAGTCCCGTGGCCTGCAAGTGGGCGTAGATGACCGTGGACCCCACGAACTTGAAGCCCAGCCGCTTCAGCTCCTTCGACACCGTGTCCGACAACGGCGTGGTGGCGGGCACCTGTGACAGTTCGCGCCACTGGTTGCACACCGGGCGGCCATCCACGAAGTTCCAGATGAACGCATCGAAGCTGCCGTGGCGGGCCTGCACGTCCAGAAACAGCCGGGCGTTGTGCACGGCGGCCTCCACCTTCAGGCGGTTGCGCACGATGGCCGCATCGCCCAGCAGCCGCTCCACGTCGGCCTGGGTGTACCGGGCCACCACGGCGGGGTCGAAATCGGCGAACAGGCGGCGGTAGCCTTCGCGCTTGCGCAGGATGGTCAGCCACGAAAGCCCGGCCTGCGCCGCTTCCAGCACCAGGAATTCGAAGTGGATGCGGTCGTCGCGCACGGGCACGCCCCACTCGGTGTCGTGGTAGGCGATTTCCTCCGGCGCGCGCGCCCACGGGCAGCGGGTGCCCCCTGCTTGTGCTTCCGGCATGCCCCCGCTCACCGGACCATCTCCAGCATCAGTTCCAGATAGACCGGGTTGCCGTGGGTCAGCACGTACTGTGGCGTCGGGGTGCGGAACCACACCCGGCCCGGCCCGCCGCCCGTGCCCGGCTCGAACAGGGTGGCCTCGACCACGTAGTTGCGGCGCTGGTCGATGCGCGCGGCGTCGAAGTCGATGCGGTACGGCGCGGGCACCCGCACCGGCGCGGGCAGTTCCACGCGGGCCAGTTCCACCCCTTCACCGCCATCGGTCACGTCCAGCAGGCGCACCTCGCCCTGCACCGAAAGCGGCAGCAGAATGCGCTGGCGAAAGCTTACCGTGCCCGTCACCATGGCCAGCGCGCCGGGCCGGTACAGTTGCAGCTTTTCGCTGCACCCGGCCAGCAGCGCCGCCAGCACCAGCAGCGCAACCAGCGCCGAAAGCCCGCGCGCGGCGGACCGATTGCGCCGGGTCATGGTCTTGCAGTCGTCGTTCATGCATCCTCCCCGATGGCTGTTGAATGTTCCATTGCACCACTCCCCTGCCATACCCGCGCTGCCAAGGCCAGCATTGTGCGTTGCACCGGCCCCTTTCCCATTGACTTTGGCACGCCGAATCCTTACTGCTGCATCCGTCGCGAGTCCTATCCATTCCGTTCCGCCGGGCACCCCCGGCGGCAGCACGCGGCCACACCCCGCCCGGCATCGCCGGTCCCCCCCCATGCATACCCCCGCACCGTCCTGCCTTCTCCGCGTCCCCGGCCCGCCGGGCCGATCCCTTACGCATGTCGCGCCGCCGGGACATTTCCCCGGTTAAACGCCTGCTCCGCATATTTCCGGACATCTTGCCCGCCCCCGCGAATACGCCTAGAATGCGTGACGCGGCGCACTTTCCGCACAACCCCCAGGAGACCACCATGTACCGCAATACCAAGAACGTTCCCTTCTACATCCTCGGCAAGGGTTCCTTCGCCCAGCTGGGCGACCTTGTGGACGCGCGCCGCGCCGCCGTGGCCGGTCCCGCCGTGTTCTTCGTGGACCACTTCTTCCGGGGGCGCGAGCTGGAAGGCCGACTGCCCAAGAAGGACGGCGACCTCGTGCTGTTCGTGGACACCACCAGCGAACCCACCACCGAGCAGATCGACGACTTTGCCGCCGCCACGCGCGCCCATGACAACCGCCTGCCCTGCACCGTCGTGGCCATTGGCGGCGGCGCCACCCTGGACGTGGGCAAGGCCGTGGCCAACATGCTCACCAACCCCGGCCAGGCCGCGGACTACCAGGGCTGGGATCTCGTCAAGAACCCCGCCCCGCACAAGATTGGCGTGCCCACCCTGTCCGGCACCGGCGCCGAATGCTCGCGCACCTGCGTGCTGCTGAACGCCAAGCGCGGCATCAAGCTGGGCATGAACAGCGACATCACCATGTACGACCAGCTGCTGCTGGACCCGGAACTGACCCGCACCGTGCCGCGCGACCAGTACTTCTACACCGGCATGGACACCTACATGCACTGCATCGAATCGCTGCGGGGCAGCTACCGCAACGTCATCGTCGATGCCCTGGCCCAGAAGGCCGTGGACATGTGCGAGGAAATCTTTCTCTCCGACGACATGATGGCCGAGGAAAACCTGGAAAAGATGATGATCGCCTCGTACCTCGGCGGCATGAGCGCCGGTAACGTGGGCGTCATCCACCCCATCTCCGCCGGCCTCTCCGTGGTGCTGCACACCCACCACGGCATCGCCAACTGCTACGCCCTCAGCGTGCTGGGCGAATTCTACCCCGAAGACTACCCCAAGTACGCCCGGATGATCGAACGCCAGGGCGTCAACCTGCCCAAGGGCCTGTGCGCCAACCTTTCCGCTGACCAGCTCAAGGCCCTGGTGGCCTCGTCCGTGGTGCACGAAAAGCCGCTCACCAACGCCCTCGGCCCCGACTTCCGCAAGATCCTCACCGACGAGAAGGTCATCTCGCTGTTCAAGGCCATGTAAGGCCGGGAAGGATTTCTACCGGGGAGGGGACCTTTTGACGCGTTGCGGTCCTCATCCGTAAGGTTCGCGCCCTGCGCTCACCTAACGGCTGAGGCAAAAGGGTCTCCCTCCCCGGACCCCTCCCCCCAAAACTTTTCTCATGGGCAACCATGCTGGCGGTACTGGGAAAACAACCACCGCACAGTTGGCCCCCTCACCTTGCCCGTATCCTGTCCGTATCGCACGCAGTGCGGTACGGACAGGCATAAGGGGTCAAGGGACGGTAGCCGTTATGTGAGCGCGTAGCGCGAACATTACGGATAGCGGTCGCAAAGCGTCACGGCCCCCTTGCGGGGTGCGGGGCAGAGCCCCGCATGCAAATCCAGTTCACGTTGCAGGAGCATGGACAGATGGATATCAAGGTGAATTTCAGCGGCCGCGCCCTCTACTACACGGAGGACGAGATTGCCGTGGTGGCCGAGGCCATGCGCACGGCCGAGACCCTGACCCAGGGCCGGTACATGCAGGAATTCCAGCGCAAGTTCGCGGAGTACCTGGGCGTTGCGCACTGCTTTGCGGTGATGAACGGGGTGTCGGCGCTGGAGCTGTCGGCGCAGCTGTGCCGGTTCAAGCCGGGCGACGAGGTGGTCATTCCCTCGCACACGTTCACGGCGTCGGCGTACCCGTTCCTGAAAAAGGGCGCGAAGCCGGTGTGGGCGGACATCGACCTGAAGACCCGCGTGGTGACGGCGGAAAGCATCGAAAAGGTACTCACCCCGCGCACCAGGGCCATCGTGGTGGTGCATTTGTACGGATATGTTGCGGACATGCCCGCCATCATGGAGCTGGCGCGTTCGCGCGGCATCCTGGTGGTGGAAGACACGGCCCAGTCCATCGGGGCGGACGTGGACGGCAAGATGTCCGGCAGCTTCGGCGACTTCGCCATCTATTCCTTCCACTCGCACAAGAACCTGACCACCCTGGGCGAAGGCGGCATGCTGGTGGTGCAGGACCCGGAACTGGCCAGGCTGGTGCCCGGGCTGCGCCACAACGGGCACTGCGGCTTCGACTTCGAGCGGCCCGACTACTGGGTGCCCGCCATGGGCAACGTGGACATGCCCATGATCGACGGCGAGATGCTGTGGCCCAACAACTACTGCATCGGCGAAATCGAGTGCGCGCTGGGCATCAAGCAGCTGGAACGCATCGACCGCATCAATGCGGAAAAGCGCGAACGCGCCGTGCGCTTCATCGACGCGCTGGCCGACTATCCGGAGCTGGAGTTCCATCGGGTGGACACCACCCGGCACAACTACCACCTGCTGGCCGCGCGCATGACCAACGGCAACCGCGACGCGTTCATCCGCACCATGTTCAACGACAAGGGCGTGAAGTGCGTGGTGCAGTACTACCCGCTGAACCGCTATCCGTTCTACCAGCGCCTGGGCTACGGCGCGGCGGACTGCCCCAACGCCGACGCGTTCTTCGACAACATGATCTCCTTCCCGTTCCAGCACTGGCTGACCGAGGCGGAATTCGACTACATGCTCGCCGCCACCAAAGACGTGCTCGACGGGCTGCGCAGGGGTTAGCGGCACCATGACCGCCCCCCGGCGCTGCATCGTCATACCCGCCATCAAGAAGAATGCGGTCATCCCCGACCAGCTGGTAAAACGGCTGGCCGGGGTGACCCTGATCCAGCGCGCCATCGACACGGCCCGGTCCGTGGCCGAGGCGGCGGACATCGTGGTGGTCACCGACAGCCAGGAAATCGCCCTGGTCTGCGAACGCAACGGCGTGCGCCACCACTACAACGCCAGCCTGCGCTTCACCTCGCTGGACATCGTGCGCGAACTGCGCGGCGTGCTGGAAGAACTGGCCGCCACCTACCCGTACCTGGTCATCTACCGGGCCAGTTGCCCGCTGCTGACCGGCCACGACATCGACGACGCCTTCGACCGCTTCCGGAGCGAGGGCGCGGACGTGCTGGTGACGGTGAAGAGCATCCGCCAGCGGGTGTGGGAAAAGCGCGACGGCAGCCTGGACGCCATCCTTGCGGATGACGGGGTGGACGAGGGGCCGCAAGACGGGGCGGATGACAACCCCGGCGAAGGGCCGCAAGACGGGCAGGAAGGCGGCGCAGGCGCGGGCAACACGCCTGGCGGATCTGGCGTGTCTGGCGGGTCTGGCGGCCACGCGTCACCCAGCCGCGAAGTCTACGTGGAAAGCAAGGCGCTGGTCATGCTGCGCGCATCCGCCCTGGCCCCCGGCGCCACCCCGCGCGTGATGCCCTATTTCCTCAACGACCGGGCCATCGAAATCAACAGCTACCAGGACTGGTGGCTGTGCGAAAAACTGCTGGAGCGGCGGCACATCGTGTTCGTGGTGGCGGGCTACCCGGCCATCGGCATGGGGCACGTGTTCCGCGCCCTGATGCTGGCCCACGAGATTTCCGACCACAAGATCACCTTCCTGTGCACCCGCGACAGCGAGCTTGCGGTGAAGAACATCGCCGCCCGCGACTACCGCACCTACATCCAGCAGACGGACGATCTTGCCTCCGGGCTTGCACCCGGGCTTGCACCCGGGCTTGCACATGACGTGCTGCGCCTTGCGCCGGACCTGGTGGTCAACGACATCCTGGACACCGACGCGGAGTACATGCTGCGCCTGAAGGCCGCCGGGGTGCGCACCGTGAACTTCGAGGACGAAGGCCCCGGAGCGGCCCACGCCGACCTTGTGGTCAACGCCCTGTACGAGGAAAAGCACGAAGACCCGCGCCTGCTCTACGGCCACCGCTACTTCTGCCTGCGCGACGAATTCATCGCCGGCGAACGCAACGAATTCCGCCCGCAGCCGAAGCGGGTGCTGGTGACCTTCGGCGGCACCGACCATTCCGACTTCACCCGCCGCACCCTGGACTGCATCGAGCCGCTGTGCCGCGAGCGGGGCATCGCCATCAGCATCGTGGCCGGGCCGGGCTACGCCCACCGCGAGGCCATGCAGGCGCACGTGGATGCCCTGGGCTCGCCGCTGGTCGAATTCACCCACGCCACCAACGTCATGTCGCGCAAGATGGAAGGAGCGGACATCGCCATCTGTTCCGCCGGGCGCACCGTGTACGAACTGGCGCACATGCGCGTGCCCGCCATCGTCATGGCCCATCACGAACGCGAGGCGCGGCACACCTTTGCCCGTGCCCGCAACGGCTTCGCCTACCTCGGCGTGATGCACCCCTTCCGCGAAGGGGCGCTGCGCCGGGCCTTCACGCGCATGCTGGACGAAGGCTTTCGCCGCACCCTGCACCAGCGCATGCAACGGCTGGACTTCACCCGCAACAAGGCCGGGGTGGTAGCGCGCATCGGCGCGCTGCTGGCCCCCGCGCAGGGCGGCGCCGCGCCGCGCAGGCCGTCGTACATCGACGAGTTGCCCTTCGGCCCGGACTTCGACCTGCGCAGCGCGCTCATCGAACAATCCCCCAGCGTGGAAGGGTCGGCCACCGCCAACGGGGCCGCCTCCGACGCCCCCGTTTCTCCCGTTTCCACGGGCACCCCGCTTTCGGGTGCGCTCGTGGCTCCGGAAATGCCGCGCGGCCCGCACGGAGACACCGCATGAGAACCGTTGCCCTCATCCAGGCCCGCCTGGGTTCCACCCGCCTGCCCTGCAAGACCATGCTCTCGCTGCACGGCCTGCCCGTCATCGACTGGGTGGTGCGCCGCACCCGCAAGGCGCGGCTCATCGACGAGGTGGTCGTGGCCACCTCTGACCGGCCCGAAAACGACGTGCTGGAATATCACCTCTCGCGACAGGGCGTGGCCGTGTTCCGCGGGCCGGAGGACGACGTGCTGGAACGCTTCCGCCTGGCCGGTGCCGCCCACGGCGCGGAGCAGGTGGTGCGCATCTGCGCCGACAACCCGCTGATCTGGGGTCCGGCCATCGATGACCTGATCCGCTTCTGGCGCGACGAAAACGCCGCCGGTGCCTGCGACTACGCGTACAACCACATTCCGCGCAACAACAGCTATCCCGACGGCCTGGGCGCGGAAACCCTGTCCTACGCGCTGCTGGCCGACATAGCGGCCAAGGCCACCCTGCCCGCCCACCGCGAGCACTGCCTGTCGTACATCTGGGACAACCCCGGCCTGTACCGCATCCGCACCTTTGATCCGGCCAACCCCGTCCTGCGCCGCCCCGACCTGAAGCTGGACATGGATACCCCCGAAGATTACCGCGCCCTCGCCCTGCTGGACATCCACCCGGACATCACCCCCGAGGAGATCGTGGCCCTTTTTCCGCCCAAGGGGTAATGAGGGGCAGGCGGGAAGACGTTACGCGGGGGAGGGAGGAAGCCCCTTTTGCAAAAGGGGCTTCCTCCCTCCCCCGCACCCCCTCCCTCCTTCCCCAAAAACTTTCTTTTGGCCCGTTGCAACTGAGTCGTGGAAACCCGCCCGGGTAATCCAAACCGCAACACAACTTTCCCCGGCCCACCCCCTTTGAAAAGTTTGGGGGGATAGGGGGCCGGGGGAAGGCGACCCTTGCCTTAGCCGTTATGCGAGTCTTCGAGCATTACGGATGAGGACCGCAGAGCGCCAAAGGGTCCCTTCCCCCGAAAAATCAATCATTCGACCACACCACAAGGAGCACGACCATGCGCCTGACCGAAATATTCAGCAGCAAGCCTGCCTGCGCGCGCAGCGCGGGCATCCAGCGTCCGTACATCATTGCCGAGGCGGGCGTGAACCACGAGGGCAGCATGGACATTGCCCGGCGTCTGGTGGACGAAGCCTGCGCGGGCGGCGCGCACGCCATCAAGTTCCAGACGTACAAGGCGGCCACGCTGGCGTCCAAGGATTCCCCGGCCTACTGGGACACCACCAAGGAACCGACCAGCAGCCAGTACGAACTGTTCACCCGGCACGACAAGTTCTGGAAGGGCGAGTTCGAGGCGCTGAAGAAGCACTGCGACAGCGCGGGCATCGAATTCATGTCCACCCCGTTCGACGTGGAATCGGCAAGGTTCCTGAACGACATGATGGACGTCTACAAGATCTCGTCGTCGGACATCACCAACAAGCCGTTCATCGAGTTCATGTGCGGGTTCGGCAAGCCCATCATCCTGTCCACGGGCGCGGCGCACCTGCACGAAATCGCCGAGGCGGTGGAGTGGATCGAGGCCAAGGGCAACCCGCTGGCCCTGCTGCACTGCGTGCTGAACTACCCCACCGACGACGTGAACGCCGCGCTGGGCATGATTCCGGCGCTGCGCCAGCACTTTCCGCAGCACGTCATCGGCTACTCGGACCACACCCTGCCCCGCGACATGAAGGTGCTGGAAGTGGCCACCCTGCTGGGCGCGCGCATCCTTGAAAAGCACTTCACCCACGACAAGACCCTGCCCGGCAACGACCACTACCACGCCATGGACAAGGACGATCTGGCGCACTTCAACGCCTCGCTCGACCGCATCCTGCCCATGGTGGGGCCGTTCACCATTTCCGCGCTGGAGTCAGAGGCCCCGGCCCGGCGCAACGCCCGGCGCAGCCTGGTGGCGGCGCGGCCCATTGCGGCAGGCGCCGTGATCACCCGCGACGACCTGACCTGGAAGCGCCCGGCCCACGGCGTGAGCCCGCGCGAAATCGACGCGGTGCTCGGCAAGCGCGCCCGCGCCGACATCGCGGAAGACACCGTGCTCCAGTGGAGCCATCTGGAATAACCGGCTGGCGAAGCATCCGCTGACGAACCGTACGCGCCGGACACAACCGGCGCGTCACGGGCGCGTCACGGGCGCGTCACGGGCGCGCACCCGATGCCCAACCGGACCCGTTCCGATCACTGACCAAACGTCTTCCGCATACCGCATAACGCACTGACCGCCCGGCGGGCCATCATCCGGCCCACTCGCCGCCCCGCCGGGCCTTCACGAAACACCGCGCCCCGCGCGCAGCCGCACATGACCCAACGCCGTACCCTCGTCCTTGCCGTCGCCCCCGACGATGCCGCCCCCGACACCCATCTGATGGCCGGACCGTGGTGTTTTCACGGACGCGAGGACGCCTTTCCCGACTGGGACACCCGCTTCACCTTCGGCCCCGACCCGTACGCCAGCGGCGACGAGGTGGCCGCCGCCATCGACGAGGCCAACAGCTACGCCATTTCGCGCATCCCGGACCTTGCCCTGCGCCTTGGCGCGCACCACGGGGCCGACCTGCCGCGCGACTTCTGGGACCTGACCCTGTACCCGTGGCTGACCCTGTGCTGCCAGATGCTGCACGAGCGCCAGCGCCGCGTGCAGGACATGATCCGCCTGTGGGGCACGGAAGAGCTGGACGTCCCCCTGCTGCCGGGCGACTGCGCCTTTTCCTTCGAGGACAGCCACCAGTTCATCCTTGCGGGCGCGCAGGACCAGTTGTTCAACTGGTGGGTGTTCTCGCGCATCCTCGAACCGCAGTTGCCCGCCGCCTGGCGGGCCGTGCATGCCGAGCCGGTCACCCGCCATTCCGGGGCCCCCGCCGAAGGCGGCCTGCGCAGCCTTGCGCGGCGGCTGCTGTACGCGCTGCCGTTTCCGCGCATCAAGGGCTTTTCCACCCTGCAATCGCTGGTGTTTTCCATGGCGTTGCTCGGGCCGCGCACCTGCGAGGACCGCACCATTCCCCTGGCCCAGCTCAAGGGCCGCATGCCGGTGTGGCGCTTCGAACCGGACGACATCATCCTGCCGTCCATCCCCCGCGCCCTGTGCCAGCAGCGTCTGCCCCGCACCGTGCGGCAGCGCCGCCCGCGCACCCGCGTGGTCAACGTGGCCTCGTACCACGACGACGCCTACCGCATGCGCGTGGCCCTGGACCGCGCCGCCGGGACGCGGCTGGTGTTCATCCAGCACGGCGGCAACTACGGCCACATCCGCGAATCCGCCGTGGTGCCCTTCTACGAATACCGCCAGCACGCCTTCGTCACCTGGGGCTGGACCAGCCACGCGCCGTTCCGGGGCAATTACGTGCCCCTGCCGCACGCCCAACTGGACCGCATCAAGGACAGCCACGCCGACCGCACCGGCGCGCTGGTGCTTGTGGGCGCGGAAATGAGCCTGCTCTCCTACCGGCTGGATTCACGCCCGCAGCCGCTGCAATGGCTGGACTACCGCCGCGACAAGGCGCGCTTTCTCGCCGCCCTGCCCGACCACGTGCGCGCATCCGCCCTGTACCGCCCCTATTTCCAGACCATGAGCGGCCTGGACGACGGCCCGTGGGTGCTGCGCCGCTTTGCCGACGTGCGCCGCTGCGAAGGGAGCCTGGACGAGCACATGCTGGGCTGCCGCCTGCTGGTGCTGGACCATCACGGCACCACCCTGGAACTGGCCATGGCCGCCAACACCCCCACCGTGCTGTACTGGAACCCCGAACACTGGCGCGTGGGACGCGAAACCGCCGCCGCCCTGGCCGAACTGGCCGCCGTGGGCATCCACCACGCCACGCCAGACGCCGCTGCCGCGCACATCTGCCGCATCTGGCCCGACGTGCACGGCTGGTGGCAGAGCGAGCCCGTGCAGCAGGCCCGCCGCAACTGGTGCGCCCAGTACGCCATGACCACCCCCGGCAGCATCAACGGTATCTGGCTGGACGCGCTGCGCGGGTTGTAAGAAAAGAAAACAAACCGGGAAATTTGCGGGGGAAGGGACCCTTTAAAAAGGGTCTCCTTCCCCCGGACCCCCATCCCCCCAAATTTTTCAAAAAGGGGTATGGGAACCGGGCGCGGGTTGCCGCGCAAAGGTCGGGGACATGGGCGGATTCATCACCAGGGCGCTGCGCAAGGTGCGCGAAGAGGGGCTGACCCCGCGCGACATCGTGTCCTATGGTTGCATGGCCCTGCACCGCACCGCATCCTGCCTGTGGGGCACGGTGCGCATGCGGCTGAAGGCCGCGCTGTTCGGCGTGCGGCTGGGCGGCGGGTGCGAGTGCTGCGGCGCCATCATCCTGCAACGCTGGCCGGGCAGCCGCATCGAACTGGGGCGTGGGGTGGGCATCATTTCCTCGTCCCGGCGGTGCACCTCGGCCACCATCCACGCCCCCACCCGGCTGCGCACCTTTGCGGGCAGCGCCGCCATCCTGGTCGGCGACGGCGTGACCATGAACGGCACGGCCATCACCGCCCGCTCGCGCACCATCCGCATCGGCAAGGGGACCATGATCGGCCCCAACTGCGTGATCACCGATTCCGACTTCCACGCGCCGTGGCCACCGGAAACGCGCCTGACCACCCCGGCCTTCGAGCGTGACCGCGACGTGACCATCGGCGACAACGTCTGGCTGGGCATGCGCTGCATCGTCCTGAAGGGCGTGACCATCGGCGACGGAGCCATCGTTGCCGCAGGCAGCGTGGTCACCCGCGACGTGCCCCCCGCCACCCTCGTGGCAGGCACGCCCGCCCGCATGGTGCGGCAGTTGCCGTAGCCCCCGCGTCGCCCTCGTTCCCTTTTTCCCCGATGCGGTGTATGCGCTCGCGCATCATACGCATGACATATTTCCCGCTCCCATCATCCCATTTGAAAAATTTGGGAGGATGGGGGTCCGGGGGAAGGAGACCCTTTTTAAAGGGTCCCTTCCCCCGGTAACTCTTCCCCAACCAGCCCACCCCATGACCCAACAAACCCTTGCCAAGCGATACGCGTTCAAGCTGCTGGCGAACGTGGCGTCCATCCCGGTGTACCTGACCATGGAGGCGGTGTTGCCGCGCGCCCTGGGCCCCACGGGGTACGGCAACTACAGCTTTGCCACGAACATGTTCCAGCAGTTCGCGGGGTTCCTGGACATGGGCACCTCCACCTGCTTCTACAACGCGTTGTCGCGGCGGCAGCAGGAATTCGGGCTGGTGTCGTTCTACGTGCGGGTGGCGGCGCTGGTGCTGGCCATCACCATGCTGTTCTCGCTGTCGGCGTACGTGCCGGGGCTGGGGCAGTGGCTGCTGCCGGACGTACCCGCGTGGATCGTGCCGCTGGCGGCCCTGTGGGCGTTTCTGTCGTGGTGGGGCCGGGTACTGCGCTCCATGAACGACGCGCTGGGGGTGACGGTATCCAGCGAAATTTCGCGCACGGTGCTGAACCTGGCCAGCGTGGGGGCGCTGCTGGCGCTGTTCCTGCTGGGCTGGCTGAACATGGGCACCCTGTTCGCGCACCAGTACGCAACGCTGATCGCGCTGGCGGTGGGCTATGCGTTGGTGCTGCGGGGGTGCTGGCCCACGGTGACCTTCCGCATGCCCAAGGACGAACGGCGGGCCTACACGCGGGAATTCGCGGACTACAGCACGCCGCTGTTCGTGCAGGCGCTGGCGTCCACCGTGTTCCTGGTGGCGGAACGCTGGCTGCTACAAACCTTCAACGGCAGCGCGCAGCAGGGGTTCTTTGCCCTGTCGCAGAAGGTGGGCATGGCCTGCTTCCTGTTCGTTTCGGCCATGACGCCGCTGGTCATGCGCGAACTGTCCATTGCCTGGGGCAAGGGCGACCGGACGGAAATGGGCAGGCTGATGGACCGCTTTGCGCCGCTGCTGTTCACGGTGGCGGGCTATTTTTCGTGCTTCACGGCCATGGAGGCCCCGGCGGTGGTGCGCATCTTCGGCGGGGCGGACTACGCGGCGGCCATCCTGCCGGTGCAGATCATGGCCCTGTACCCGGTGCACCAGGCCTACGGGCAGCTTGCCGGGTCGGTGTTCTACGCCACGGGCCGCACCCGCACCATGCGCAACATGGCGGTGACGGAATACATACTGGGCTTCGGCCTGTCGTGGCTGCTGCTGGCCCCGGCGGACAAGTTCGGCTTCGGCCTAGGGGCCATGGGCCTTGCGGTAAAGACGGTGCTGGTCCAGTTCCTGTCGGTCAATTTCATGCTGTGGATGAGCTCGCGGATCATCCCGCTGAACTACCTGCGCAACGTGGCGCATCAGGCACTGTGCCTGGCCTTTCTGGGCGGCGCGGCGTGGGCCTGCCGCAGCCTGACCATTGCCACGGGGCTGGGGGACGCGCAGGACATCGTGCGCTTCTTCGTTTCCGGCGTGATCTATTCCGCACTGGTGGGCGGGGCGGTGCTGGCCGTGCCGCAACTGGTGGGCCTTACCCGGCAGGACCTGCGCGGGCTGGCCAAGCGGGCGCTGGGACGGTTCCGCAAGTCCGGGGCGTAACCGCGCGGGGCGTCCTGCCGAAAAATCGGGCCGGGGTGCCGCATTCACACAGTATCGGCACCCCTTTCTTGCCCACTACCGGCATATTGCACCCCGCATCGTGCACGGCTATACTGCCACGGCCTGAAAAGCCCCCCTGCCAGGCCGCGCGGTGCGGCCCACACACGGGGGCCACGGGACAACGGGCCACGGGGCGCGCATCGGCAGCAACAGCATGGCCGTGACGCTACCTTGCGCAACCGGACGCAACCCTACGCAACGGGACGCGACCCTATGCGACCTTGCGCAGCCCGGCCCGCGCGGTTTTCACATCCTTGACGGACGCCACCGCGCCCGCCCCACACCATCCGGCGGCATTGCCGCCGCACCGCACGCGAACGCAACCACCATGATCACCGCACGCGACATTCGGGAAAAGATGCGCCGAGGCGAAGCCACCATCGGCACCTGGATGCAGATTCCTTCCACCGACGTGGCCGAAATCCTTGGCCGGTCCGGCTACGACTGGGTGGCCGTGGACCTGGAACACGCCGCCTTCACCCGCAGCCAGCTGCCCGACGCCTTCCGCGCCATCGAGCTTGGCGGGGCCGCGCCCTTTGCCCGCGTGGCCGAAGCCACCCTGACCGACATCAAGGCATCGCTGGATTCCGGCGCGCGGGGCCTTATCTTTCCCATGATCGAAACCCGCGAACAGCTGGACGCCGCCATCGGCTGGGCGCTGTACCCCCGCACCGACGGCCCTTCCGGCGTGCGCGGCGTGGGCTACTGCCGGGCCAACCTGTTCGGCCGCGAGTTCACGCCCTACGTGAACGAAACCGCCCGCGACACCCTGTTCGTGGCGCAGATCGAGCACATCCGCGCGGTGGACAACCTGGACGCCATCCTGTCCCACCCGCGCCTTGATGCCATCATGGTGGGGCCGTACGACCTTTCCGGCTCCATGGGGCTGACCGCGCAGTTCGACCACCCGGACTTTCTCGCCGCGCTGGACCGCATCGCCGCCGCCGCGCGCGCCCACGACGTGCCCATGGGCCTGCACATCGTGCAGCCCGACACGGCGGACCTTGCGCGCCGCATCGGCGAAGGCTACCGGTTCATCGCGTGGTGCATCGATGCGGTGTTTCTGTACCGCAACTGCGCGTGCCCCAAGGCCTAGCACCCTCGACGCGCCACACCAGCAACCGAATCCATACGGCCCGCACCGCGCCCTGATGCGCAGCGGACCACCCCGCCCACGGGCGGCATGGGGCACAGCCCCGAAGGGATGCAGCACAATGAAGATCACCTTTTTCGGCGGGGCCGGGTTCCTCGGCTCCCACGTCTGCGACAAGCTTTCCGACGCCGGGCACGAGGTCACCATCGTGGACCTGCGCCCCTCGCCCTACCTGCGCAGCGACCAGCGCATGGTGGTCGGCAACATCCTTGACGAGGCCGCCGTGGACGCCGCCATCGCCGGGGCCGACGCCGTGTTCAACTTCGCGGGCATCGCCGACATCGGCGAAGCCAACCGCAAGCCCGTGGATACCGCGCGCATCAACGTGTTGGGCAACGTCATCCTGCTGGAAGCCTGCCGCAAGGCCAAGGTTTCACGCTACGTGTTCGCCAGTTCGCTGTACGTGTACGGCAAATCCGGCGGGTTCTACCGGTGCAGCAAGCAGGCCTGCGAACTGTACATCGAAAACTACCAGGCCATGCACGGGCTGGACTACACCATCCTGCGCTACGGCTCGCTGTACGGCCCCCGCGCCGACCGCCGCAACGCCATCAACCGCTTCGTGGCGGAAGCGCTGGAAACCGGGGGCATCACCTACTACGGCAGCCCCACTGCCCTGCGCGAATACATCCACGTGGAAGACGCCGCCCTGTGCACCGTGGAAGTGCTGAAGCCCGAGTACGCCAACGAGAACATCGTGCTCACCGGCAACCAGCCCATGCGCGTGGGCGACCTGTTCAAGATGATCGGCGAAATGCTGGGCAAGGAACTGAACGTCGCCTACCAGCACGACCCCAACAGCGGCCACTACCAGGTCACGCCCTATGCCTTCATGCCCAAGGTGGGCAAGAAACTGGTGCCCAACCTGACTACCGACCTCGGCCAGGGCGTGCTGCGCGTGATGGAAGAAGTGCACCGCGAACTGCACCCCGACATGCACAACGTGGGCGGCTACCTGCTGCCCCGCGAGGAGTAGGGCGCAGGCCGCTGCCCCCCGAACGCGAGGATTCCGCCTTTCTCCAGTGCCTTTCTTCCTTATACCCCGCAGCGGTCTACCGCTGCGGGAGGCTGGTGCGGGGATGATGCAAGGAATTACGAGTTTCGTCGCCGGGCAAGGCGGATTGGCATTTTTGAGCGGAGCATACTCCTGTATGTGAGCATCAAAAATGCCAAGCCAACGCCACCCGGCGGCGAAAGACGGATTCCGCCCGCAGCATGCCCGCGCTGACCTGAGCGCCACCACCGCACAACAACCAAGGCATCCCCCTGCCTTTTCTCCCCACACCCGACATTTCCCGGCGCACCGCGCCGCCAAAGGAGCAGCCATGAACATCGTCGCCATCATCCCCGCCCGCATGGGCTCCAGCCGCTTTCCGGGCAAGCCCATGGCCGACATCCACGGCGTGCCCATGGTGGGCCACGTCACCTTCCGCACGGCCATGAGCCCCACCCTGACCGCCACCTACGTGGCCACCTGCGACCAGGAAATCCAGGACTACGCCGAAAGCGCGGGCCTGAAGGCCGTCATGACCGGCGACCACCACGTGCGCTGCACCACCCGAACCGCCGAAGCCCTGCTGAAGATCGAAGCCGCCACCGGCAAGCGCGTGGACATCGTGGTCATGGTGCAGGGCGACGAACCCATGGTCACCCCCGACATGATCGACGCCGCCATCGCCCCCATGCTGGCCGACCCCGCCATCAACGTCACCAACCTGATGGCCCGCATGGAAACCGTGGAAGAATTCGAAGACCCCAACGAGGTCAAGGTGGTGGTGGACCTGAACTCCGACGCCCTGTACTTCTCGCGCGAGGCGGTGCCCTCTCGCAAGAAGGGCGTCACCGACGTGCCCATGCAGAAGCAGGTGTGCATCATCCCCTTCCGCCGCGACTACCTGCTGAAGTTCAACGACATGCAGGAAACCCCGCTGGAAATCATCGAGTCGGTGGACATGATGCGCATCCTCGAACACGGCGAAAAGGTCCGCATGGTGCCCACCGACAAGCGCACCCTCAGCGTGGACACCCCCGAAGACCTCGCCCGCGTGGTGGACATGATGGCCGAGGACACCCTGCGCCTCGTCTACACGAAGTAACGGAGCCGACATGCCCACGCCGCACATGCCGCACATGCCGCGCATGCCCGACATGTCGCGCCTTGCCGCCATTGCCGAGGAACTCTGGCTTTCGCTGTTCGCGTGGATTCCCACCGTCATCGGCGTGGGCGCGCGCCTTGTGACGTGGCAACCGCTGTTCTGCCACTGCGGCCGGGTACGCTTCGGCCAGTCGGTGACGGTGCAGGGCTGCCGCAACATCGCGCTGGCCGACGGCGTGCGCATCGGCAAGGGCTGCCACCTGTACGCCCGCACCGGCGCGCTGGAGATGGGCGAAAACGCAGCCCTCAACGTCAACGTGGTGGTGGACGCCGACGGCGGCCACATCCGCATGGGCGCCCACGTGACGGTGGGCCCCGGCACGGTCATCCGCGCGGCCAACCACAACTTCGACCGCACCGACGTGCCCATCATGTTCCAGGGGCACGAGTACGGCGAGGTGACCATAGAGGACGACGTGTGGATCGCGGCCAACTGCACCATCACCCCCGGCGTGCACATCGGGCGCGGGGCGGTGGTGGGGGCCGGGGCCGTGGTTACCAAAGACGTGGAGCCGTACACCGTGGTGGGCGGCGTGCCCGCGAAACCGCTGCGCAAGCGCGGCGTGCACGAGCGGGCGGCCACGCCTCCGGAAGCCTAGCCGGTAGCGCGAAGCGTCAAGCGAACACGCACAACAACAGGCGAACACGCGCAACAACAGGCGGGCGACCGGGCAGCCCCACGCCGCCCCGCAGATCAGAATGACAACGACACGCGCCACATACCGCGCCACATGCCGAGGGGCCACGCCCCCGGCAAAGGATAACGAATCATGAAGGTAGCCATCACCACCTCTTCGTTCGCCAAGTTCAGCGACGAACCGCTGCGCCTCCTGCGCGAGGCGGGCCTGGAGTACGTGCTCAACCCCACGGGCCGCGCCATCACCGAAGACGAGGCCATCGAACTGTTGCAGGGCTGCATCGGCGTGGCCGCAGGCACCGAGCCGCTGACCCGCCGGGTGATGCAGGCCCTGCCGGAACTGAAGGTCATCTCGCGCTGCGGCACCGGCATGGACAGCGTGGACCGCGCCGCCGCCGCCGAACTGGGCATTGCCGTGCGCAACACGCCCGACGCGCCCACCCTAGCCGTGGCCGAATTGACCCTGGGCTACGCGCTGGACCTGATGCGCCTTGTCAGCCGCATGGACCGCGAACTGCGCGCGGGCACGTGGAAGAAGCGCATGGGCAACCTGCTGGCGGGCAAGAAGGTGGGCCTGATCGGCTTTGGCCGCATTGGCCGCGCCACGGGCAAGCTGTTCGAGGCCTTCGGCTGCGAGGTGGCCTTTGCCGACCCGTTCGCCGAAAGCGACACCAACGCCAGGATGGAAGTGGACGCCCTGCTGGCCTGGGCGGACATCGTCTCGCTGCACTGCTCGAAGCCGGAAGGCGGCGGGTACATCCTGGACGAACGCCGCCTTGGCCTGATGCGCCCCGGCACGTGGGTGATCAACGCCGCGCGCGGCGGGCTCATCGACGAAGCCGCCCTGCACGCGCTGCTGGCCTCCGGACATCTGGCCGGGGCCGCGCTGGACGTGTTCGCCAAGGAACCCTACGAAGGCCCCCTGCGCGAGCTGCCCAACGTCATCCTGACCCCGCACGTGGGCTCGTACGCCGTGGAAGCCCGCGTGAAGATGGAAACCGACACCATCCGCAACCTGCTGGACGCGCTGCCCCGCTAGACAGGGAGCATCGGCGGGAAGCGTCGGCGAAAGTCATCGGCTGCCGACGATCCCCCCCGACGACCAGCTACGCGCCCTATCCCGTTCCGGTGGTCCGCCCCGTCCCCAGTGCGTGGACGGGGCGGCCATCACCAAGGAGTACCATGCCCCTTTCCTGCATCGTCTTCGACTGCGACGGCGTCATCCTGGAAAGCGTGAACGTGAAGACCGAAGCCTTCGCCCGCGTGGCCGAACCCTTCGGCGCGGACGCACGCGACCGCCTGGTGGCCTACCACATGGAACACGGCGGCGTGAGCCGCTACAAGAAGTTCGAGTGGCTGTTCACCGAAGTGCTGGGCCGCGAAATCACATCCGACGAAATGGACGAACTGGGCCGCAGGTACGCGGACTACGCCTTCGAGGGGGTGCTGAACGCCCCCATGGTGCCCGGCGCGCACGACGTGATAACCGCGTGGCATGGCCGCGTGCCCATGTACGTGTGCTCCGGCGCCCCGCACGAGGAACTGGTGCACATCCTGACCGAGCGCGGGCTGGCCAGATACTTCGAGGCCATCTACGGTTCGCCGCCCGGCAAGACCGACGTGCTGCGCCGCGCCGTGGAAAAGGCCGCCGTGCCCCCGGCGGAAGTGGTGATGATCGGCGACGCCAAGACCGACATGACCGCCGCCGAGGCCGTGGGCACCCTGTTCTATGGCCGGGGCGAGGCCTTTGCCGCCACTCCGCACCCGTGGGGGCATGACCTGACGGGACTTAATGCGTGGCTGGAAGGCCTCTGCAAAAGCTAGAACAACCACTCCATCTCGCCGGGGAGTCGCACGCCGCATCGGCGCGGCTCCCCGCGCCTTTCGCACCCGCCGCAAAGGAGCCTTCGTGACCACCTTCATCCTGCTGGATGGACCAGACGCCCCGCCCCACCCGCAACCGGCATCCGACGGCCTGCCCCCGGTGGTGGCCCACTGGGCCCGGCGCAACGTGCCGCACGGGCATCTTTCGGTGCCCGCGCTGCTGGAGGCGCACTTCACGGACATCCGGCGCGAGTATGTCACCTGGGCGCACGAGGCCGGGCTGACCCGTCCGGCACGCTCCACCCGCAACCTGCGCGAACTGCTGGCCGTGGGCGACACCTTCTCGCACTGGTGGTTCACCACGCTTGCCGAGAAGCATCCCAAAATCTGCCGCAACCTGTATGAAGTGACCAAGCTGCGCGCGCTGGAACTGGTCATGGAGGACGCCCGCGCCGACCATGTCTGCCTGGTCACCGACGACACGGTGCTGGCGGGCATCCTGCTGCGCTTCTGCGCGGCCACGGGCCGCCGGTTCGAACTGCATCCGGCCAACGCGGAAGCCGGAAACGGCGCGCATGCCCCTGCCGCCGCCCCCCGCTCGGCCAGGCAGCGCCTGGTCGCCCTGTACCATCGCCTGCCCGCCCCGGTGCAGGCCGTGGCGCGCCTTGGCGCGTGGCTGCTGCGCGAAAAGCGCCTGCTGCCCGCCGCACCCGAGGCCACGGGCAAGGCCAGCCTGCCCGCGCACCCGCGCCCCGGCACCGTGGCCACCTATTTTCCCAACATCGACGTGCAGGCCGCCAAGCAGGGCCGCCTGCGCTCGCGCTACTGGGAAAACCTGCACGACGCGCTGGACCCGCAGCAAGGCGGCGTGCACGGGGTGACCTGGCTGTTCATCTTCGAACCCACGCCGCACTATTCGCTGGCCGACGCCATCCGCCTGCGCGACGAATTCCGCGCCCGCAGGCAGGACGGCATCGCCTTTCACTTCATAGAGGAATTCCTGACCCCGGCCACCATCGCCCGCGAAGTGCTGCACTACTGCCGCATGGCCTTCCGCGCCGCGCGCCTGACCCGCCACGTGGCCGGGCAGTGCCGCCTGCCCGGTTCGCGCATGGATTTCTGGCCGTACATGGAGCGCAACTGGGCGGAATCCACGCGCGGCTGGCTGGGGCTGCAACGCCGCCTGATGCGCGCGGCCTTCCGCCGCTACGCCGCCGTGTGCGCGCCGCAGGAATGGACCATCTTCCCCATGGAAAACCACCCCTGGGAAAAGTCCCTTGCCCACGCCATGCACGAGGCGCGGCGCGGCCCGGTGTACGGCACCCAGCATTCCACGGTGCGCCCCACAGACCTGCGCTACTACGAGGACACCCGCGCCTTTGCCGAGCCGGACGCCGCCGCCACCCTGCCCGACCTGTTGTGCTGCAACGGCCAGGGCGCGCTGGGCCACATGCGCGATGCGGGCATGCCCGGCGAACGGTTGGGCGAGATCGAGGCGCTGCGTTACCTGTACCTTGCCGATGCGGCTGCGGCCCCCGCCGCTTCCGCCCCCGGTCCGGACGCCGCACCCGGCAAGCCCACCCTGCTCGTGTTCACCAGCTTTTTCATCGACGAGACAGACAACCAGCTCGACGTGCTGGCCGAGGCCGCGCAGGCAGGCTTGCTGGACAGGTACGACGTGGTCGTCAAGCCGCACCCCAACCTGCCCGTGGAAGGCCGCCTTGCCGCGCGCTTTCCTTCCGGCGGCGCGCCCCGCGTGGTGAACACCCCCGTGGCCCAGCTGCTTGTTCCCGGCCCCCACGGGTTGGTCGTGTGGGCCGCCAACTCCACCACCGTGGCGCTGGAAGCCGCCTACCAGCGGCTGCCCCTCATCGTGCAGACCGCCGCCAACGACTTCAACATGTGCCCGCTGCTGGGCGTGCCCGGCACCGCCTTCGTGGCCACCGCCGACGACCTCGCCGCCGCCCTGGCCCACCCCGCTCCGCCCGACCTGCCCCCCGGCTTCCTGGCCCTGGATCGCGGATTGCCCCGGTGGCGGCGGTTGCTGGGGATGCCGACCCCGGGGGACGAGGCCGGACAGTCCACGTAACCGGATAGCCCGCACAACCGGACAGGCGACGGACAAATCCACAGGCCGGACCGCACAGGCCGACCGCGCAGGCCGGACCGCACCGGGCAGCCACGCAGAACGCCGCGTTTCCACGCGGCATGCGCGGACCGCATGTGCGCACCGGCCCCGCGCGCGGCACCTCCACGCCGTACCCTCCTGAAAAACACGCCCCCCTGCCGGACTGGTCTGTCCGGCAGGGGGGTATGCGTTTTACCCTCGGCGCGGCGTGGCGCTACTGGCCGTTGCGTCGCAGCATCGCCTCGTAGGTTTCGCCGTTGGGCAGCAGACGCGGTCCCGGCGTGTATCCGGCGTCGAACAGGCTTTCCCGCGGTTGCGCCCCCTCGAAGGCCACCCGCGCAAGCTCCGCCCCGGACTGGGCGAACCAGGCAAGGCTGAAGGGCCTGGCCCTCGCCCCGGCCACCTCCGCCGCAAAGTCGGGATTGGCCGCGCGGTATTCCGGCGACAGCCAGCACATGAAGGGAATCTCCACCATGTGCCGGGAGGGATTGCGGGCGTCCTGCCCCCGGATGGGCCGGGTGTCGTACACCTCCTGCCCGTGGTCCGAAAAGTACACCACGAACGCGCGAGTATCCGTCGCATCCACGGCGTGCATCACGCTGGAGACAATGTGGTCCGTGTAACGGATGGAGTTGTCGTACGCATTGATGAATCCGATGTCCTGCCCGTTGCGCCACGGTGCCGGGGCCAGCTGCGGCGTATCGGTGAACACGTCGAACTGCGCGGGGTAGCGCAGCGAATAGCTGAGGTGCGAACCGATCAGGTGCAGGAACACGGCCTTCTTCGGCGCGGGGTCCGCCAGTATGCGGGAAAGTTCGGTCAGCAGCACCTCGTCGTGGCTGACGCTGTTGCCCTCGTGGCGTGCCCGATTGAGGAATCGCGTGTCCGAGGCGTCACCCGCAAGCACGGCAGTGCCTGTCAGCCCGTCGGAATTGGCCGTCTGGTTCGACACCCAGTAGGTGGCGAAGCCGGCATCGCGCAGAAGCCGGATCAGCGACCGGCGGGCCAGCACATCCTTGTCCGCGTCAAGCTCGTTGAAAAGCAGCGTCTTGCGTAGTGAAGGAATGGTATGGGTATCCGCGCTGACCACATCGGTAAAAACCTGCAACCCGTTGCCCACCAGGGCGGATAGCTCCGGATTCGTGGGGCGCCGGTAGCCGTACAGCGAATGATGGTTGCGGTTGGCCGATTCGCCGATGACGAACACGTAGGTGCGCGGCGCGGCATCGTCCGCATCGAGCAGGCGCACCCCGGCAAACCCCGCCTTCTCCCGCACGCGGCGCATGTCGTCTATCTTCTCCATGTCCTCGGCGTACGAACCCACGGACTTCAGCACCATGTAGGTGGTGCTGGACGCAAGAAAACGGTCGCCCTTGCGCACACCCACGGCAACCACAGCGACACAGGCCACGCACAACACGGCCACGGCCTGCCACTGAAGGCGCGCATCGCGCCCGCGCAGATGGCGCAACGCCTGCCGCAAGCTCCAGCACACGGCCAGCATCACGCATGCCAGCACCGCCAGCGACCCCCAGCCGGAAAAATCGCTGACGAACTCCAGCGCCTCGCCCCGCGACGTTTCGAGCACCGACTGAATGGCGAAGCGCGAAAGTCCGGCACCGTAGACGACAAGGTGCGCGGAACTCAGCAGCGTGATGCCCAGCAACACGGGAAAAAGCAGCCATATCCACGCCAGCGCGGCCCATTGCGGCAGCAGCGCCATGGGGGCAAACAGCAGGATGTCCAGAGAGAGCCCCCGCAGCATGTCCGCCACGGGAAACCACTTGAAGGAAACCCCGACCCCCAGGATGCCCGTGCATAATGTGGGCATGGCCGCGTACAGGAAGAAGAAAGCCAGATGCTTGTGATTTTTCATGACCCGGAGTAGCTGTCGGTTGCGTTGGCGCGTTGGCGCGCGGCGTGGCCGTGCCGTCGTCGTGCTCCACGGGGCTTCATCTACGCTCCATGGGCACCCGTTTCGACAGCCGGACCGTGTTGCAATGCCAGATTGCCGCACCTGCGTCGAGGGGCACGACCTCTCCGCGCCGCGTGCAGCCCCTTCTTTCCCGTCCCTGCCCCCTCCCCAAGGAGCCGCCACATGCTGACCGCCATCACCCGCAAGCTGAAGGAACTGACCCGCATGCTGGGCACCCGGCCCTACTACGGATTCGTGACCGGGCACGGCTACCTGACGGAGGCGCAGGTGGCCGAGGTGCGGCGGGTGCTGGAATCGCCCGCCCAGGCGACGGGCACGGTGGCGGAGTACGAGCGCCGCTTCGCGGCGGTGGTGGGCGATGGGCGCGGTCTGGCCACTGCGGGCGGGCGCATGGCCCTGTTCGCCACCATGCGGGCGCTGGGTGTGGGTGCGGGGCACGAGGTGATCCTGCCCGCGTTCACCTGCTCCGTGGTGGCCAGCGCGGTGCTGCGCACGGGCGCCACGCCGGTGTTCACCAACGTGGACCCGGCCACCTTCGGCACGGACCCGGACGCGGTGGCCAAGGCCATCACCCCGAAGACGCGGGCCATCATCGCGCAGCACAGCTTCGGCATTCCCTGCCGGGTGGGCGAACTGCGCACGCTGGCGAACGGCTGCGGGGCGGCGCTGATCGAGGACTGCGCGCTGACCGTGGGCTCCACGCGCGACGGCGTGGCCGTGGGCAACACCGGGGACGCGGCATTCTTTTCCACGGACCATTCCAAGCCCATGAACACGGTGGTGGGCGGATTCTTCTACACCCGCGACACGGGGCTGTACGACGCGGTGGCGGCCCAGCTGAACGACGCCCCCACCCTGCCGGAAGCCCAGCAGCGGCGGCTGTTCGGCCAGTTCCTGCTGGAGCGGCGGCTGGCACGGCCCGCCAGCTACGGCCTGTACCAGCTGGCCATGCTGGCCAAGTCGGTGCTGCGGCGGCTGTCGGACCCCGGCATGACCTTTCTGGACGACGACTACGTGGTGGAGCGCACGGGCGCGTATGCCTACCCGGCGCGTCTGCCCGCCGTGCTGGCGCGCATCGGGCTGTTCGAGCTGGACCGCTGGCCCGCCGAAGCCGCCCGGCGCGAGGCCCTGCTGCAACGCTACCTGACCGCCGCCTACGGCACGCCGCTGGCCGCACACCTGCCCGCCGCCTATGCCGACCCGGCGCTGCGCATCGTGGCCCACCGGCTGGCGTTCACCCATCCCAAGGCGGACCAGCTGAAGGCGCTGATGGATGCGCGGGTGCACACCGCGTGGACGTGGTTCATGGAGCCCATCGTGGGCGCGCGGGCGGGGCAGGCCTCGCTGGGCTATGCCGCCGGGGCCTGCCCGGTGTCGGAACGGGTGGGCACGCAGGTGCTGAACTGGCCGTGCGTGGTGGAACAGGGCGCGGAAGGCCCGCTGCTGGAGTTTTTCGCGCAGGTTGCCAGACAGGCGTAGTAAAGACGGTCAGCGCCCGAGCCACCTGTTGACGCCGCCCGCCACATGCATCATTTCTGGGAATATGGTTCAGACGAATTCATAGGCAGAAACGATGCATACGGATATTCCAGACCGTTCCCCGGCGGAACCGCAGCCGGATGACCTGCAAAGGACAACAGGCCCCCGGCGCAGCCTGCGCGGCGGTGCCGCCTTCGGGCTGACCGGCATCTTCTGCGCGTTGGGGTTGATATGCGTGCTGGCCACTGGTTCTCTGGTGGTGGGCAGGCTCGACGCCTTCGAACACGACCTGTCCGTGGCCAACGCGCGCCGTGCGGTCAACGCCATCCTGCACGACGAACAGCGCGTGGACGCCCTGCTCAAGGACTGGGCATGGTGGGACGATTCCTACCAGTTCATGACCGACGTCAACCCCGCCTACATCGAAAGCAACATCACCCCCGAAGTCTTCCGCGACCAGCACCTGGACGCCATCATCTTCATCGCGCCGGACGGCTCGGTGCGGCACGCCGCCGCGCCTGGCACCGTCAGCGACAGGCTGGGCATGCCGGAGCCGTCCCTTGTCGCCTTCGTGCGGCGGCATACCGCCAGCCTGCCCCGTGGCGGCTCGCGAGAAGGCGCGCTGGGGCTGGTGCATCTGGATGGCAACATCTGGATGGCCGCGTGCCGTCCGGTACTCGATTCGCAACAAAGCCGCGAAGCACGCGGCTGGCTGTGGATGTTCCGCCTTGTCGACGCGGAATACCAGGAAGAACTTTCGCTCCGGACGGAGCTGGCTCTGGGCATCGCGCCAGCCACTCCGGATCGCCTGCCCCCCGTGCTGGGCGAACTTGCCACTGCGACGGCCACCGCCCCCTTCGCCCCTCTGGTGCACACGACCTCGGACACCATCTGGAGCGGAGCGGTACTGCCAGACCTTGGCGGCGGCGCCCCCTTGGCCGTCACCGTCCAGGCCCCCCGCGCCCTGGGCGAAACCGCCCGCAACATCGTGCACAGCGGCCTGCTGGTGGTGCTGACGATCAGCATCCTTGCATTGATCGCGGGCCTGCTCTTTCTTGACCGCCGCGTGCTGTCGCGCCTTGCCGCCCTCAGCGCCCAGGTTGCCGCCAACGTTCCCGCCGCCAAACTGGCCACCATGCCGCAGGGCGGTGACGAACTGGACAGGCTGGCCCTGGTCACCTCGTGGGCATTCCAGTCCATCCGCGAGAACGAGCAGTTCCTGTCCGAGATGCTTGACGCCCTCAAGGTGGGCGTCATGCTGGTGGACCGCGAAACCCGCACCATCGTCAGCATCAACAGCCACGCCTGCGCGCTGCTGGGGCGCGACGCCGCAGAGGTTGCCGGCAGGCGCTGCCACCAGTTCGTATGCCCGGCGGAAGAAGGCGCATGCCCGGTGTGCGACCTGGGCCAGCCCATGGACCATGCCAAGCGCACCCTGCTGACGGTCTCCGGCAGCCTGGACATCCTGAAGTCCGTGGTGCCCATCGCGCGCGAGGGCAAGGAATACCTGCTCGAAACCTTCATCGACATCAGCGACCTGGAACACACCCGGCGGATGCTGGAAGAATCGGAAGAGCAGTACCGGGCAATGTTCCTGAACACCGGCACGCCCGCCATCCTCATCAACGAGGACACCACCATCGCGCTGGCCAACCCGGAATTCCTGCGGCTGGTCCGCATGGTCCAGGCCGACCTGGACCGCCACCCTTCGTGGACCGGCTTCTTTCACGAGCACGACGTGCCCCGCATGCTGGGATACCACGCCGACCGTCGCAACGGCGTTGTCGCCCCGCGCGAGTACGAAGCCCGGCTGATCGACGCCGCCGGGGGGCTGCATCACGCGGCCATGACCGTGACCATGATTCCCCATACCCGCCAGTCGGTGGCCTTCATCCGCGACATCACGGACATGAAGCTGGCCGAAGCGCGCTTGCAGGAACTGGCCTTCACCGATTCGCTCACCGGCCTCGCCAACCGGCTGCGCGGGCTGGAAACCCTTGACGCCATGCTGGCCGACGCCCGCCGCACGGAACAGCCGCTGGGCGTGCTGCTGCTGGACCTGGATGACTTCAAGCTGGTCAACGACTCCATGGGCCACGCCACGGGTGACGTGGTACTGATGGAAGTGGGCAGACGGCTGTCGGAGGTGCTGGGGCCCGACGAGAGGGTGGCGCGCCTTGGCGGGGACGAATTCATCATCGTCACGGCGGCACGCGGCGGGCCCGAGGCCCACGCCGAACTGGCGCAACGGCTCATCGCCGAATTTTCCAGCCCCTTCCGCGTGGCCCATTCCGAAGTGTACCTTGGCGTCAGCATCGGCATAGCCGCCTTTCCCGCCGACGGGGACACCGGCGGCCATCTGGTGCGCTGCGCCGACCTGGCCATGTACCGGGCCAAGGCGTCCGGCAAGAACACCTACCGCTTCTACACCCCGGAACTGACCCGCGCGGCGCAGCACAGGCTGGAGGTGGAAGCCGAGTTGCGGCCCGCCATCGCGCAGGGGCACATCGTGCCCTACTACCAGCCCGTGGTGGATCTGGGCAGCGGGCGCATTGTGGGGGCAGAGGCGCTGGCGCGCTGGCGCAAGCCGGACGGCACACTGGTAGCCCCCGCCGAGTTCATTCCCGTGGCCGAGCAGACGGGCCTTGTCACCAGCATCGACATGGCCGTGATGTCGCAGGCCTGCTCGCAGACGCTCGCATGGACGGAAGCGGGCCTGGGCCGGTTGCGCGTGTCGTGCAACATTTCGGCGCGCCACCTGCAACGCGGCAACCTGACGGGAGACATCCGCGCCATTCTCGACACCAGCGGGCTGCCCGCAGCGCAACTGGCTCTGGAAGTTACCGAAACCGTGTACATGGAAAACATCGACAAGGCCCGGGCCATGCTTGATGCGGTGACGGAGCTTGGCGTGCCCATCGTGCTGGACGACTTCGGCACCGGCTATTCGTCGTTGTCGTACCTGCAATCGCTGTCATTCGACATCATCAAGATCGACCGTTCGTTCGTGAAGGATCTGCCCGACGCCTCGTCGCTGGCGCTGCTGCGGGCCATGCTGGGCATTGCCGCGGGGCTTGGCGTCACCTCGCTGGCCGAAGGCGTGGAAACCATGGAGCAGTACGTGCTGCTGAAATCGCTGGGGTGCGGCAAGGGGCAGGGCTACCTGTTCTCGCCCCCCGTGCCCGCCGCGCGGTTCGAGGAACTGTTGCGCGAACAGAAGGCGGGCAAGCGGCTTCCCTGAGAAGACGCGGCACTCCGCCCCCAACCGGGAGGGGGCTGCCCCCGTGAAAATCACGTGCCGCACCTATGGACAAGCGTCACGCGCAAGCGTATCTAGCACGCCACGTAGAAGGGCCGGAAATTCCGGCGGAAACGGGGCACGCCAGTGTGCCGCGCCGCCCCCGGATTGTCGGCCACCCACCCGCGCGCGGAACGGAGGTTCCGCACGTCATCATGACGCCACCGCACCCCTTCCATACGTCCCGGCCATCTGGCGCATCCCTGCCATCTGGCGCACTTCACGATTTTCACCAGTCGCGCCGAGGGCGCCGTGCGCCCTTTCGCACCACGGCCCCGTCGGCCTTGCACGCAGGCCGTTCCGCAACGCCGCGCGTTCTGCTATAACAACCCGGACGACGACAGCACACTACCCCATCACGAGGTATCGCATGAAGGTCATCATCATGTGCGGGGGCAAGGGCACCCGCCTGCGCGAAGAAACCGAATTCAAGCCTAAGCCCATGGTCGAGATCGGCGGCCGTCCGGTGCTGTGGCACATCATGAGCATCTACGCCCGCCACGGCCACAAGGATTTCGTCCTGCCGCTGGGCTACAAGGGCGAGGTCATCAAGCAGTATTTCCACGATTACCGCATCCGCAACACCGACTTCACCGTGGACCTCGCCACCGGCGCGCTGACCACCCACGAGTGCAGCAGCTGCACCGACTGGAAGGTGACCCTGTGCGATACCGGGCAGGAAACCCTGAAGGGCGCGCGCATCAAGCGGGTGGCCCAGCACATCGACACCGACCGCTTCATGGTCACCTACGGCGACGGCGTGTCGGACATCGACATCGACAAGCTGGTGGAGTTCCACAAGAAGTCGGGCAAGATCGGCACCTTCACCGGCGTGCGCATGCCCTCGCGCTTTGGCGCGGTGCAGACCGACGCGGACGGCAACATCCTGTCCTGGCAGGAAAAGCCGGTGCTGAACGAATACATCAACTGCGGCTTTTTCGTGTTCAAGCGCGAATTCCTCGACTACCTGGACGAGGACGAATCGTGCGACCTTGAAAAGCAGCCGCTGGAACGCCTGGCCGCCGACGGCCAGCTGTCCATGTACCCCCACGAAGGCTTCTGGGAATGCATGGACACCCTGCGCGACTGGCAGAAGCTGAACGCCATGTGGGACAAGGGCAGTGCGCCTTGGGCCAAGGGCTTCAAGGTATAGCCTGATCACGGTTCAGATGGGCCTTTCGCCCGCTGGCTGCGGCTTCTGAACACTTCTCCGCAGCCCCTTTCCATGGCTGCCGTCCACAATGAATGTTTAGGGGGATGGGGGTCCGGGGGAAGGGGACCCTTTGCAAAGGGTCCCTTCCCCCGGTTCCCTCTCCGCCTTCCCCGTCGAGAATACGGAGAGACATACGATGTTTGCAGATGCCTATCGCGGCCGCAAGGTGCTGGTCACCGGCCATACCGGTTTCAAGGGGTCGTGGCTGACCGCGTGGTTGTTGCAGCTTGGCGCGGAAGTGGCCGGGCTGTCGGTGGACGTGCCCACCAGCCCCGCCAATTTCGACGAACTGGGCCTTGGCGCCCGCATCACGGACATCCGCGCCGACATCCGCGACCGCGCGGCGGTGTGCAAGGCCGTGGCCGACTTCGCGCCCGAGGTGGTGTTCCACCTGGCGGCGCAGGCCCTGGTGCGCAAGTCGTACGACGACCCGGCGGCCACCATAGAGGCCAACGCCATGGGCACCCTGAACATCCTGGAGGCGGTGCGCTGCGCGCCTTCGGTGCAGGCCGTGGTGTGCATCACCTCGGACAAGTGCTACCGCAACGACGAATGGGTGTGGGGCTACCGCGAAACCGACCACCTGGGCGGCGAGGATCCGTACTCCGCGTCCAAGGGCTGCGCCGAAATCATCGCGCACTCGTACTTCCGCTCGTTCTTCAGGAACGGCGTGCGCTGCGCCACCACCCGCGCGGGCAACGTCATCGGCGGCGGCGACTGGGCGGCGGACCGCATCGTGCCCGACTGCGCGCGCGCGTGGGCCGAAGGCAAGGCCGTGCAGATCCGCAGCCCGTGGGCCACGCGCCCCTGGCAGCACGTGCTGGAACCCCTTTCCGGCTACCTGTGGCTGGGCGCAAAGCTGCTGCTGAACGAGCAGGGGCCGTTCCCCCTTTCGGGCGAGGCCTACAACTTCGGCCCGGCGGCGGACGTGAACAACAACGTGGCCGAGGTGGTGGACGCCCTGGCCCCGTACTGGCCCGGATTCGCCAGCGAAATGGACCGCGCCGGGCAGGCGGGCATGAAGGAATGCACCCTGCTCAAGCTGTGCTGCGACAAGTCGCTGGCCTACCTTGGCTGGCAGGCCACGCTGAACTTCACCGAAACCATCCGCTTCACGGCGGAATGGTACCGCGCATTCTACGCGCCGCAGGGCGCCGCCCGCCCGGACATGTACGCCTTCACCATGAACCAGATCGCGGAATACTCCGACAAGGCCGCCGCCAAAGGCCTTGCCTGGGCGAACTAGCCCGCCGCGCAAAGGATGCTGCCGTGAACGCCACGACCATCGACGGGGTGGTGACGCTGGACCTGCGCGTCATCCCGACAGAGGGCGGCCCGGTGCTGCACATGCTGCGGCCCGATTCACCCATGTTCACGAGTTTCGGCGAGCTGTACTTCTCGGAAGTGGAACCCGGCGCGGTGAAGGCGTGGAAGCGCCACACCCGCCAGACGCAGCACTTTGCGGTGCCCGTGGGGCGGATGAAGGTGGTCATCCACGACAGCCGCCCCGGCTCGCCCACCTTCGGCGTGACGGAAGAATTCCTGCTGGGCAGGCCGGACAACTACCGGCTGCTGCGCATTCCGCCGCTGGTGTGGTACGGGTTCACGGCGGTGGGCGAAACACCCGCGCTGATCTGCAATTGCGCGGACATTCCGCACGACCCCACGGAAAGCGAACGCGCACCGAAGGATACGGCGGATATTCCGTACCGCTGGTAGGCGACGGGCAGCGGAGACAGCTGCCTCAGCCCCACCACCGGCCACGCACAAGCACCAATCCGGCCCCGTGGCACCCCCGACGGCCGCCACGGGGCCGACACAGAATTTCCCGTCCACAACCTGCCTCGCGGCGCTCCCGCGTCCGCGCCAACACCAGAGCGACACGCCATGACCACCCCCGCCTTGCGTCTTTCCCGGTCCATCGTGGGCCAGGCCGAAGCCGACGCCGTCAGCCGCGTCATCCTTGAGGACGGCTACCTCGGCATGGGCAACGAAGTGAAGCGCTTCGAAGAAGACATCGCCGCCTACCTTGGCGTGCCCGCGCAGAACGTGGTCACCGCCAACACCGGCACCGCCGCCCTGCACCTGGCCGTGCAGGCCGCCGTGCAGCCGGGCGCGGAAGTGCTGGTGCAGTCGCTGACCTTCGTGGCCTCGTTCCAGGCCATCAGCGGGGCCGGGTCAGTGCCCGTGGCCTGCGAGGCCCTGCCCGAAACCTGCACCATCGACCTTGCCGACGCCGAGCGCCGCCTGACCGAGCGCACCGCCGCCATCATGCCGGTGCATTACGCCAGCAACCCCGCCGGGCTGGATGCCGTGTACGCCTTTGCCCAGAAGCACGGCCTGCGCGTCATCGAAGACGCGGCCCACGCCTTCGGCTGCCTGCACGATGGCCGCATGATCGGCACCTTCGGCGATATCGCCTGCTTCAGCTTCGACGGCATCAAGAACATCACCAGCGGCGAGGGCGGGTGCATCGTCACCGCCGACCAGACAGTGGCCCAGCTGTGCCGCGACGCGCGCCTGCTGTCCGTGGCCAACGACACGGAAAAGCGCTTCTCGGGCCAGCGCAGCTGGGATTTCGACGTCACCCGGCAGGGCTGGCGCTACCACATGAGCAACATCATGGCCGCCATAGGCCGCGTGCAGCTGGCCCGCCTGCCCGGCGAATTCGCCCCGGCGCGCATGCGCCTGGTCGCGCGCTACCGCCAGCGGCTTGCCGGTGCGCCGCATCTGGCCCTGCTGACCACGGACCCCCGTGACGTGGTGGTGCCGCACATCTTTCCGGTGCGCATCCTGGACGACAAAAAGCACCACGTGGTGGACGCGTTGCAGGCCAAGGGCATTCCCACCGGCATGCACTACAAGCCCAACCACCTGCTGACCTACTACGGCGGCGGCGCGCAGTCCCTGCCCGTCACCGAAATGCTGGGCAGCCAGCTGACCACCCTGCCCCTGCACCCCGGCATGAGCGACGCCGACGTGGATCTGGTGTGCGATGCCTTGCTGGAGGCGCTGGCGTAGGGGACGGTTTTTTTGACGCCTCCGGCGGGCAGGGGACGCTGTCCCCTGCACCCTCCCAGTTCAGCCTGCTTGCGCCAGGCTGCACCGGTTTCGACAACGCTTCAAAAAGTAACCCGCAGTGGTTCCTTTCCCGAGAAACAAACTGCCATGACCGACACCGCCGCCCACTCTGCCCCCCCTGCTCCCACCGTCAGTGTGATCATGAACTGCCTGAACTGCGGCGAGCATCTGCGCGCCGCCATCGACAGCGTGTTCGCCCAGACCTTTGACGACTGGGAAATCGTGTTCTGGGACAATGGTTCCTCCGATTGCAGCGCGGACATTGCCCAGAGCTACGGCGGCAAGGTGCGGTACTTCCGCGCCGAACGCACCGTGCCGCTGGGCGCGGCGCGCAACCTGGCCATTGCCCGGGCGCGGGGCGAATTCATCGCCTTTCTGGACTGCGACGACCTGTGGCACCCGGAAAAGCTGGCCCGGCAGGTGGCGCTGTTCCGCGCCAACCCCGCCGTGGGTCTGGTAAGCTGCGACACGGTGATGTTCAGCGGCGACAAGGAACTGAGCCGCCAGTTCCAGGCAGCGCCGCCCGCGCGCGGCAAGGTGTTCCGCGAGCTGATGACCACCCAGTGGATTTCCATGTCCTCCGCCATCATCCGCCGCAGCGCGCTGGACGCGCCGGGCATGGGCGGGCACTGGTTCGACGAGTCGCTGAACGTGTGCGAAGAGGCGGACGTGTTCTACCGCATCGCCTGGGACTGGGAACTGGACCACGTGGACGCGCCGCTGGCCCGCTGGCGGGTGCACGGCGGCAGCACCACCTTCCGCAAGTTCGCCCAGTTCGCGGACGAGACCGAAGCCATCCTTGCCAAGCATATCCGCATGTACCGCGACTACGAGCGGGACTACGCCGACCTTGTGGCGCTGCTGCGCCGCCGCGCCGCGTTCCAGCGCGGGGTGGCCCTGTGGCGCGAGGGCAAGGGAAGCGAGGCGCGGGAGGCCACTGCCCCGTATGCCGCATCTTCGCTGAAGTTCCGGCTGTTCCGGCTGGCCACGTTCCTGCCGGGCGGGATGTTTGATGCGGTGGCAGGGGTATATTTTGCGCTGCCATCGTTCTTGAGAAGGTAGGGGGCGGCGCGGTGGCGGGCTAAAAGGCGTGGAGTGGAGAGGAGTAGTGCCCTGATGGGTGCGGCCTTTACGAAGACAGTCCCGCGTTATTGTTCCCCCCTTGATTTCGTTATGCCTCCGGCGAGAGGCAAAGGAGTTGTGCCCTAATGGGCGCGGCTTCTACGAACACACGCCACCCCTTATTCCCACCCTTGATTTCGCTATGCCTCCGGCGGGCAAGGGGCCTGCGCGTTGCGGTCGCCATCCGTAAGACTCGCGCTTCGCGCTCGCCTAACGGCTGCCGCTAAGCGGCGCCCCCTTGCATCCCCGCGCTCCAGGGGGGCTGCGCCTCCCCTGGACCCCCAACACGTCCCGCACCGCATTCCTTTCGCCGCCAGCTTCCCTGCGGCGCTGGGCGCCTCCGGGTGATCTGGCGCCGGGAATGCGATGTGCGCCTGTCTCTCGCCGCCCCGCCATAGCTCGGGTGCCCTATCCCCACCCATCCTGCGCCGCGTTCCTAGCTCGGGCAGCTTCCCTCGGCCAAGGCGCCTTCGGGTGATCTGCCCGCCGGAACGCGAATACGCACAAATCTCCCGCAGCCCCCATCCACGTGGGTGTCTTTACCTTCGCCCCCGTTGCGACGCATATGCCGTCGACAAAGCCCGACGTCATACGCTTCCACGCACGTAACGTCTCCGTTGTGCAAAGCAGAAAACACCACAGCCACGGCTAACTCTGCCAGGAACGCGTTACGCCCAACGCCCGCCATACGCGCGGATTGAGCCCGCAGCCGGAAATCACCGCCGGAGGCTTCGCGACGGCGGAAGCGCCGGCGTCGCGGGCGCACCGCAACAGAACCGCCGACAAAGGCACCACCCGAACCTTCACCATGCCACCGGGAGCAACACGCACATTGCATTCCGCCGGGCAGATCACCCGAGGCGCTTTGGGCGAGGGAAGCTGCCCGGCGAAGGAATGCGGTGCAGGACGCTTGCGGGCAAAGGCACCCGAGCTTTACCAAGACGACGAGAGCCACATGCGCATTGGCGGCACCGGCGGCAGATCGCCCGAAGGCGCCCAGCGCCGAAGGGAAGCTGACGCCGAAGGGACGCCGCGCAGGATACGCCGGGGTTCCAAGGGGCGAAGCCCCTGGAACGCGGGGGTGCAGGGGGTGTTCGTTACAACACCCCCTGCCCGTCGGAGACATAACGAAATCGGGCGGGTGCAACAGGGCACAACTGCCTTCGGAGAAGCCGTGCTCAACTGCGCACTCCCTTCTCCCACCCCACCTCGCGCCTACGCACCCCACCCCGCTTGACCAGCACACGCGCAACCATGCTATGGTACATTCATTCTTGGTCTTCCTCTTCAAGCACGCACCCTCTCCACCCGGAGCCCCCATGTACACCATCGGCACCTTCCGCACCGACGTCACCATGATCGAATGCTTCGGCCATGCCGTGTTGTGGTTCCTGATCACCCTGTGCACACTGGGCATCGGCGTGTTCTTCTACCCGTACGCCCTGGCCAAGTTCATCATCAACCGTACGTACGTGGAGCGTGACGGCGCGCCGCGCCAGCGGCTGGCGTGCGATCTGGACCTGGCCGCGCAGGTGGGCCACGCGCTGATCTGGCTGCTGCTGTCCATCGTCACCTTTGGGCTGGCCTACTTCCTGTACCTGTACGGCGTGGGCCGCTACGTGGCCGCGCACACCCGCGTGGAACCCGCGTAGCCACGCCCGGCTTCCGCCCCCCGCCCGCTTGCCAGCCGGTCAGGCCGGGCGTATGTGGTGCCTCCGGCATCCGCCAGGACCAACTGTACTCGTCCGACACCGGCAGAAACTGGTCGGAACTGATCGAAACCGGTCGAAGCTGACGCGGCCACGGGACCACACCCGCTCCCGCGCCACACTATTCCGCCCCACGCACCCTCAACCGCCGTCCACCCCGCGACCGAGACCGCCATGCGTCGCCCCACACTCGCCGACATTTCCCCCGCCCACATCCGCCACGGCATCAAGACCGGCATCGCCGCCGTGCTCGCCCTGGTGCTGGCCAATGTGCTGCACATCGAATACGGCTACTGGGCCGTCATTTCCGCCGTCATCGCCATGCAGATGAACGTGGCCGAGGCCATCGAGATGTGCCTGTACCGGTTCATCGGCACGGTCATGGGCGCCGTGATGGGTGTCGGCGCCATCATGGTCTTTCCGGACACGCCTGTCTGGAACGGCGTTTCGGTGTTCGTCACCACCGGGCTGTGCGCCTTTCTCACCCGGTGGGACCCGCGCTACCGCATGGCCGCCATCACCGTGAGCATCGTCATTCTGGCCAGCGCGGGCCATGCGGAACGCATCGACGTGGGACTGTTCCGGGTGCTGGAGATCGCCGTGGGCGTGGGCTGCGCCTTCGTGGTCACGGTCACCCTGTGGCCGGTGCGCGCGGCGGTGGGCCTGCGCCGCGACCTGGCCGCGCAGGCGGAAAACTGCGCCGACCACCTGACCACCCTTGTGGACAACTTCCTGGCCCGCCAGACCCACGCGCCCGCCAACCTGCTGGACCATCTGGCCCGCGCCATCTCGCGCAACCGCGAACGCCTTTCCAAGGTGCGCCGCCACGAATCGCTGATCTACTTTTACGACAACCAGCCGCTGGACACCCTGTCGACGACGGTGGAGCGCACCACCGACCATTTGCGCACCATGCTGCGCAGCCTGAACGCCTGCACGCCAGACGGCCATGACATCATCATGGCGCCGGAAATGCGCGACCTGGCGGAAACCGTGGCCCGCACGTTGCGGCACATGGCCGCCATGACCACGGGCGTTACCGGTGCGCAACGTGCTGGCGCCCTGACGCGATGGCTGGCGGCCCTGGGATGGCGGTCCGAAGGCGGGCAGGAAGCCGCCCCGCAGACGCCTGCGTCGCCCGCCGCCCCGCTGGATGCGGCCCTGGCCCGCGCGGACGAACGCCTGCTTGCCCTGCGCGAGGCCGGAGCCACCAAACGCTTCGACCTGGCCATGCTGACCCAGTTCTATGCCTTCTACTACGCCCTGCGCCAATTGGCCGAAGACATGAAGGGGCTGGCCGCACGCATGGCCGGGAACGAGGCTGTGGCCTCCGACCCGGACAACGGCCCCCCCATGCCGTAGCCCGCGACACACCCTTTCGCACTGCCCCCATCACGGAGGCCCCATGCCCGCGCCCACCGCAGATTCCGCCGCGCTGTCCACCCTGTTCGAGATCATCGGCTACGCGGCGGGCCTGCTGACCTCGCTGGCCTACCTGCCGCAGGTGGTGCGCATTGCCCGCACCCGTTCCGCCGACGACATCTCGCTGCCCACCTTCCGGCTGCTGGCCGTGGGGGTTGCGCTGTGGCTGGTCTACGGCATCGGCATCGGGTCGTGGCCGGTCATGGCCGCCAACGCCGTGGGCCTGGCGCTGATCCTGGCCGTGATCTGGCTGAAGCTGCGCTATTCCCGCCAGATGTAGGCGGCGCACGGCACGGGACAAGACCGGGAGCAGCAACAGCGAAGGCCACCGCCGCCCCGCTGGCCGCGCGGCACCTTTCGTTTCGCGCGGTCACCTGCCCGCAGCCGCGTCCACCTGCCGACGCCCTGCTTGCGCCACGACACGCGCCACGCGCGTCCAGCCCTGCTGGCCCGCACCTTCCCCCTGCACCCCGCCATACGCCAGCGGACACCATGCGTCGCTGCGCGCTCCCCAGCATGCGGCACGCCCGCCCGTACCAGTGGACGGCATGCCATTTCCGGGTATACTCGCGGTGTTGAAGCCTTCCGGCCGACTTCCCTCACCCCATCCGGAGACCGGACATGTACACCGCCTTCACCGAACTTTCCCCCGTCATGCAGGCCTTTCTCGCCGGGTTGTTCACCTGGGGGGTCACCGCGCTGGGCGCGGCCCTGGTATTTCTGACCAAAAGCTTTTCGCGCAAGGCGCTGGACGTCATGCTGGGCTTTGCCGCCGGGGTGATGATAGCCGCCAGCTTCTGGTCGCTGCTGGCCCCGGCGCTGGAAATGTCCGAGCATCTGGGCCGCTGGTCGTTCGTGCCCGCCGCCGTGGGCTTCGTGCTGGGGGCGCTGTTCCTGCGGCTGGTGGACATGGTGCTGCCCCACCTGCACCTGCACAACCCCATCGAACACGCCGAAGGGCTGCCCAGTACGTGGCAGCGCTCCACCCTGCTGGTGACGGCCATCACCCTGCACAACATTCCGGAAGGTCTGGCCGTTGGCGTGGCCTTCGGCGCAGTGGCGGCGGACCTGCCCTCGGCATCGCTGGCCGGGGCCATGGCGCTGGCGCTGGGTATCGGCATCCAGAACTTTCCAGAGGGCACGGCGGTGTCCGTGCCGCTGCGGCGCGAAGGCTTTTCGCGCATGAAGGCGTTCCTGTTCGGGCAGGCCTCGGGCATGGTCGAACCCATCGCCGCCGTCATCGGCGCGGCGGCGGTGCTGTGGGCACAGCCCCTGCTGCCCTACGCGCTGGCCTTTGCCGCCGGGGCCATGATCTTCGTGGTGGTGGAGGAAGTTATCCCCGAATCGCAGGGCTCCGGCTACGGCGACCTGGCCACCATGGGGGTCATTGCCGGGTTCACCCTGATGATGACCCTGGACGTTGCCCTGGGGTAGCTCCTGCGGGACGGCAAGAACGATCCCGCCGCATCCTGCGGGGCACACCACCGCCGCCCTGCCGCCGCAGCCCTTCTGCATTCGCCTTGTATTCCAGTATCATGCGCGTGCTCCGGAAAATACCTTGACGGTCAAACTATCTTGGACATAAAGAAGTTTGACCGTCAAACATTTTGGAGGCACACCCCGTGATCGGACGCTTCGCCTGCCCCGGTTCCTACCGCGAATTGATTTCTTCCCGAGAAACCCTGCTCTGCCTGCTGGGCGGCGTGCTGGCCGCCGTCTCATGGGTCGCATCGCTTTCCGGCGCGCCCGCGTGGCTGGCCGCCGCCCTGGCCCTGACCGGGGCCGCCATCAACGGCCTGCCCATCGTCAAGGGCGCGGTGGAAGGCCTGGTGGAAAAGCAGGTCAACGTTGACGAACTGGTGTCCATCGCCCTCATCGCCTCGGTGGCGCAGGGTGAATACCTGTCCGCCGCCATCGTGGCCTGCATCATGAAGGCCGGTTCGCTGGTGGAAGGCTTCCTGAGCGATGCGGCCCGGCGGTCCATCAAGGCACTGGCCGCCGTCACGCCGGACACCGCCACCATCATCGAGCCGGGTGGCCGCGAGCGCACCGTGCCCGCCGCAGAAGTGCGCGTGGGCCAGCAGTTGCGCGTGCGCCCCGGCGAACGCATTCCCGTTGACGCGGTGGTCCTGTCCGGCATCACCGCCGTGGACGAATCCTCCATCACCGGCGAACCGCTGCCCCGCTCGTGCACCACGGGCGACAAGGTGCTGGCGGGCACCATGAACTACAACGGCGTCATCGTGGTCGAGGCGCAGCGCGTGGGCGAAGACACCACCATCGGCAGGGTGGTGCGCCTGGTGGAAGAGGCGGAGGCCCACAATCCCAGGGCGGCCCGCCTGGTGGACAAGTACGCCCAGTGGTTCACCCCGGTGGTGCTGGCCTGCGCCGCCGCGGCATGGGCCGTTTCCGGCGAATCGTCGCGCGCGGTGGCCGTGCTCATCGCCGGGTGCCCCTGCGCCCTGCTGATGGCCGCCCCCACCGCCGCCGTGGCCGCTGTGGGCCGCGCCGCCCGCGCGGGCATCATCGTGCGGGGCGGGCAGGCACTGGAAAAGGTGGCCGCCGCCACCCTGGTACTGTTCGACAAGACCGGCACCCTCACCTACGGACGACCCGAACTGGACGAAGTGCTGCCCGTGCCCGGCATGACCGAAGAACGGCTGCTGGCCCTGGCCGCCGGGGCGGAAGGCGGCGGCACCCACCCCATCGCGCGGGCCATCGTGGCCGGGGCCCAGGCGCGGTCCGTCGCACCCGCCGCTGCCGAAGGCGCCTTTACCGAAGTTGGCGTGGGCGTGCGGGCCACCGTGGACGGCCACGCCGTGGAGGTCTGCGGCGTTACCGCCGAGGTGGAGGCGGAACTTTCCCAACGCGCGCCCGGCCTGGCGCAGCCGCTGGCAGCCCTGCGCTCGCGCGGGGCCACCGCCCTGCTGGTGCGCGTGGACGCGGCCCCCGCCGGGTTGCTGGCCGTCACCGATACCCTGCGGTCCGGCGCGCGCGCCTCGGTCAGCGGGTTGCGCGCCGCCGGTCTTGCCCACGCGGGCATGCTGTCCGGCGACCATGAAACCGCCGCCGCGCGCATTGCGGCAGAGGCCGGCATAGACTACTGGCGCGCCGGGCTGAAGCCCGCCGACAAGCTGGCGTCCATCCGCACCCAGCAGCAGTCCGGGGCCACGGTGATCTTCGTGGGCGACGGCATCAACGACGCCCCCGCCCTGGCCGGGGCCGACGTGGGCGTGGCCATGGGCGGCGCGGGCACCGACGTGGCGCTGGAAACCGCCGACGTGGCCCTTACCCACGACGACATCGGCCGCCTGCCCTTTCTGGTGCGGCTTTCGCGCCGGGCCATCTCGCTCATCAAGATCAACATCGGCCTCGGCGTGCTGTTCAACGCGCTGTCCATCCTGGGCAGCGGCTACGGCCTGCTCTCGCCGGTGATGGCCTCCGTGTTCCACAACGTGGGGTCGGTGATCGTGGTCATTTCGTCCGCCAGCCTGGCCTTCTTCGACGACGGCGAACCGGGCCAGCCCGCCTGCCCCGCGCCCGCCGTCCCCGCCGCCGGGGGCAAGGCGGTGTAGCCGCCTTGTGTAAAGGCGCGTAGCCGCCTTGTGTAAAGGCGCGTAGCCGCCTTGTGCAAGGCCGCGTAGCCGCCTTGTGTAAAGTCGCGCAGGGGACGTGCGTGAACACGTGTAACCGTCCCCCGCAATTCACAGCAACACCACGGGCCGGAAGGAGCATGCCTTCCGGCCCGTTTTCGCGCAGCAACAGCCGGACCCCTTGCACCAGCGACTGATGCTTCCGTGCACCAGCCGCTCACGCGGTCCGGCGCCCTTGATTTCCCGCCCGGATTCTGCAATGCCTATCCGGTTCGCGCGCACGCCGCGCGGACGCACCACGGGCCGTGCGCGCACCGGCGCACCAGCCGCAACAGACCGGAGGAACCACATGAAGCGTCTTATCCAGATCGCCCTCGGCCTTGCCCTGGTGGCCGCGCTGTGCGCCCCCGCCATGGCCAAGAAGCTCGTCGTCGCGCACGACACCAACTTCAAGCCCTTCGAGTTCAAGGGCGAAGACGGCAAGTACACCGGCTTCGACATCGAACTGTGGCAGGCCGTGGCCAAGACCGTGGGCGTGGAGTACGAACTGCAGCCCATGGACTTCAACGGCATCATCCCCGGCCTGCAAACCGGCAACATCGACGTGGGCATCGCTGGCATCACCATCAAGGCCGAGCGCCAGCAGGTCATCGACTTTTCCGACCCGTACTACGATTCCGGCCTGATGATCCTGGTGCGCGAAGGCGACACCGCCATCAAGTCGGTGGAAGACCTGAAGGGCAAGATCGTGGCCACCAAGACCGCCACCTCGTCCGTGGACTTCGTGAAGGCCAGCGCCAGCGCCAAGGAAGTGAAGCTGTTCCCCAACAACGACGGCATGTTCTTTGAACTGATGAGCGGCGGCGCCGACGCCGTGGTGTTCGACATGCCCGTGGTGAAGGAATTCGCCATGACCGCCGGCAAGGGCAAGGTGAAGACCGTTGGCCCCCTGTACCAGGGCCAGTCGTACGGCATCGGCTTCCCCAAGGGCAGCCCGCTGGTGGCCAAGGTGAACGAGGCCCTTAAGAAGGCCAAGGCCGACGGCACCTACGAAAAGCTGTACATCAAGTGGTTCGGCTACGCCCCCGGCAAGTAGCCCTGCCCCATTGCCGATGACGGTCACGGCGGCGGACATTCCGTCCCCCGCGGCCGCCTGAACGGACACGACGGGGATGGCCGCAGGGCCATCCCCTTGCCCGTTCCCGCACCCCGCGAGAATCACCCAAAGGCATTCCATGGCACTGGACTTCAAAGCAAGCGTCATGTGGGAAAGCGTGCCCCTGCTGCTCGGCGGGGTGCACCTGACCATCATCATCACCCTGGGCGGGCTGGCCATCGGCTTTCTGCTGGGCACCGCCACCGGGCTCGCCAAGACCGCGCGCGGCAAACTGCCCCGCGTCCTGGCCGACATCTACGTGGAGGCCATACGCGGCACCCCGCTCATCGTGCAGGTGATGTTCCTGTATTTCGGCGTGCCACTGGCCACGGGCATGCGCATTCCGCCGGTGACGGCGGGCATCATCGCCATTGCGGTCAATTCCGGGGCGTACATCGCCGAAATCGTGCGCGGCGCCGTGGAATCCATCGACGTGGGCCAGACCGAGGCGGGCCGCTCCATCGGGCTTACCCGCATGCAGACCCTGCTGTACGTGGTGTGGCCGCAGGCCTTTCGCCGCATGATCCCGCCGCTGGGCAACCAGTTCATCATCTCGCTGAAGGACACCTCGCTGCTGGTGGTCATCGGGGTGGGAGAACTGACCCGGCAGGGGCAGGAGATCATCGCCGTGAACTTCCGCGCCTTCGAGGTGTGGCTGACCGTGGCCGTGATGTACCTGGTGATGACACTGAGCATCGCGCGGGCGCTGCGCGTCTACGAACGCAAGCTCAACGCCCGCTCCGGCAGATAGGGGGATGACACGATGAAGACCTGCGAATCCCCCATGATCGAGATCCGCAACCTGCACAAGCGGTTCGGCCAGAACGAGGTGCTGCGCGGCATAGACCTTACCGTCTGTCCCGGCGAGGTGGTGGTGATCATCGGGCCGTCCGGCTCGGGCAAGTCCACGGCGCTGCGCTGCATCAACAGGCTGGAGGAAATCACCTCCGGCACGGTCGTCGTGGACGGGCACGACCTGTACGACCCCGCCACCGACATCAACTACGTGCGCACCGAAGCGGGCATGGTGTTCCAGCAGTTCAACCTGTTCCCGCACATGAGCGTGCTGCACAACGTGACCCTGGGCCCCATCCGCGTGCGCCGCACCCCCCGCGCCGAGGCCGACCGGCTGGGCCTGGCCCTGCTGGAAAAGGTGGGCCTGGCCGACAAGGCCACCGCCTACCCGGACCAGCTTTCCGGCGGGCAGAAGCAGCGGGTGGCCATTGCCCGTTCGCTGGCCATGCAGCCCAAGGTGCTGCTGTTCGACGAACCCACCAGCGCCCTGGACCCCGAATTGGTGGGCGAAGTGCTGGAAGTCATGCGCGCCCTTGCGCTGGAAGGCATGACCATGGTCATCGTCACCCACGAAATGGGCTTTGCGCGAGAGGTGGCCGACCGCGTCATCTTCATCGACCAGGGCCGGATACAGGAAGAAGGTCCGCCGGACGAATTCTTCAGCGCGCCGAAAAACCCGCGCCTGCGCGAATTCCTGGGCCGCGTGCGCCACGCGTAGGCTGGCCTGACACAGGACGGACCTGACGCGGGACGGGCCTGACACAGGACCGGCCTGACACAGGACCGGCCTGACACAGGACCGGCCTGACGCGGGACCGGCCTGACGCGGGACGGGCGTGCGGCCAGCACCGCGCGGCGTGCCGACCTGATGTTTCCAGAGGGGGGAGCCGGAACATATCCGGTTCCCCTTGCTCGTTAAAGGGGCAAGCCTGCGCACGCCCCCGTGCAGTTCCGCGCCTTGCCAGCCGCGCCGTGCGTGCGGTACATCCCCGCCCATGCCCGCCCGCGACACTTCCCCCCATTCCGCCTGCGCTACCGCCGCCCCCGGCCTGACAAACGCCCAGCCGGACGCCCAACCGAACCAGACCCCGCCCGACGCCGCCCCCGTCTCCGACGCCCGCCCCACTCGCACGGCCCGCCGCACCCGCGCCGCCGCCACCGCCGACACCGGCCAGCCCCGCGAACTGCCCACCGCCGCCTTTGCGGAAGCCTTTGCCTCGGCCCTGCTGGGCTGGTTTGCCGTGCACAAGCGCCCGCTGCCGTGGCGGTTCGGCTACGAGCCGTATTCGGTGTGGATTTCCGAGGTGATGCTGCAACAGACGCAGATGGACCGGGGGGTGGACTACTTTCTGCGCTGGATGACCCGGTTCCCCGACGTGGCCAGCGTGGCCGCCGCCAGCGAGGACGAGTTGCTGAAGGCGTGGGAGGGGCTGGGCTACTATTCGCGGGTGCGCAACCTGCACAAGGCGGCCAAGGCCCTGGTGGGGCGGCACGGCGGCGAACTGCCCGACGACCCGGAGGCCATCCGCGCCCTGCCGGGCATCGGCCCGTACACGGCGGGGGCCATCGCGGGCATTGCCTTCAACCGCGACGTGACCTGCATCGACGCCAACGTGGAGCGGGTGTTCTCGCGGGTGTTCGACATCGACACCCCCGTGCGCGCCCAGCCCGCCGCCGCACGCATCCGGGCGCTGGCCACGGCGCTGCTGCCCGCTGGCCGCGCCCGCGACTTCAACCAGGCGCTCATGGAACTGGGCGCGCTGGTCTGCCGCAAGAAACCGCAATGCGCTTCATGCCCGCTGTCCGGCCTGTGCGAAAGCCTGCGCCTGGGCATTCCGCACGAGCGGCCCGTGCCGGGGCGCAAGCAGCCCATCGTTCCGCTGGACGTGGCCACCGGCGTGCTGGTGCATGGCAACCGCATCTTCATCCAGAAGCGGCCCGACGAGGGCGTGTGGGCGGGGTTCTGGGAATTTCCCGGCGGTCACGTGGAAAAGGACGAGGCCCCGGACGCGACCATCGTGCGCGAATACGCCGAGGAAACCGCCTTCCGCATTGCGGTGCGCGACAAGCTGGCGGTGATCCGCCACGGGTATACCACCTACCGGGTCGCCCTGCACTGCTACCTGTGCGAACTGGACGGGGACATGGCCGGGGAACCGCCGGTGCCGCCGGTGCTGGACGCGGCCACCGAATACCGCTGGGTGGAATTCGCGGACTTGCCGCGCTTCACCTTTCCCGCCGGGCACCGCAAGCTCATCGACCAGCTGACCACGGACCTGCGCTTCGCGCCGTACCGGTAGCGCTCCGCCGGGTCGCCCTGCCCTTCAGCGGGCCGACTCACGGCCTCCGCATCGGGCCGCACTCACGAGATTCCGAGGGGCGATAGCTACGGAGCCACCGGAGGCATCCCCAAAAACGCCCCTGCATGCCCGCCTACGGACGCCGGAACACCACGAAGTGCTCCGTCTCGTCCACCGCGCGCCACTCCCGCCGCACCCGCGCGGGCACGGAATAACGGGTGCGCTCGTACCCGTCCGGGGCCACGGTGTCCATCTGGTCGCGCTCCATGAACACCACCACGTCGCGGGCCACCAGCAGGCCGTACACCTCGTCCACCCGCCCGTTGATCTCGCCGTCCTGCAACCATTCGGCGGGCAGGGCGGGCCGGTCGCCGGTCAGCAGGTACGCCAGCGGAAAGCCGGGCAGCGTCTTGTAGTTGGCGCCGTACCGCGCGCGCAGGTCGCGCAGGTCGCGCAGGGTGCCCAGCAGGACGGTGTCCACCTTCACCCCGGACAGGCGCGGAAACACCGTGCCCGCGTCGTACACCAGTTGCGCGCGCGAAAGGGGCCGCTGCGGAAACACGTACGGGTACTGGTACCCGGCCCGGAACATGACCAGCCCGCAGGCCAGGGCCACCCACGCCAGCGTGGCCGCCCTGCCCCCCAGGCGCGCGTGCACCAGCATGGCCGCAAGCCACAGCGGCGCGGCGAAGAAGGCCGGGGTCTTGTAGCCCCAGCTGATGCCCGTGGACCACGCCAGCAGCAGCCCCGCGCCCAGCAGCACGGCGGCCCGGCCCGCCGGGGATACGGCGGCGGATGCGCCCCTCAGGGGATACGGCGCGGGGGACGGCGCGGCTGAAGCAGCCCCGTCGGAGGAGGCAACGGCGTCAGGGGACGCAACAACGGCAGGGGGCGCGCCCGGCACCGCCCTTTCGCCCCCCGCCCCGGCGTCAGGCGTCCCGGCGTCAGGCGTCGCAACGCCCCGCGTCCCGGCACCCACGGCAAAGCGCCCCAACAGGTCATCGCGAAACACCACGCACACCGCGCCCACGGTCACCAGAAACAGCGGCCAGTCCGCCCCGTAGCCGATCCAGGCGCGGGTGGTCGCCACCGTGTACAGGTAGTCCGCCGCCAGCAGCAGCACGTACAGCAGCAGCGGCTGCATGCCGCCGCGCGGCCTGCCATCCAGCACGGCCCACGCGCCCCACAGCAGCAGGGCCAGCGCGGGCAGGCGCAGTTCCTGCGTCAGGTACAGCACGATGCCCGCCTGCAACGCCTCGTCCAGCCCGGTCTGGCCTCCCACTCCGGCGGTCATGGCCCGAAAGGCGTCCCATGCCCCGGCTGCGTGCAGCAGCCCGGCGAATATCACGAAGGATGCCGCCGCGCCCGACACCGCCATGGCGGTGTCGCGCCAGTGCAGGCCGCGCAAACGCACCCGCAGTGGAACGACGGCGGCGGCGTGCGGGGTATCGTGCGGGGCCGCACCATCCCGCCAGCACTCCCCACGCCCGGCCACCAGCGCGGCCACGGCCACGCCCAGCGGCACCAGCGCGTACGACTGCTTGGTCAGCGCGCTTGCCGCCGCCAGCACCCCGGCCAGCAGCGAGTGCCCGGCCACCACGGCGTACAGCGCCCCGGCTCCGAACAGCACCCCTTCCACCGTGTGCCACGGCATGGGCGGAAAGGCATGCACCGACCACACGAAACCCAGCGTGGCCAGCAGCGGCAGGGGCACGCCCAGGCGGCGCAGGTTCACGGCTCGGGCCAGGTACAGCGCCCCCAGCCAGGACGCGGCCAGCATCTCGGCGTAGAACCCGGCCTTGCCCGCCAGCACAGAAACCCGTTCCGGCGTCAGCCACAGCCAGAAGGCGTGCCAGTACAGTGAAAGCGGCGGTTTGACGTAGAAGAAGTCGCGGTAGGGCACCTCGCCCAGCAGGACGCGCCAGGCATGCCCGTAGAAGAAGCCGAAGTCGGTGGTGTCCATGCCGTGGGGCGCGTAGGCCACCACGTACAGCACGGGCACGGCCACGGCGAGCAGGCTGGCCAGCCGGGCGGGGGTGGCGACGCCGCGCGTGCGCGACGAGCCGCGTTCCGTACCGCAGATGTCCGGCAAGTGCCGCCCGGTATCTTCGGCGTGCCCGGCAGGTTCACCAGGTTCGTCGGCGCTCCCGCGAGGCGCGCCGTCCCTGCCCCGCCGCCGGAAGCTGTACAGCTTGTGCCCCGCGAAATTGACCACGAACCCGGCCACTATGCCCGCCGCGTGGCAGCCGCCCTCCAGCGCCCGGCCCATGACCGGGGCAAGCAGCGTGCCCACGTCGCGCGGCAGCACGGCGCGCCAGATGGCCGCATCGTGCAGGGTCGCACCCATGCCGCCAGCCGCCCCGCCCGTATCCGCAGGCACGGGCCAGCCCGGCAGCAACACCACCAGCGACTCCACCACCCGCAACGCGGCCACGGACACCACCCACACCACGGCCATGCCCACATGGGCCACCAGGACAAAACGCAGACACATGGCCGCATCGGGCCGCCGCACCCCGAAGGCCCGGCGGTACGACAGCAGGAACACGATGACCATGCCGGTATAGGTGGCCAGCAGCACGCCCGCCTCGAAGCCCAGCAGTTCCGACCACGCGAAGCGCGACACGAAATTGGCCAGCGTGCCGATGACGGATGCCTGAAGGTACAGGACGGCCTGACGGGTGGTGGCGGACGGCATGGGGCAAGGGCTGGCGGACAGTGGCGCGGACGCGCTCCCGGGGAGGAAACCGGCCGGATTGGCGGGTCTGGCCGAACCGTTCAGGCCAGCCGGAACGTCCGGGCCGGTTCCGCCGGTTGCTACGGGCGGCGGGTCGGGGGAATGGCGATCCATGCGAATACGGGGCATCAGGCGCGATGCCGGTCGTTGCCGTCGCCAGGAACGGTCGGATGCCCCGTCGCCTGACCGGGCGCATGCCCCGTCGCCTGACCGGGCGCATGCCCCGTTGAAATGCCCGGCGAATGCACGGACGGGGACTCCGGCCCCGCATGCCCGGCCAGCCTTGCGCCGCAACAGGGGCAATATCCCGCCGCGCCCGTCGGGGGGCAAACGGCGTTGCCCGGCAAGTTGCCCGGCAAGTTGTCCGGCCCATGAAAGCCAACCCGCCGCCGCACCACATACTGCGGGCGGCGCTTGACCTCTTCGTACACCCGGCCCAGATACTCGCCGATGATCCCCAGCGAGACCATGACCAGCCCGCCCAGGGTCAGCAGGGTGACCATGAACGAGGCATAACCGGGCACCTGCGCGCCGAACAGCAGGGTTCGCCCGGCGATGACCGCCGCGTAGACGAACCCGGCCAGAGCCACCAGCATGCCCAGGTAGCTCCACATCCGCAGGGGCAGCGTGCTGAACCCGGTAAGGCCGTCGATGGCGAAATTCCACAGCTTCCACGGCTTCCACTTGCCCGTGCCCGCCGAGCGCGGGGCACGGTCGAAGTGCACGGCCACCTGCCGGAAGCCCACCCAGGTGTACAGCCCCTTGGTGAAGCGCACCCGCTCGGGCAGCGCGTTCAGGGCATCTACCGCCGGACGCGAAAGCAGCCGGTAGTCGCCCGCGTCGGGCACGATGGGGCTGCCGCTCACCCGGTTGAACAGCCGGTAGAACAGCCGCGCGCTGACCCGCTTGCCCACGGTGTCGCTGCTGCGGGCGCGGCGCACGCCCACCACCACCTCGGCCCCCTGCTCCCAGGCGCGCAAGAAGTTGGGCAACACCTCCGGCGGATCTTGCAGATCCACGTCCATGGGCACCACGGCATCGCCGCGCGCGGCCTGCAACCCCGCCGCCAGGGCCAGTTCCTTGCCGAAGTTGCGCGAAAGGTCCACCAGCTTCACGCGGGGGTCACGGGCGTGTTCGGCCAGCAGCACCTCCACGGTGCGGTCGCTGCTGCCGTCGTTCACGAACACGAATTCGAAGTCGTATGGCTCGCGGTCCACGATGGGCCGCACCGTGGACAGAAAGAGGGGGACGGCGTCCTCCTCGTTCAGCACGGGCACCACCAGCGACACCACGCGGCGCGGCGCACCGGCGTCGGGCAGGCGGCCAGGCGCGGCACCAGCGGCACCGGAAGACTGCGGGGCCAGCGTTTCATGCGTTGAATGCGGCATCATGGCGGGGTCATAGCCCATCGCACCGATTCCGGCAATGCAACGAAAATGTAGCACGGTCACGTCGCGCTACGCCAACTCCACGCGAACCCGCGTCCCTTCCGGCATGTCCGCGCGCAGGGTGTGCACCACCAGTTCCGGCATGCCGGGCCGGAGGTCAGCCCCCCCGCGCGCCGGATACAGGGTCAGCCGGGTGACCTGCCCGGTGAACACGGCCCGCGCGACCACGGCGGGGCCGTCCGGGTCGGGGATGGCGGCCAGCCCTTCGGGCCGCAGGGCCAGCGGCGCGCAATCGTCGCCGCCGCCGCACAGGCAGCCGCCCGGCAGGGGCAGGCCGAAGGCCGTGCACGCCGGGCCGTCCAGCACGTTGACCGGCCCCATGAAGCGCGCCACGTCGAGCGACACGGGCCGGGCGTACAGTTCCGCCGGGGTGCCGAACTGGGCCAGCCGCCCGTGCAGCATGACCCCGATGCGGTCAGACACGGCGAACGCCTCTTCCAGGTCGTGGGTGACGCTGAGGGTGGTCACCCCGTAGCGGCGCACCGTGTCGCGCACGTAGGCGGCCATCTCCAGACGCAGGGTGCGGTCCAGGTTGGCGAAGGGCTCGTCCAGCAGCAGCAGGGCCGGATTGCACACCAGCGCGCGCGCCAGGGCCACGCGCTGGCGCTGCCCGGCGGAAAGGTGGGCCGGATAGCGGTGGGCCAGGTCGCCGATGGCGAAGTCGGCCAGCATGTCCCCGGCCCGCTGGATGCGCTGGCGGCGGCCCATGCCGCGCGCCCGCAGGCCGAAGGCCACGTTGTCGCGCACGGTCAGGTGCGGGAACAGCATGTAATCCTGAAAGACCAGGATCACCGCGTCGTCGTGCCCGTCCGGCGGGGTGACGGTGAACCCGCCCGCGTCGGAGGGATGCAGCCCGGCCAGCACCCGCAGCAGGGTGGTCTTGCCCACTCCGGAAGGCCCCACCAGGCAGGCCATTTCGCCCTGCGCCAGATGGAAGGACACCCCGCTGAACACCGGGGGGGCCGATGCGGAGTGCCCGTTGTGCCCGGCCTGTGACGAAAGAGAAGGCTGGTCATGCCGGTCAGGCCGGTCAGGCAGATCGGGCAGATCGGGCAGATCGGGCAGATCAGGCAGATCGGGCCGGGCCTGCGGCAGCGGAGCGCGCGGCCCGCGCCGCCCGGCGACGAACCCCACGGCCCGCCCCACGGCGGCTGCCACCAGCCCCGCGCCGCCGGGCGCGGCATCGCCTTCTCCGTACGAGGCGCACAGCCCCTCTACCGCAAGAACCATGCGATGTTCCCCAGATAGCGTTCGATGGTCCGAAAGGTGTCGGCATGGGCCAGCGCGCGCCCGCCGCCCGCGTATTCATGCCAGGCCATCAGGCACCACGACAGGCCGCGCAACAGCACGGCGCGCACCATGACGTCGGCCTTTGCCGCGCATTCCTCCGCGTCCGGCACGGGCTGCCCCGCATGGCGCAAGGCCGCCCGGTAATGGTCCAGAAAGGCCGCGCGCGTGGCCGCGTCAAAGGTGAAGTCGGTCTTCCACAGGGTGGTGGTGGGCGCCAGAAAGTGGCCCAGGTCCTGGTAGCGGGTGGTGACCACCGCCTTTTCCCAGTCCACCAGCCATGCGCCGCAGGGCGCGGGAAAGGCGGCGGCATCGCCTTCGGGCACGAGAAAGTTGCCGGAATTGACCTCGGTATTGGCGATGACCGGGGCCTCGTCCGCGAACAGGTGGCGGGTATCCCCGGCCAGCCGGGCCACCCGGTCGCGGTAGTCCAGCAGCGCTTGGCGTGCGGTGGCCATGCGCGGGGCCAGCGGATGGTCGGCGTGGCGGGCCAGCAGGGCCGAGCTTTCCGCCACGATGGCCGCCAAGGGGTCCGGCTGCGCGGCCAGCACGCCGCGCGGCAGCACGTGCGGCACCGGGCCGGGCGGGGGCAGTTCCACCGCCGGGGGCACGGGGGCCGCGTGCACGGCGGCGAACACCCGCGCGGCGTGGCGGGCATCGGCGCGGTAGTCCAGCGGACGGCCCGGCAGCCACTGCATCAGCAGGGCGCCGCCGGTCGGGGTAGGGGTGTCTGGCCCCGACGCTGGTGATGACGGAAATTCTGCCGGGGATGATGGAACGTCAGCCGGATCGCCGTCGGGCAGCTTCGCCGCCGGGGCCAACGCCAGCGGACGCGGGGTGGCGGCGCACCCGGCCAGGGCATGCAGCACCCGGTACTCGTAGGAAATCTGGTCGGCCAACCCCAGCTGGCTGCCCGCCGCGCCGCCCCGGTTGCCGCGCAGCACCACCGGCCCCGCCGGGGAGCGCACCAGCCAGTTTTCATGGTATTCACCGGCGGCCAGAAAGGAGACGTCCTCCGCCGATACCGGTGCGGTTCCGGGTGCGGATGCGGCCCCGGCCCCCTTCCCGGCCACGGGCACGCCCAGCGCGGCGGCCCAGGCCTGGGGGGTGGCCGCGTCCGCCTCGCCGGGGACGGCCTGCGGGAAGCCCGGCGTGGAGCCGAACGTGGCGCAGGACGCGGGATCGGGCATGGCGCCGGACAGAGCACCTGACAGGGCGCCCGCCCCGTCGCCCTCCCTTTGCAGGATCATGCGCCCGAGAAATTCCGCAACCATGGCCGCCGTGTGCACATCCGCCTCCCGTGTCGATGCCCAGCCATAGCAGGAAGCCGCCGCCCGCTCAACGCGGCAGCCCCTGCCACGCCTGCGCCCCCGTCATCGCGCGCCATCTCCGGCATGGCCCGGCACCGGCCGATGCCCCCTCGTCCGCCGCCCTCGTCCGTCCCCTCATGCGTCCCCTCATGCGTCAAGGGGTTGGAAAGCGCGGGCAAATGGGGTAGGGCTGGAATCTCGTCCGGGTTCCATGCGGACGAAGCTCCGGCAACCCATGGCGCCGCCGCACGGCGGCGCTTGAACCGTGTCGGCTGGTCGGCGTGCGCCGGTCCGCCCCACGGCGGTTACCTGCGGCGTTTCGCCCGGCGTCGCCGCGTCTTGTGCCGCGCATGGCGCGGGCCGGACGCGCCGCGACGAAACAAGCAACCACCGCCCTTCCCGCTCGCCCCGGAAGAGAGCACACGATGACGCCCAACGACAGACAAAAACTCCGGGAACGGATCGTCGCCGATCTTGCCCGCATCGCGCAGGACATCGAGGCCCTGAAGGAACTGACCAAGCCTGTTCCCCCCGGCGCGGACGGCATGGACGAAGTCTCGCGCATGGACGCCATCCAGAACAAGAGCGTCAACGAGGCCGCCCTGGCCCAGTTGCGCAACCGTCAGGTGGGCCTGGAATACGCCCTGAAGCGCATCGACGAGGACGATCCCGACTTCGGCTTCTGCGTGGAATGCGGCGAACCCATCCCCCTGGCCCGGCTCATGGCCATGCCCGAGGCCAGCCGCTGCGTGAACTGCGCCGACTGATCCCGGCCCGCGCCCTTCGTTCTCGACCCTGACGGGGCATCGACCCTCGACGGACTACCTACGGGACGACGCCATGCCGCACGCCTCCCTTGCCCTTGCCTGGCAGCGCCTGCCGCTGTGGCTGCGCATCCGCCTCGTGCACGGCAGCGTGGGGTCCGTCCACCGGCTGCGCTGCGCCGCCGACGCCATCACCCGCTCGCAATCCCCCGCCGCTTCGCCCGCCGACACCACAGGCCCCCACGGGCGTGAAGACCTGCTGCGCACCGGTCGCGAACTGCTGCTGGCCGCGTGGGAGGACGACCCCTGCAACGGCCAGCTGGCCGGGCAGGCACTGCTGCTGCATCAGCGCATGCCCTGGCTGCACCCCGCGCTGGCCGCGCTGCTGGCCGCCGTGCACGGGGCCTGGCGCCGCCCGGCGGATCTGACCCGCTACGAACGGCTGGCCGCCCAGACAGACTGGGTGCGCCTGCAACGCCATGTGGACGCCGAGCGCCAACGCGAACCGGACAACCTGTTCTGGATGCAGCAGGCCGTGGCCGTGGGCGAACTTTCCGGCGATCTGGACTGGCTGGATGGGCACCTGCATCGGGCCGCAGCCCGGTTTGCCCCGTCTGGCGCATCTGGTTCAGCCGGTTCAGCCGGTCCTGCCGGTCCAGCCGGAACCGGGCCACCTCTCGCCCCGCTTTTCGCCCATCTTCACGGCTGCCTGGCGGCCAACCGCGCCTCCGCCTGTGTGGGGCACGCTGACGGCACGGCCACCGCCGCCCGCCACCATGACGCCGCGCTGGCCCATTTTCGCGCCGCCGCGCTGGCCGTGTCCGGCCTGCCCGCGTCCGGCCAGCCTGCATCTTCCGCCGCGCCGGGCAACGGCTGCTGGCTGGCCCCGGTGGAACACGCCGCCCACTGCCTGGTCCGCCTGGGCGATGTCCCCGCCGCCCTGCCCCTGTGGGATGCGGTGCTGGCCGCCCGGCCCTGGCACGTCAACCTTGCCCTGCGCGCCCACGACGTCTGGCGCGGCGTGGACACCCCGGAGGCCGAACCCGCCGGGTCCACCGCCGTGCTGCTCTATTCGTGGAACAAGGCGCAGGAGCTCGACACCGCCCTTGTCCACCTGGCACCCGGCCTGCCGGACGTGGCCCGCATCGCCCTGCTGGACAACGGCTCCACCGACGGCACCGGCGACGTGGTGCGCGCCTGGGCCGACAGGTTCGGCGCGGACCGTTGCACCGCCGTGCACCTGCCGGTCAACGTGGGGGCCGCCGCCGCGCGCAACTGGCTGATGCGCCTGCCGGAAGTGGCCGCCTGCGACTTTGCCGCCTATCTGGACGACGACGCCGCCGTGCCGCCCGACTGGCTGCGCCGACTGGCCGGGGCGGTGCGCCGCCAGCCGGATGCCGCCGCCTGGGGCGGGCGCACCCTGGACTGGCACGCCCCGTACATGGTCCAGTCCGCCGACCTGCACCTGACCGCGCACTTCCGCGCGCCGGAAGGCACCCCGCCGCACCTCGCCGCCTTCGCGGACGACACCCCGCCACCGCCCGACAGCGCGACCGGCGAGCCGCAGCGCGACACCCTGTCGCCGGAGGTGGCCTTTTCTCCGGCCCGCGCCCATGCGCTGCCCTTTTCGGTCAGCGACCTGCACGCCCAGGTCACGGACATGGGCCGCTTCGACTACCTGCGGCCGTGCATTTCGGTAACCGGGTGCTGCCACATGTTCCGCACCACGGAACTGCTGGAGGGCGGGGGGTTTTCCCTTTCGCTGTCGCCTTCGCAATACGACGACCTGGAACACGACCTGCGCCGGGCCCGCGACGGGCGCCTGGCCTGCTACACCGGCTTTCTGCCCGTGCGCCACATGAAGCGCAGCGGCAAGGCCGTGCGCATGGGGGCGGCGCAGTTCGGCAACGGCCTTGGCAACCGGTACAAGCTTTCGGGCATGTTCGACGCCGTCGAGGTGCTGACCATGCGCCGCCGCGAATTCGAGGCGCTGGAACGCGACCTGCTGCGCAAGCTGGCGGCGCTGGCCGCGCGCAAGGCCCCCTGACGGCAGGACCTGACGGCAAGGCCTGAGACAGGGCTTGCCGACGGGACTTGTTGGCGGGGCTTGCCGACGGGACTTGCGTGGACCGGGCCCGTCAGGCACGATTCTCCGGGCTGGCACGATTCTTCAGGTTGGCGCCATTACCCGAGCAGGCACGACCACTTCCCGAACGGGCCGAGTGGCCTTGCGCCCGGAATGCCCGGGCCGACCCGGCCCACCACGGCCATCACGCCCCGCACCGGGGCATACGGCTGCCACGCGTACACACCGCGCGACCCGCAGGATACCGCATGCACGTCAAATACCTGATCATCGGCGCAGGCCCCACGGGCCTTGGCGCGGCCCACCGGCTGGCGGAACTTGGCGAACACTCCGTGCTGGTGCTGGAGCGCAACCCCTACGCCGGGGGGCTGGCCGCCAGCTTCCGCGACGCGGCGGGGTTCACCTGGGACATCGGCGGGCACGTGGTGTTCTCGCACTACGCCTACTTCGACAACCTGGTGGAAAGCCTGCTGGACGGCCAGTATCTGGAGCACATGCGCATCGCGCGGGTGCGCATCGCCGGGCGCTGGGTGCCCTACCCCTTCCAGAACAACATCCGCCACCTGCCGCCGGAAATGCAGTGGGAATGCGTGCAGGCCCTGCTGCCCGGCAACCGGCGCGAACAGGCGCCCACCAACTTTGCGGAATGGTTCGAATACGTCTTTGGCGCGGGCATCGCCAAACATTTCATGCGGCCCTACAACTTCAAGGTGTGGGCCACCCCCGCCGAACTGATGAGCTACCAGTGGATCGGCGAGCGGGTCAGCGTCATCGACCTTGAAATGGTGCTGCGCAACCTGGTGCTGCAACTGGACAACGTGAGCTGGGGCCCCAACAACCTGTTCCGTTTTCCGCTGCACGGCGGCACCGGAGAAATCTTCACCCGGCTGGCCGCGCGTCTGGGTGACAAGGTGCGCCTGAACACCCCCGTGACGGCGGTTGATCCGACAAAACGCACCGTGCGCACGGGCAACGGCCAGGCCATCACCTACGACCACATGCTGGCCACCGGCCCGCTGGACCTCCTTGTCCGCGACCAGATCGGCGCGGGGCCAGCCGCCGCCATGGTGGGCGACGACCTGCGCGCCGCCGCCGGACAACTGGCCCGCAACGGCGTGTACGTGGCCGGGGTTGGCGTGGACGACATGCGGCCTGAGGACATCCGCAAGGACGACACCTGCTGGATGTACTTTCCGGAATCCAACGCGCCCTTCTACCGCCTGACCAACTTCCACAACTACTCGCCCAACAACGCGGCCCGGCCCGGCCAGCAGCGCGCGCTGATGGCCGAGACCTCGTGGTCCGTGCACAAGCCGGAACAGCTGGACACCCTGATGGACAAGACCGTGGAGGGGCTTGTACACACCTCCATGCTCCATCCGGACGAGCGGGAGCGCATCGCGTCGCGGTGGTCCATTGCCGTGGATTACGGCTACCCGGTGCCCACCCTGGGGCGCGACGCCGCCCTGCGCCGCATCCAGCCGTGGCTGGAGGCGCACGGCATATACTCGCGCGGGCGCTTCGGCGGGTGGAAATACGAGGCCGCCAACATGGACCATTCGGTCATGCAGGGCGTGGAATGGGCCGGGCGCATGGTGCTCGGCGAAGAGGAAACGACGTATAAAATTTGATGAGATAATGAGGCAACGGAAAGGGGTCCCTTTGCGGCAGCCGTTGGGTGAGCGCACCGCGCGAACCTTGCCCTAGCCGTTAGGCGAGATTGCGAGCCTTACGGATAGGGACCGCAACGCGCGGATGGCGTCCGCAGAGCGTGAAAGGGCCTCCCTCCCCGAACCCCTCCCCCCAAACTTCTTCATTGTGGGAAACTCGTCGTTGGCGTGGCGGAGTGCGCCACCCCAGCAATACGCTTCTCATTTTTCCCACCAATACCGGTTCCATTTCCGAGGCACACACCATGAATGCACAACGCTACGAGGCGCGGCGCGAAACCCTGCGCGCCGCCATGCGCGAAAAAGGCCTGTCCGCCCTGCTGGTCAGCCATGCGGCCAACCGATTCTACCTTTCCGGCTTCGAACTGCACGACGTGCAGCTGAACGAGAGCGCCGGGTACCTCATCGTCACCGCCGACGGCAACGACTGGCTGTGCACCGACCCCCGCTACCTCGACGCGGCCCGCCGCCTGTGGCCCGAAGAGCGCGTGTTCATCTATTCCGGCGATGCGCCGGGCCAGATCAACGGCCTGCTCAAGGACAAGGTGCGCGGCACCGTGGGCTTCGAGGCGCGCGCCGTGACCCTGGACTTCTTCGACAAGGTCTCGCCCGGCCTGACCATGGAACGGGCCGACGGCATGGTCGAGGAAATGCGGGTGATCAAGGAACCCGAGGAAATCGAGCTGATGCGCCGTTCCGCCGCGCTGAACCACCAGCTCATGGAATGGGTGCCCGGCATCCTCGTGCCCGGTCGCACCGAAGCGGAAATCGCCTGGGACATAGAAAAGTTCTTCCGCGAACATGGCGCCAGCGAACTGGCCTTCTCCAGCATCGTGGGCGTTGGCCCCAACGCCGCCCTGCCCCACTACGCCCCCGGCGACGTGCCCCTGACCGAAAACTGCCCGGTGCTGGTGGACGTGGGCGCGCGGCTGGACCTGTACAACTCGGACCAGACCCGCACCTTCTGGGTGGGCGACAAGCCCGCCGACCACTTCTCCCGCGCGCTGGAACAGACCAAGGCCGCCCAGGCCGAGGCCATAAGGATCATGCGCCCCGGCCTGCCCGTGGCCGACGCCTACCGCGCCGCGCGCGCCCACTTCGAGGCGCAGGGCGTGGCCGCCCACTTCACCCACGCGCTGGGCCACGGCATAGGCCTCGAAACCCACGAGCCGCCCAGCCTGAACCCGCGCAACGAAATGATCCTGAAGCCCGGCATGATCGTGACCGTGGAGCCCGGCCTGTACTACCCCGAATGGGGCGGCATCCGCTGGGAATACATGGTGCTGGTCACCGGGGACGGGGTGGAGATTCTCTAGCCCCCTCATCGGCCACGCGACTGGCACGGCAGATGCGAGAAAAGGCCGCCCCCGAAGGGGCGGCCTTTGTTTGTGCGCATGGGCGCCGACATGCATTGCACGCCATGCGCGGGCTCCGGCCTCAGTCCGCTCCCCGGGCCGGGTCCAACCGTTCTCGCAACAGGCGGGCATACGTCGCCGCCAGCGCGGCATCGTCGGCAAGCGCACGGCCACTCACGGCCACCGCAGCCACGCACCGGCCATCCTCCGCCAGCAGGGGCACCCCGCCGGGCAGGCTGGTCAGCAACGGATCGCAGAAGTCGTTCAGGGTCAGGCCGCCGTCGAGCAGCCGCTTCCTGAAGGCTTCCGTGGTGGCTCGCATGCGCACCGCCGTATACGCCTTGGCGATGACGATGGGCACCAGTCGTTCCGGCGCCCCGTCCATGCGGACGAAGGCCAGCAGGTCGCCGCTGCCGTCGGTCACGCACAGGCAGACAGGCAGTCCGCCGTCGGCGCGGGCCAGGCGTTCGGCCTCCATGGTGGCGTGCAGCGCATCGTCCAGCAGTATGGTCCGCATGCAGCCTCCGCCTACAGCAGGCACAGCGAGATGGCCGGAATATAGGTGATGGCCATGAGCAGGGCGATCATGGCCAACAGGAACGGCCAGGCCGCCCGCACCACGTCGCCGATGCTCACCTTGCTGATGCTGCTGGCCACGAACAGGTTAACCCCCACCGGCGGCGTGATGAAGCCGATGGCCAGGTTCACCACCATGATCACCCCGAAGTGGATGGGGTCCACGCCCACTTTCGTCACCAGCGGCAGCAGGATGGGGGTGATGATCACGATGGCGGCCAGAGCCTCCATGAAGGTGCCCACCCACAACAGGAACACGTTGATCAGCAGCAGGATGGCGATCTTGTTGCTGGTCACGCCCAGGATCATGGCCGCGATGTGGTCGGGCACCTGCTCGATGGTCATGATGTTGCCGAACAGGGTGGCCATGGCCATCAACACGATGATCACCGACGACGTCTGCGCCGATTCGACCATGCAGTCCCACATCCCGCGCCAGGTGATCTCGCGGTAGATGAACAGGCCCACGATCATGCCGTACAGGGCGGACACCGCCGCCGCCTCGGTGGGGGTCATGATGCCGCCGTAGATGCCGCCCAGCACGATGACCGGGACCAGCAGCGCCCACTTGGCTTCCCACATGGCCCGCATCACCGAGCGGAAGTCGCGGTGCCGCGCCTCGCCGCGCCAGCCCTTCTTCAGCGAGATGTAATAGGCCACCGCCATGAGGGCCAGCCCGCACAGCACGCCGGGCACGATGCCCGCCAGGAACAGCTTGCCCACCGAGGCCTGCGCGGCCACGCCATACACCACGAAGGGGTTGCTCGGCGGGATCATCACGCCGATGCACCCGGCGGACGCCACCACGGCGGCCGCGAAGAACTTGTCGTAGCCGCGCTCGACCATGGCCGGAATGGTGATGCTGCCGATGGCAGCCACCGTGGCCGGGCCGGATCCGCTGATGGCGGCAAAGAACATGCAGGTCACGATGGTGGCCAGCGCCATGCCGCCGGGCAGGGCGCCCACCAGTTCATCGCCAAGGGCCAGCAGCCGCCGCGAAAGACCGCCCGCGCCCATGAACACCCCGGCCGCGATGAAGAACGGAATGGCCAGGATCGGAAAGCTGTCGATGGAAACGAAGGCGATCTGCGCAAGGTATTCCAGGGGCAGCGTACCCGCGCCGAGCACCGTGGCGATGGTGGCAAGCCCCAGCGAAAAGGCAATGGGCACCCCCACCAGCAGGAACAGCACGAAGTAGCCGAACAGCAGCCACACCGCGCTCCACTGGTCGGAAAGCAGCACCGGCAGAAACAGCAGCAAGCCGCAGGCCACCCCGCCCGCCACGTCCAGGGCGGGCATGGTGCGCGCCTGTCGCACCAAATCCTGCACGGTGCGCAGGGTCATGAGGAAAAAGCCCACCGGCAGGATCAGGTACGGGATGAAATACTTGATGCCCATGGCAGGCGTGGTCTGGGGCATGGCGATCTGCATCTGCACATGGCCGAAACCCATGTAGCAGAGCGCCCCCGTCAGCACGAGGGTGCACACGTCCACCACCACCCAGGCCATGCCCTGCGCGCGCGGCGGCAGCTTGGCGCACAGCACGTCCACGCGGATGTTGCTGCGCTTCATGATGGCCAGGGGAACGGCAAGGTATGAAATCCAGATGAACAGGTAGCGGGAAAGTTCCTCGGACCACACCGACCAGCCGATGATGCGTTGCAGCCCCGCTTTCAGCCCCTCGACGTCGACGAACCGGGCCAGGAAGGCCACCGTTCCCGCGTCGTTGAGCATTTCGTTGATCGTGGCCATGGAATAGCGGAAGCCCGTCTGGTAGGTGATGGCCAGGATCATGACCATCAGCCCCGCTACCAGGAAGGGTTTTTCCAGCCACTCGTTGGCGGTTGCCCAGGAAAATGTGTTTCTTTCAGACATGTGCATGGTCTCCGGAAGATGGCGGGCAGGCAAAAGAACAGGGGGGAGGCTCGCCCCTCCCCCCTTCGGGCCGAACGCGCAATGCTACTTCTGCGTGTCCTGCACGAGCTTGATCAGATCGGCCGGCAGGGTCACGGTGTCCCACACCGGGCGGGTCAGCTTCCGGAATTCGTCGATTTCCGCGTCCGTGGCATCGTGAATGGTGATGCCGGCCTTGATGAAGCCTTCGCGGGCGGCCTTTTCGTTTTCGGGGTACAGCACATCGCGCTGATACTGGGTGGCCTCGCGGGCGGCCGCGTTGATGACCTGCTTGGCGGCGTCGGGCAGCCCATCCCACCATGCCTTGTTGGCCATGGCCACCTGCATGCAGTAGTTGTGCGCGGAAGTGATGGCGTACTTCAGCACTTCATGGTGCTTGGCGCCGAACAGATGGGGAAAGGTGTTGCCTTCGGCGTCGATGGTGCCCTGTTGCAGGGCGGTATACACTTCGCCCCAGGCGATGGGCGACGGGTTGGTGTTCAACGCCTTGGCCACGCCCACTTCCACGGGCGAATCGGTGGTGCGCATCTTCAGCCCCGCAAGGTCCGAGGCCTTGCCCAGCGGGCGCTTCACGGACACGAAGTGGCGGTAGCCGTATTCCGCGTACATGATGGGTTGCAGGCCCACGTCATTGGCCACCTTCAGGAAGTAGTCGTTCAGCGTGCCGCCCGGATCGATGGCGGCGTACAGGCTTTTCTGAAACTTGGGCGAGGTGATGTAGGGCAGATCGAACACCGAATACAGCTTGGAGAAGTTGGCAAGGTTCGGGGTAGAGCTGACGCCGATTTCCAGCGTGCCCTTCTGCGCCCCTTCCACCAGCACGCGGTCGCTGCCCAGAATGGCGTTGGGGAACACCTGCACGGTGATCTTTCCGCCGGACTTTTCCGCCACCAGGTCGGCAAACTTCTGGTAGGCAAGGGTAATATGGTTGCCGGGAGGCGTGGTGTGCGCCAGGCGGAACTTGATCTTGGGACCATCGTAGGCCGCCTGTACAGGTGCCGCCAACGCGACGGTCATGAGGAGCGCGGCTACCAGCATGGCTGCTCTTTTCATGGATTCTCTCCTTGTGCTACATGGTTTTCCATCATCGACCATGTGCATCACATGCCCATGACCGACACGATACAGTCCACCCTGTTTTCATGGCACCGTATCCTTCATGTCTTTCCGCAACGTGCGTCCCCCCGGCCAGGGGCGGCGCGTTCTGGGCGAGTAAGTTGCAACCGACATGCCGTCGCTTGAGATTTTTAGAACAAACTGAAAATATCTTGTGAAGCTGGCAAGTTGCCCGTACCGCCACAACTCGAATCCAACAGCACCCGGACACGGGGCACCAAAAACCGTCCAGACTCCCAGACATTTTTTCAGAATAGTGTCGGTTTACCATACGTCTGCGCGAACAACTGGTGAACGCGCGGCAAAAAAACCGCAAGAACAGCAGTAGCCACTCGCGTTCCCCACATGCACATGTGCTTCCTGGAACGCAATGTAAAGCCACACCGTCAACAGGATTACGCATGTCCAAAACGCATGATGCCATAGCCAACGACGCAGTCACTTTTCTGGTATTCGACCATTTACCCATGGGCATTCTGTATTGCGACGCCGACTACGTGATCCGGTTTGCCAACAAGGCCTATGCGGAACTGCTGGGCAAGCGCCCCCACGACATCATCGGCAGGAACATTACCGAGGTCATTCCCTCGTCGCGCGCGCCGGAAGTAATGACCACGGGCCAGGCCGAAATGGGCGACCTGTGCAGCATCCCCGGTCCCCGGGCCGATCAGAAGCTGGTGGTCAACCGCATTCCCGTGCGCGATGCCGAGGGGGTGCTCGTCGGCATGATCTCGCAGGCCATCTTCAATGACCCCAGCGAACTGAAGCGCCTTTCCAACAAGATAGAGCAGCTGGGGCACAAGCTCAGCCAGTACAAGCGACGCATGGCGGCCACCCTGCATGCCCAGTATTCGCTCGCCAGCCTGAAAGGCGAAAGCGCCTCCATGCACCAGCTCAAGGACCGCCTGCGCAGCTACGCCCGCATGGATGCGCCGGTCCTTGTCCTGGGCGCCACCGGCACGGGCAAGGAACTGGCGGCCCACGCGCTGCACGCCGAAAGCACGCGCGCCGCCGGACCGCTGGTCAGCATCAACTGCGCCGCCATTCCAAAGGATCTCTTCGAATCCGAACTGTTCGGCTACGTGCGCGGTGCCTTTTCCGGCGCCCATCACAGCGGGAAAATGGGCCAGATAGAGCTGGCAGACGGCGGAACCCTGTTTCTGGACGAAATAGGCGACATGCCCCTTCAGGCGCAGGCAAAGCTGCTGCGCGTGCTGGAAAGCCGCACCATCTGCCGCGTGGGCGCGGTAACGGCGGAACCCGTGGACTTTCGGCTCATTGCGGCCACCAACCGGAACATCAAGGACATGGTCCACGCCGGAACGTTCCGTGAAGACCTGTATTATCGCATCAATACCTTCATCATAGAGATTCCCTCGCTGCGTGAAAGGAAGGAGGACATCCTGCCCCTGGCACATCATTTCCTGACACGCATGGGCCACGAGGGCGTAACCTTTACCCCCGCCGCCGTGTCCGCGCTGCAATCGTTCCAGTGGCCCGGCAACATCCGGCAACTGCACAACGCCATCCTGCATGCCGCCACCATGCGCGAAGGCAGCGCCATAGACGTCTGCGCCCTGCCCCCGGAAATACGCCCGGCCCACACCGGCCCTGTGGCGCCTTGTCCGCTGCCGCAGGACAGGAGCGACCTTGCGGGCATTCTGGCCCACAACGAAGCCGCTCTCATTGAAAATGCCCTGCGCGAGCAGGGCGGCAATGTCACCAGGGCCGCATCCGCGCTGGGGGTTTCGCGGGCCACGCTGTACGAGAAAATGAAGAAGCACGGCGTCCATGCCGTGCGTTCGCGCGACAGGCAGGGGAGCTGACTTACCGGCGGCATGGGCGGATCGGATGCGGTCAGCCGCCCCACAATGCGACAGGCCCGCCCCAAAGGGGCGGGCCTGTCTTTTTCCATATCCCGATGCGGGGCGATGCCCGGCGCGCAAGGCCGGGCATCGCAACAGCGGCAGCGGCAGCTACTTGACGAAGTGCCGCTTGTCCAGGTGGTCGTACTTGGGCAGGTGCCGGGTGGGCAGGGCCAGGGCATCGCGCCGGAAAGGCGGGGCCAGTCGCGTGCCGTCGGTCATGATCTCGATGACCGA